>NZ_CP017560.1:2811745-3124161 GCF_001753205.1 Sporosarcina ureilytica | reverse complement strand
GTAGTATGGGTCGTTAATTGACGAAATCATTACACCTTTGCTTGTCGAAGCATGGATAAAGTTATTGCTTCCGATATAAATCCCAACATGGGAAACGCCACTTTTGCCAGTTTTGAAAAATACTAGGTCTCCAGCTTGTAAATTGCTCTTAGAAACAGCTTGTCCAGTTGCGTATTGTTGACCTGTTGTTCTGGGAATAGAAATGCCATTATTTTTAAAAACCGCTTGTGTAAAACCAGAGCAATCAAAACCACTTGATGTGGTACCGCCGTATTTATAAGGTACACCGAGATACGAACTGGCGGATTTATATAAAGAATCGAAAGTGCTTGCTGAGGCAGTTGACGTTCCGGCCACTGAAATGACAAGGCACGCCAAAAGCATAAATAAGAAACGTTTCATGATTTTCTCAATTTCCCCTTTCAAACTTAAATCTTCTATATTTGGTATGTATTGTTTACTTTTGTCTGAGACAATCTTAACATAGCTAAACTTACTTTTAAGTTACAGTTATATTACAAGTAAGTAACGATATGCATATATTTATAGTCATTGTAATAGAATAAAGGTGCATCACCTACTTTAATTCGCCAGAAACGGCTTTATATAGGGGTTTTTAAAACGGTAACCTTTTGTAACAATCTTGTAATATATGAGTGGAAAAGAATGTTTAATATTGTTGGTATCCTTGTGAAAAAAGAGATAAAAGACTAGACTTGTAGAAACAATGTTCATATGGGGATGAAATAATCCTTTTTTCAGCAATTAATTTTGGGGAAGGGAACTTTCGATAGCTCTAGACGTCGTAAATAGAGAAGGAAATCCCAATACATAAAAATAGAAGTGTGCGACAGCAAGTCGTGGACAAGTGAGAGATTAGGCTTGCAAATGGTCCGTGGCTTGTCCAAAATATAGAAGGCGATAAGAATTAATATCGTTTTACAATGGATATCTAGAAAATGTAATAACATGAAAAAGTGATACATCAAATCAATTTGTAGAACGATTTCTAGGTAGCGCGATTATGACACACTACGAGTTCAGTTGATTAATTCAATGGGTTTCATGTCTTATATTCAGACATTATGTGTTATAATAGTTCACTATGATAATCGTTATAAAAAAGGAAGAAAATTAATGAAAATTGGCATCGTTGGGAATTACGGAAATAATAATAATGGGGACGAGGCAATACTAGCGGGGATTATTGAACAAGTAATCGCGCATTACAATATTACAACAAGTGATATTGTCGTTTTTAGTAACAATCCTCCTCAAACATCTAATCGTTTTGGAGTAGAATCAGCTCCTTTATATTATAAACGTTCTTCCGCTATTATGACGGCAATCGAAACTGTACGAAAAAACTCTTCGATTGTACGTGGACTTGATATGCTCATAATAGGCGGCGGAGGTATTTTAATGGACTTCTATAACCGTGAAGCCCAACTTTTTGGTTCTTACGGCTATATGGCTAAACGCGGAAAAGTACCTTATATCGTATATGGCTGCGGTGCTGGCCCGATTACGTCAACAATGGGGAAGTTTTTCATTAGAAAGCTAGTGAATGGTGCAGAAAGTGCTTCGGTTCGTGATCCGAAATCGAGAGACTTATTAAGGAAAATAGGGGTTCGTAAAGATGTCCAAATTGTCGGGGACCCTTCATTTGCTCTGCCTTCTCATGTAAAGGAGAAGTCAAAGGACCGTATTGGTAATATCGGTGTCACGGTCGTACCGTATTACAATCTTGCGTATTGGCCGGAAGCAAATGATATTAAATACGACAGTTACGTACAAGGAATGGCGGATAATCTCGATGCTTTATTAGAAGCTAAAGATGTCAATATAAACCTTTTTTCAACAAAGTACCCGCATGATGTAGACGTAACGATTGATGTTTATAATCGTATGCAAAACAAAGATCGAGTCACAGTAAATAAAGAGAATTTATCACCGGAAGATATTATTAAAATTAGTGCAGAGCAAGACATGTTAATTGGCACGAGGTTGCACTCAGTCTATCTTGCAGTGAATGCAAAAACTCCTGTTATGGCAATTTCTTACCATCATAAAGTTGCGGATTTTATGGATATGGTGGATATGGGGGACAGGACGATTCAAATTGAAAGCCTCACCAAACAAAGCGATGCAATACTTGAGATTGTGGCGTCAATGGACGAACAGTGGAGCGACAAATTAAAAGAAGCAGATTTACTTGCTGAACGAATGAATGAATCAGCAAGACTAGGCATGAAGCAATTTATTTCTTTAAGGAAATGATGATAGAAAGCGGCGATACGATATAGGGGCGTGTCGCCGTTTTTTAAAAATATAGCTGAATGACCACTCGAGGGAAGGATAAATCATTAAACACACATACGCTAGTAGTTCCTTCGTCTTTTTGTTAAACTAGAAATATTAATGGACACTGATAAGTTTATTTTAATATAGAATTCTTACCATAAATCTTATAGTAATTGGAGGAACAACTTTTATGAACTTTTTATCTTTTTTTAGAAAAACGGAAAAAACAGGCAAAGATAGTACTGTTGATTCACAAGAAATTGCTCCGGAAGCTACGAAATCATCAGGAGAAAATGAAATCGAAACGGCGTTATCGTTACATCCTTCATGGAATATTCCACAAGAACAGCAATATGTGTTTCGTTTTCTATCCAATGATCTTGATCCACTAAAGCCGAACCAAATTTCATTGTCAGGCATTGATGTAGATGTTGAACCAGCGAATGGCAGTTGGCTTGTTAAAGCATTTTTCCGTTCTTCATTGGACCAAACGATTCAGATTGGTACGGTAGAGCTGATGCTACTGGATGAAAATGAGAAACTTCTTGCTTCACAGGAGTTCGATTTGAGCGAATTAGGCGATATTCCTGCAAAAAGTGCACGTCCATGGATATTCGAATTTAAGAAAGATAATTTATTAGCGGATGAACCTCCTGCG
The DNA here is from genome assembly GCF_001753205.1 of Sporosarcina ureilytica. Classification (GTDB taxonomy): domain Bacteria; phylum Bacillota; class Bacilli; order Bacillales_A; family Planococcaceae; genus Sporosarcina; species Sporosarcina ureilytica. The sequence goes on along the minus strand of NZ_CP017560.1, from coordinate 3,121,199 downwards.
GAAAATTGGAAGCTTGCTTTCAATGTCCAATCGATGGTGCCGCATCGTTTAGACTTGGAAAAGTCATGGGAAGAAGGCTTAACCAAAGAGCAAAAAGATAGTTTGGAAAAGGTAGTAGAAGGCCTTCCTAAATTAAAGCCGCGTGAAGTAAATATTAGCGGTTTTCAAGTGAAAACGGAAGAAAACGGTAGCCTTGCTGCATCAATCTTTATCCGAAATGGTCACTCAAAAGAAATTAATATCGAACAATTGCCGCTTGAGTTGATTGACGCGAATGGTGATCTTGTTGCACGCGGTTCATTTAAACTCGACCAGTTTTCGGTAAAAGCGAACACGACAAAGCCGTGGACGTTTATTTATCCTAAAGAAATGGTTCAAAAAACTGACGCTGATTTATCTAGATGGATTATCCGCGTTCCACAGCAAAATGCATAATGATGGAAGGCTATCCTTTTTTGGAAGGATAGCTTTTTTGTTAGGTTTTTTAGACAGATATGAAAAAAGCTCTCCCGAAATGGGAGAGCTTTCTACAAGATTAATTCATCGCGTACAATCGCTTAAAACTATCAAAATGCTTACTCCAATAAGGATCTGATAAACTCGTCACTTGTACACGGTCTCCGCCAGCGTGAATAAATTTATTATCTCCAATATAAATTCCTGCATGGGAAATGCCCGTAGTATACGTATTCTTGAAGAAGACTAAATCGCCAACTTGAGGCTTGTCCACTTCATAAGTACGCGCGTCAAATCCGACAGTATTTGTCCGTGGAACATCAACACCGGCTTGACTGTAAACATAATAAATAAAACCGCTACAATCAAAACCATTTGGTGTAGAACCGCCCCAAGTATATGGTGTTCCTTGCAAAGGCATCGCCGTATGAATGACCGATTTCACTGACCCGGTTGCAGCTTGGGCAGGTGGCGGAGCCGTGCTGATTGCTGGTGGATTTTTTTGCGGTGCAACGACTGTATTTTCAACTTTTAAAACTTGTCCAACGTAAATCAGGTGCGACTGGATATTATTCCAATTTTGCAGCTGTGTTACTGTAATGCCATGTTGATGGGCAATTCCAGATAATGTATCTCCTCTTACGACTGTATGAGATCCTGTCGATGCACTTGGCACCGCCGTTGTTGGTGGAGTGCTTGATGGTCTGGTGTTTGTAGAAGTTTGCGGCGACGTGCCACTCACTTTTAATTGCTGTCCAGCGAAAATTAAGTGACCTGTAATATTATTCAATCTCTGAATCGCACCGACCGTCGTGTTATGTCGTTGTGCAATTTGTGACAAAGTGTCACCGGATTTCACTGTATATGTAGAAGTTGTTGTTGGGGTTGCACTCGGCCTCGACTCAGTTTGTTTCACCGGCACACTTGCCGTTGAATTAACTTGAAGTACCTGATTCGGATAAATGACATCCGACGTGAGCCCATTCCACTTTTTTATGTCAGCCACAGATACTTGATTCGACGAAGCAATTTTCCAAAGGGAATCTCCGGCTTTTACCTGGTAAGAACTCGCTTCCGCATCGCCTGTTCCAACAAAAAACGCTAGTGACCCAGTTGCCACTACCGAAAAAGCAATTTTTTTCATTTATATTTTCTCCTTTAGATTAAATAATGGACACAAACCGATACTCTATGAATCTAGTATAATCAATTTGCCAACTTTAGACAACTAGGGGTTTGAATAGTTTGAAAAATATTTTGGGATCGTCGCCCAATACTTCTGTGTTTTGAAAACAAAAAGATTCGGGGTTGCAACACGCGCAACCCCGAATCTTACAATTCCAGATGTTCTTTCAGTTCATCGTGAATTCCTCTTAATTCATCGCTGTTCATCATATAATACCAAATTCCATTCATCTTCTGTCCGGAACCTTTCTCAATATAGAGCTGTTCGATATTTCCCGTAGCATTCCGATAGTTTTTCTGCACATCAACCATTTCATCGAATGTCATATTTGTGCGGATGTTGTTGCTAATGGCACCGAAAATGCTTTTATAATTCAATAAACTGTTCACAGATGCGCCTTCGCGAAGGACGGCTTGAATTACTTGTTTTTGTCGATCTTGTCGACCGAAGTCACCGCGCGGATCTTCGTAGCGCATACGGACAAATGCTAAAGCCTCGTCCCCATTAAGATGGATATTGCCTTTTGGAAATGAATAATTACCTTCTCTGAAATTCAGTGTGTTGTTAATCGTCACGCCTCCAACTGCATCGACGATATCTTTAAAACTGTCCATATTCACTTGAACGACGTAGTCAATTGGAATGTCGAGTAAGTTTTCAACAGAATCCATCGCCATTTCGATGCCACCGAATGCGTAGGCATGATTCAGTTTATCCTTAAATCCGCGGCCGACCATTTCAGTGTACGTATCACGAGGGATGCTAACCATTTTTGTTGAGTTTGTTTCGGGATTTACAGTTAACACGATCATTGTGTCAGAACGTCCAGAATCTCCTTCCCGTTCATCGACTCCTAAAATCAGCACTGAAAAAGGATCTTGCTTTTTGAAAGCAATTGGCACTTCTCGCTTGTCCGATACCTCTCTGTCAATTGGTTCGTGGATTTCTTTCACGGTTTTTGTGAAATCCATGTAAATGAACAAACCGTATACAACTGCACCTAGGATTAAAACAGTTGGAATTCCAACAATCCACGGCCATTTTTTCTTTTTTCTTCTATTTGTTCTGTTCATTTATTTTTCCTCCATCTTTTGGCAATTAAATAAAAAGTTAAAGCCTTCAGTTTACAGCACTATTACGTAATATAATAAAAACATTATTTCTTCGTGAATAAATTGATTAGGTTTATACAAGTTGAAGCGAATCTTAATATGTTTTTTCCGATTAACAGATTATATATTGAAATGTTTCATGTAAATATCCAGCCATGGAGAAAAGACGTTTGCGATCATCATTAAGTTTCATCCTTTTCACCACTTAGCGAAAAGTGCATTTGGATTCCTGAGCAACTTTCAACGGGTTTTATAGAAGGGGCCAATTTTTTTTCCGTTTTGTACCCCTAAAAATGGTTAATAGAATAATATCTTATAAACTGTATACCTTTAGTTGTATTATACCTAAGTGCTGAAAATAAATTATATAGAAGAAATTTATATAGATTATGAAAGAACTATCAGTTTAATGGGATTGTATAAGCTGTGGATGGGGCGTCACTTTTGGAACCAAGCCAAATCGTTAGCGGACTCTGGCGAATTTGATTTTCAACCATATTCGTATGAGTACTTGGAGGTAAGGAGTTCTATTATTCTTACGGATTTACTAATCGGTACATTTTACTGTAATCATTCTTTTGAAAAGAATAAAGCCCCATAAAATAGCAATAGAGAAGGGGGCCGCTACTCGAATAATAGACCGAACTCATAAATTTATTATAATTAGAGAACGTACTTTAGAACTTAATCTCTCGCTTGCAGAATACTGGGTGCCAGTGGTCAAGCCCCCATTTTTCGTTCAGCACATAATTGTGCGTTAGCTTGCTTTGTTTTCTTTTCTTTTCTTTTTCATAATTCATATAGATTTTTGGGTTGGATACGGCTGTATGTGTCGATGAGAATCATTTTCATTTTCTTCACTTTATCGGGATGTATAATCGCAAATAACTGAGTAATAATTCCGCCGTAAGACAATCCTACTAAGATGGCTCTTTTAATTTTTAAATGATCCATTAGAGCTAAAATACACTTAATATGAGTAGTAAGATAACTTTTAGTTTTGACGGATTCTGAATTCCCGTTTCCATTTAAGTCAACGGTAACTGTTTTATAATGTTTTGATAAACTCGTCACCTGGGGCTTAAACATCGTATGGCTTCCACCAATACCATGCAATAATAAAATGGTTTCACCTTGCCCTCTTACTTCATAGAATAAACCATCTAACCACCCCTGTTGAACCAGACTATGACACCTCATTCTTTTGGACTACTTCCTTCGATAGTTCATTTGAGTTAGTTATTTATCATTATCATACAACATAAACAATGGGAAAGGTAGTCTGTTTGAGAACATTCAGCGCCACATTCGCTAACACTCACACAAGCAGAGTTACGAAAAGGATTGCTAAATTTGTACGTCAGGAAAAGAAGTGATGTAGCACGGTGTTATGATTGCTTTTGATACGTGTCATTGATTTCGCTTTGGAAATTGCCAAGACGCTTTTTAGGCGGGGATTCGGGTTTATTCGTCATTTAGACGTGCGCGGGTGTTGTGATTACAGCGAATCAAGTTCTGAAGTAGTATAATAGGGTTAATGCATACGGAGAAGACAGGGGCAGTGCCTGTCGCCAGAAGCTGCCGATGGAATTGTTCGTTTTATGGACGGGAATGAAGGTTTACTAGATATATTCATTCCACCTTATACCTACACACTCCCCATCGCAAAGAATGATAATTTTCGCTATACTAGGATTAGGTACGAAAGTAGGGGGGGATTTAAATTGGACAAGCAATTGAATCAACTCACATTGAGGTCAAAAGTAACAATTACATTAGAGGAGTTATCGGTTTTATTTCATGGAAATGGGCAGCGTTTTGAAGAGCTGGCGGCCGATATCCTAAAGTTGGAAGAAGAAAACATACTTCAACCGGTGAAATCTGCTGGTCAAACTACCCGCACGCCATCAGTTGCCTATCGGTATCGAATAAACAAATCAAAGCTTCAAGCAGATTTTCACGTAGAACTTCATCGTTATACTTCACAGTTTCATAGTGCGATTCGATTGGATTGTTATTATTCAATGCCGCCTGAAATATTTTTAAATGATCTTCCATTCATTGAACGTATTCAAACATACTTAACTGAAGTCGGATTTCCGCAGGAATCTGTCCCGGCTCCGGAAAGAAGCGCAGCGCTTGTTGGAGATGAGAAGTGGATTGATGAGGGCGGGGGACGTGAGGTGTTGGAGAGAATCGGACTGTGGAATGTGATGAAAATTGTTCCAGTATCAGATCCGCTCATGATGGCATTTAATGTCAAAATAGTGATGAATCCGCAGCAATTTCACCTCATCGTTGAAAATAAAACGACGTATCAGGCACTGTTGCCGATTTTATCGGAAACGGTTTTTTCCACGCTTATTTACGGTTCCGGGAATAAAATTGTAAAAAGTATTGAGCAATTCGACTGGCAATTCCCGATACAGAAAGCCAATCATACTTTTTATTATTTTGGAGATATTGACAGATCAGGCATAACCATTTGGAATTCGTTGAATGAAAAACGGCAAGTCATTCCGGCGACTCCGTTTTATGAGGCTTGTTTAAGCAAATCGCCTTTTAAAGGAAAAACAAATCAGCGTAAGGATATAAAGGCGATTGAGAACTTTGTTACCGCAATGCCGTGTGGTCCAAAAGTTGAATCGTTACTTGAGGATGGACATTATTATCCGCAAGAAGTGTTAAAGTCTTCTGAACTGAGAGAGATTTGGAGGAACTGGTCATGGAATATCATGAATGGAAAGGCTTAACGGAGGGCTATAAAGACAGGGTGCGAAGACTCGCATTATTCGATGTTTTACATGAATTAAAGCGCGGCAGAGATGAGGATATGAACCGAGCTCGGATTGATATGCATGGGCTTGGTCTTTTGACATTGCTCTTCTTTTTTGAACATAAAATTTTACGAAGCAATCAGGTAGGAAAACTTGAACTTGCTCACTATATCAGTCATGTTACTTCCGGAAAATATGCGCTTGGGGCGAAGCAAGGGGAGACAATTGCAACGAAACTTGTTGAGGCATTTCGACCGCCTGGCGGAAAAAGACGAGAGGTTGAATTTTATAATTGGGATACAGGCGACGATGAAACGATTACCTTTTCAATATTGAAGGATAATGGATTTGATAGTGACACAGGAAGGCAGTTTTATACGCTTGATGAAGATGGGATTGAACTTATCTTTGCGACGAAAGAATTTTATAGTGAGTATCAGTTATCTATTAACCAGTTAATGATTCGGAAGCAATTGGAGAAAGGAGAGTATGGCAGCGCACTTAGACAAATTAACGAGATGCGTGTCAATGTCGAAACGTTAAGAGATCGGATGACAAAATTAAAGCATGAAGTCCTTCGTAATATTGTTTCTGAAGATACGTTTGAGCGCTATAAAAAGTTGCTGGAGGACATTCGCTTTCGACTGACTCGGGAAAATGAAGAATTTATTGAACTTGAAAATTTTGTTCATGAAACGCGGACAAGGTTGTTTGAAAAAGATTATCATTTAGAAGAACCGAAAGCGTATCGTTATATTCTTTCAATAACGACAGAGCTTGAAAGTGTACATAATGAACATTCCAAATTGCTAACAGAAAGCCAGATACTCATTAATGATACGCTCTTGGCGGCACAGCAATCGCTTTATTACATGGGGGTTGAGGCATTTAATTTTAAGCAAGATATAGTGCTGCCCATTGTGAATAAACCATTGCCGCTAGAAACGATGAAAGGGGTTTTGCATCCTTTTTTCAAACTGCCATATGCTGAAATTTGGTCACCGCTTACGGTGCTGGAAGCGCAAAATTTTAGAAATGACCGTGAAGATCCGATGGAAGACACGTTTATGCAAGTGGATGAACACCAGTTAGATCGTGAAGACGAGCAACTGTTAAAAGAACATTTTACTGTTTATATGAGCTTACTCATGAAGGCAGCAAATAAGGGGATTCATTCGTTGGCAGAAGTGATTGATGGAATGAGAGGCAATGCGGAGGGAAAATATCTTGAAGAACGTACATTTTATCACTTTTGGCTATATATTCATCAACGTTCTCCTATTCGTTATGGTGATGAATCATTGGATCAAGATGAACAAAATAGGTCTTTTCATGAGGCATTTAAACCGCTAAAAAATGATGTCTTAACAGTTTTGGAGGATCGGGAAATCATTCAAGCAACACCGCGTTATACGATTCAAAACATGACATTTTCAATAGCGGAGGAGGTGCATGAAGATGCGTTATAGTGAGGAAAAGGTAGTTTCAGCCTTTAAGTTATACTTGGATTTGGCACGTGATGGAGTTGTTGGTTCGGATTGGTCAACGTTGTATAAAGCAGATGATGATGTACGGGATTTATTGGATTTATTTGCGAAAGAAGTTTCTTGTGTCAATATCCCTGTTGGCAGTGAATTGTTTCTAATTCCAGAAACGAGGTTATCGCCTTTTCATGTAAGTAATGATTATTTGAAAAGAACGTATTTTTCAAGTCGTGCGGTGAATGCCGATATTTACTTACTCTATTTTGCAACCCTTATTTTGTTTGGTTTTTTCTATGACAGCTATCAATCGACAGAAACGACACGAGATTTTATTCGCCTAGAGGATTGGGTTCGGGAAGTACACGATAAAATTGAAGCTTTAAAAGAACATGATGAAGAAACGTTGAAAAAAGAAGAGCAAGAGTTTTCCTATAATTGGACACTGATTATTGAAAAGTGGGATGCGATGGATGATCTCCGGGAAAGTGCGAAAAGGCAAACTGGAAATACAATTAGTCGGATGAGTTTTATTGACGGAGTGAAAAGGTTTTTAATTGACCAGCAACTAGTCAAGGAAATTGGGAATATGGAAGTGACACTGACCGAAAAAGCGAAAACGATTATTCAAAAGTACTTTATGGATTTGGAATATAATAAAGGTATTTTTGAATTTATTTATGAAACAGAACAGGGGGATGTAGATGCCGACAATTAGCCAAATTCGATTGACAAATGTCGTATATGAAGACGGTCAGAAACGTTATAATGATGATTTGTTTAAATTCGATGGGTATAACGGTGCGCTTGTTCTTGAAAATGGCGGCGGTAAAACGGTACTCATTCAGACGTTGTTACAGGCAGTTATTCCACATACGAATTTAGGCGAGCGCAAAATACGGGATACTTTGAAATTGGAAGGTCCTGCGCATATTGCCATCGAGTGGATTCATTCTGATCGGCCGAGAAGGTATGTCGTGACAGCGGTAAGTCTTTTCATCAGTGATAACAAAGTCGATTCTTACCGGTATGTGTATGAATATGGTGCAAGTGATGCGAATGGAATTGAAATGATTCCCTTTGCACGGGATGACGGAAAACGACCAGCTGAACGTTTTGAAATTAATGATTACTATAAAAAAATGGTTCAACAGTCTCCTCTTGCCCAGACGTTTGAAACAATCAAATCATACAGGCACTTTTTGGAGGAAAAATACCATATTATTTCGGATGAGTGGGATAGTATTGTAACGATTAATCAGGACGAAGGAGGCATTGAACGTTTTTTTGACAGTTGTAAGACTGAACGGCATTTATATGACCGACTCCTAATCCCAACCGTTGAAAAGTCGATTGCAGGGTTTGATCAAAACCGATTCGCCGATATATTTGAAGAACGGCAAAAAAGCTTTAAATTGTATAAAGAGTTACGTGCACAAATTGCGGAGTATGAAGCAATTGAAGGAGAACTCACCGCTTATGTGAACGCAAATGAGGTTCTTTATAAAAAAGAGGAACGATACGAAAAAAGTAAAGCGGTGACAAAAGGAGTGTACGTACTTGCGAAGAACCTCTGCAGAGAGACGGAACAAGAAATCGCTCACCTTGAACAGATGGTTGAAGCGCTCAAGATAGAGAAGGAAGCACTTGAGGCCCGTCAAGATGCTTTTCTCATTCGAAAGAAAGAAGAAGAACTAAAAGTAGAACAGGACCAATTACAAGAGTTGGAAGAAGAAAGGGATCGCATCCAAGAAAACATCCATCGTTTGAAAAAGAGATATTATTCGTTGATGTTTGCACAACAGAAAACGAATATCCGCGTGCAAACGGAACTAGCCTCCCATTTTGAAGACGAAATCGAGAAGCATGACGAGGAGTCAGGGACCTCTGACCTTTCGGATGATTTACATACGGTTTACCGCGAATTAAGCGGATATTTTACAGAGCAACAAGAAAAAATGGAAAAGGGAATCTTAGAACTTACCTATGAATTACGCCCGATAGAAAATGAACTCATCGCCTGCACTGAAGAAAGGAAGCGGCTGCGGCAACAGCAAATCGATCTTGAAAAAAAGAAGACGGAAAAAGAAACATTCATTCAGTCGCTTGAAGAATCAATGCGAAAAATTCGGCAAATGATTTTATCGAATACAGAACAAGAAACAGTGGAAGCCCGGCTTCCGCAATGGATTCAAAGGCAAACGGAAGTCGATGAATCAATCGTTGAATTGCAAAATAACATTAAACAGCTACGCCATTCACGAATTGACGTGAAAGAGAAAAGAGACAGCATCCAAGAAGCAATAAAAAACGACTCGATTGCCCTTGCGAAAGTCGAAGTGGATGTAAAGCGAATGAAGGATGCGCATGCAATGCAAAAGGAAGAACTCGCACAGTTAAGTTTTAGCCTAAGCCGAATTGATTCCCTTTATTTGAAGCAAAGTTCCGTAGAACAAGATCTAATTCGAAACATTGAACGGATGCGAGAGGAAAAGGAAGAAAAACATTTAGCAGAAAGGCTCGCTTATCGTTTTATCGATGATTATATGGATCAAGACATCTTCTTCGCCGATCCATTTATGGAACAGCAGCTTCATCGATGGGCGAATCGCATTGGGTTAATAGACACAGGGATTAGATATTTAAATGGGTTGGATTTGTCAATCGAAGAACAACTTCGCCGTTTTCCTTACTGGCCAGTGACGCTTATTACTACTGCGGATAAGAAGTTGACGCTCATTGAAAAAATTGAAGCTGTGCAGGAAAAACTTCTCTATCCTGTCCATGTCATTGATTTACAGGAAGCGAAAGCATTAACCGATGGCAGTCAAAAGGGAAGTCATGATGCAATTCTTCCACTTTATTGGAAAGAGAATGTTCATACAACTTCTTTTGATACGTGGAAAGAATCCCTTCAAATAGAGGCGAATCGAATTACGGGGGAACGAAGGAAAGTGGAAGAGAAGTTAAAAATATGGGAACGTGCATATCGTTCTTACAATAAATTTTTCGATGAATTTCCGTATGAGGTTTTAAAAGAGACAGAGGAATATGAACAAAAATTAAAAGATCAGTTGCAATTAAATGAAAGGCTGCTCCAACGTTCAGAAAAGGAATTAGACGAAGTTGATGGCAGAATCACTTCAATTGAGCAGCAAATTTCTTTAATGAAAGACGAACTCAATAACCTTGAACGCCGAATTGCAGATGGGCAGCGACATGAAAGTGAAGCAAGTGAAGTGGTTCAGTTAAAAGAAGGGGCAGTCAGTATCCAACTTGACCTAGAAAGAAATAGTCGTAATGTACGAAGATCCGAGCAACGACAAAAAAGTTATGAGGATGAAAGAAATGCAATGCATAACAGGATAGCTTCGATAAACATGGAAATGGAATTGTTACGACGCGACCCTTATTATTCTAGTGTGAAGGATTTACCTCCTCTATTTACTGACAAAACGATTGAATTGCTAAAAGAAAATGCTGAATCCATTTCACGTTCATTGAATCAAATTTCAGAATCACGCAGCGAATTGGAAACAAAGATGGCCAATGCGCGGGAAAGACTAAATGAAGCAAAAGTGGAAATCAAAAGAATTCAAATGGACTGGAATGATTTTGAGGACATTGATTTTCAAGATAATTGGGATACCGAAATTGATAAAGCGCGTCATCTTGAAAAAATTGAAAGTGAGCAACAAAAAAAAGCCGCGGAAGCATTTCAGGGTCAAGAAAAGAAAGTTGCAATTATTGCATTCCAATTGAAGGAACTCAAAGAGAACTTCGAGAGAAATCATTCGGAAGTGGAAGTGACTCAATTTACTGAGCCTCTCCATGTCGTTGAAAATATGCTGCAAACAGCAGCGGAGAATTTAAATGAACAAGAAAAGGTTTATTTAATCGAGCTAAATCGGTTGAATCATGAGTTCCAGAAGTTTGAACGTGCACTTTATGAACTTGATCGATTTGTAGAAGCGCATCATTTTAACTCAGCTTCAATTGAAGAAGTGCAATTAACAGAGTCTGATGCAAATGAATTTACGTATAATCCACTTAGCTTGGTCCATCGTGTAACAGTGAACATGAAGAAAGCGAATGACGAGGTAAAAGAAGAAATTGATCGGGTGACCAATTACCGACATGATTTTAATACGTATGTCCGTAGAAATATGTCAGATGCCAAGATGCGTGATAATTTATTTCAAGGTCTGGAATATAAGCGCAGCTATAAGGATCTTGTTGAATTTCAACAAAATATACGAAAGAAAATGAATAGTATTATTCGGATTCACGAAGAAAGTATCCGCAGTCACGATGAACAATTAGAGCATTTCGTTACGCATATGAATGAACATGTAAGAACTGTCGTCCGGGAACTGAATGTCATTCCTGGGAAAACACGCATTAACTTTAGTTCAGGGCCGAAGCGAATTTATAATTTCCGAATTACGGATTGGGAAGAGAAAGAGGGGCTTGCGAGGCTCCGTGCCTATATTGGTGAAATTCTCGAATGGATTGAACATTCACGTTATATCAACCCGGACGGTAAAGTGAACAATGGAAAAATACGAACGGACATTGAGAAATGGTTTGAGACACCGCAGCTACTTCGAGTCGTCTTGCAAAATGGTGATATGAAAGTATCATGCCGTAAAGTAACAAATGACAATGAAGCAACATCCAGATCCTTTTCCTGGCGAGAATCCAATGAGTGGTCCGGCGGAGAAAAATGGAGCAAAAACATGACACTTTTCCTTGGACTGCTTAATTACGTAGCGGAAAAGAAAAAACTTCTAAATACATCGATGAAGCGAAATCGTGCAGTCGTGCTCGATAATCCATTCGGCAAGGCATCAAGTGAACATGTATTAAGCCCTGTGTTTTTTATAGCCGAAAAGTTAGGTTTTCAAATTATTGCCCTTACTGCACATGCGGAGGGAAAATTTCTACGTGATTATTTCCCAGTTATTTACAGTTGCCGTCTGCGCAACACACGTCATTCTGAAAAGATGATTATGACAAAAGAAAAAACGGTGAATGCCGCTTACTTCCAAGATCATGACCCGGCGGCCTTTGATCGAATTGGAGAAAGTGAGCAATTAACTTTATTGGATTAATCGCGGAGGCGAGCGATATAAATTATTATGTAATAACAAATATTTTCCTGGATTAGATTACGTTTCAAGGGCTATTTCGCGCTTGGTAGTAACAGTTAGTTCTTCGGCTGATTGTTACTCCGAGAAGTAGGGTAGAAAAAGAAAATGAGTATATTGAAGGCCCCTTTTCTAAAATGGAGGCCACTGAAAAACGCGCACTTTTTATAGGTGTAAGCCAGAATAAAATTAAAAAGGAGCTTATTTTTTCGATTTCGAACAAATAAGCTCCTTTCCCAATGGTATTACTAATTTCAGGTACCTGTGCAAGACACTATTCAGACAATACACTACAATTGCATGAACAAATATAGAAATACATCCGAAGTAACCATTGGATGTATTTTTTTTGTGTATTTATTCGTGAAATTGCATTGTCATAATTGATTCTAGGGCACAGGTACCTTTCACTAGTGTATAAATTTAATGCTTCCAGCGATTTCATCTGGCATATTTTAATTGGCTCCCTAATACAATAAAGTTAATCATAGTATTTTTTATCTTGTACGAGCACTGTAACTGTAATGAATAATTGACCACATATAGCAATATGGAGTCCATTCCCCCTGGGTGCATGAACAGTAAATGTCGGCTTTACCCAATTATGTGTGTCTAATATCCACTTTTTGATAAAAATCATATAAACACTTCATACAATGGAAAAAATGTTAAGTGGGAATTCAATAAATTGTAGTACAGGCTTCAGAACCCGTTTTCTGGATCTTCCGCGATACATCATGCTATATCAACTGAATGTGGGGTGAACTACTTGAACTTAATAATGAATACGCCATCATAGTAATTTCTACTAAAAAAAGGACTATTTCAACAAGCAAAGGGGGCAATAATTATGGCAAAGGCAAAAGAGTATTCACTCGACTTTAAAGTAAGTAAGTCATTGGCATTTCTACCTTTAATTATTTTTATGATATCTTGTATTCTATTCTTTGTTGTGTTCCGAGTATATGAAATGGAAGCTTTAGCCATGGGTGGATTTATAGCGTTAATTATTGGTAGTCTTTTCGCAAAAAGTAATTCTAAATATTGGGATGCAGTTATTAAAGGAATGTCTTCAAAAATCGCTAATACACTAATTCTAATTCTTTTTATAGTGTCATTTTTTGGGAAGTTGATGGCAGAAGCTGGTGCTGCGGAAGGATTTGTTTGGATTGGTATGCAATTTCATTTAACAGGTGCTGTTTTCACTCTATTTACTTTTCTTGTAGCGGGAATTATTGCTACTGCAACAGGAACATCAATAGGGACGTTATTTGCAGCCTTTCCTTTACTTTATCCGGCGGGTATTTTATTAGGCTCTGATCCAATAATATTAGCTGGAGCAATTTTAAGTGGAGCTATTATGGGTGATAGTTTTGGTCCTATATCAGATGTCACGATTACAAGCTCTATTACTCAAAAGTATACAAAAAAAGAAGGCCATGCAGATATTATGGGGATGGTTAAATCACGCTTACGTTATGTTATTCCGGCGGCTATTCTTGCTAGTATACTGTTTTTGATATTTGGTGGAACTGGGGAAAAAATAAATGCAGGGGGATATGAACTAATAGAACAATATTCTAATCCACATGGTTTAATTATGATTATTCCTATAATAGTATTATTAGTTGTAGCAGTTAAAAGTCAAAACATTTTTTTAGCATCATCAGTTGGAACAATCATAGGAATAATCGTAGCTGTACTTTTTGGTGCAATCGATATAAGTAATATTTTTATGATTCAAGAAGGCGCATTAAGTGGGTTCCTCATCGATAGCGTTAAAGGAGTTATTGGTACTATTGCTTTTGTCATACCACTGTTTGGTATTATAGGGGTACTTGAAGAGAGTGGTTCAATGAACAGACTCGTGAATCTTTTAATGAATAGTAAGTTGGCTGCTACAGAAAGAGGAGCAGAGCTTACCATTGCGATAGGTGCAACTATCTCCGGTATCAGTCTTGGAGGTGCAAATGGGCCTGCTTGTCTGATGTTTGGTCCTTTAACAGATGAAATTGGAAAGGAAAAACAACTTCACCCTTATCGTACAGGTAATTTGCTTTCAGGATTTGCATGCTCATTGCCTATTATAATACCTTTCACGAGTTCGTTTATTATCATTACCTATGCAAATATTAGCGTGTTGGTTGAAAACTTTCCATTCATACAGCCTATTAATCCATTATTAATATCAATCGGAACATTTTTTCCTGCCATGTTTTTTATTGTATTTTTATTTGCAGTTCTTACTGGATGGGGAAGACGATTTGAAGGTAAAAATGGAAAACCCATTAAACATCGTGAATCCATTGAAAAGTCTGAAGAAGGATATGTGAATTAATGATATTATAGGGGGGATATAATAAAGTAACGACTATTCGGTTTTTTAAAAAACAATAATGTTTTTCATGTAGGATATTGTTTAGTTTTATATCGTTTTAGAAGGAAGAATAAGAGCAAAGGTGATGAATACAAATGATAGATATACAACTAGTAAGGGAAGAGTTTCCCATACTAGCAAATAAGATACAATTATCTAGCTGTTCTCAAAGTGCCCTTCATCGTGATGTTAAGAACAATATAAATAAATATATTGCCACATGGGAAAATGATGGAATGAATTGGGAACTGTGGATGGAAGTATGCGAGAAAGCAAGAATGAAGTTTGCTAAACTCATAAATGCCAAAACTTCAGAAATCGCAATTGTTTCATCCGTTTCACACGCAATATCTTCAATTGCTACGAGTTTAAAACCAAAGAAAGATAAAACAGACTTTTTGGTATCTAAAAATGATTTTCCGTGTATTGGACATGTTGCTTTATCTCAAAATAATTACAATATAAAGTATGCAGATTTTAATAATGACAATTTATCATCAATAATAAACGAAAAAACATTATTAGTTTCAGTACCTCATGTTTCGTATTATAATGGCGCAATTTCTGATTTGGAAGCAATCGTGCATCACGCAAAGGAAAAGGATAGTTACGTTTTTGTAGATGCTTACCAATCTGCGGGTCAAGTAGATATAGACGTAAAGAAGCTAAATATAGATTTTCTAGCTACAGGAATGCAAAAGTATTTACTTGGTATTCCTGGAATTGCCTTTTTGTATGTTAAAGAGGAATTGGCTGAAACATTATCACCCAAAATAACTGGTTGGTTCGGGCAAAAAAACCCTTTCGCATTTGATGGTGAAGTAGTAGATTATGCTCAAGGGGCAAAAAGATTCGATTCCGGAACATTCCCTATGATTAACGGATTTGCAGCAGATAGTGCGCTTGATATTATTTTAGAAGTTGGCGTGAAAAATATAGAAAGGTATTTAGAAGATTTATCACAATTTACACTTGATTATTGCGAAAAAAATAACTTAGAAATAGTAAGCCCGTTAGAGCCGACTTTAAAGGGATCCAATACAGCGATAAAAGTAGATAATGCAAATTTTATTGAAGAGGAATTAAAGAAAAATAATATTTTAGTTTCTGCTAGGGCAGATGTTATTCGCATAGCACCTCACTTTTATAATACAAAAGATGATATTAAGTTTGCTATTGATGCAATAAAAAAGCTGGTCTAATAGAGAATTAGTTTCGGGTACTTGTCTAGACGCTATTCAGGCAATTATTTCTAGTAGGGGTTAACTGGTTTAAATATTTTTTGTTTAGCATAACTAATGTTAAAGAATCAATAAAAAATATTGATACGAATATTGATGTATCTAATTCCACGGCGGCGGTCCTAATATTTCTACCAAGTATTGCAGGCATCTTTTTACTTATATCTACTGGAATAACTAGTTTAAAAGGGGCAGATAAAATGTATCCAATTAATGAAATCCGAAAAAGGTTTCCTTCGTTGACGCGTGAATATAATGGTAAACAAGTTGCTTATTTTGACGGTCCTGGGGGATCTCAAGTTGAAAAGAATGTCATCGAGGCTATGGTTTCATACTTATCAAAGGGAACGGCAAATCTTCATGGTGAATTTCCGACCAGTATGGAAACGGAGCAACATATAAAAAAGGCTAGAAAGGCAATAGCTGATCTTATGAATGCCCAGCCTAATGAGGTTGCATTCGGTCAAAATTCAACATCATTAATGCTATCAGTTGCACGGGGTTTATCGAAAACATGGACAAGTGCAAATAACATTGTCGTTACAGAGATAGATCACCGATCAAATGTAGATTCATGGTTGACGGCAGCAGAAGATCAAAATACTGAAGTTCGCTTTATACCAGTTGATACAGAAACTTTGTCTTTAGACTTATCAAAAGTGGCTGATTTGATTGATGAAAATACTGCTATAGTTGCTGTAACCTTGGCGTCGAACGCGGTTGGGACGATTACAGATATAAAAGCAATTACAAAGCGAGCAAGACAAGTGGGAGCTATCGTTGTTGTTGATGCGGTTCACGCTGTGCCACACTATTATATAAATCGCGACGAATTAGACGTGGATATTCTATTTTGTTCTGCTTATAAATTTTTTGGCCCTCATATTGGTATTTCGGTAATTAAAGAAGATTTATTTGAGAAGCTATCGGTGTATAAATTGAAACCAGCGCCAGGCTTTATTCCAGATAAATTAGAAACAGGTACACAAAACCATGAAGCTATTGCTGCCATCGAATCGTGTGTTAATTTTATTGCAAGTTTAGGTACAGGGGATACACGCAGTGAAAAAATTCAAAGTGCCTTTTCCGCAATTGAGGAACATGAGGATAAACTTGCTAATTTACTTCGCAATGCTTTGGCTGATATTCCTGAAGTCACACTATACCAAGCACCAGATAATGTTGCGAAGACTCCGACTATTGCCTTTACAATTAACGGGGCTGATCCTGTTGATGTATGTAAATGGCTGGCAGAAAATCATTCCATTTTCATTGCAAGCGGTGATTTCTATGCTTCAACTCTTGCCGATAAACTTGGACTTAATGAAACTGGCGGATGGATTCGCGCAGGTCTTGCTCCCTATAATACAGAAGAGGAAACGACTCGGTTAATTGAGGCTATCCAATTATATGTCGCAAAGCATTTGAGTTATCAAAAGATATAACTAGATTACAGGTACTTGTGCAAGACGGAAACATGATACTTAAAATAATTTAGACAGGACACAGAACTCTTAGAGGTTCCATGTCCTGTTTGGCATTGATAATACAAAGTCCTTTCAAATATTTTCACTTTTCCCTCATATTAACCTTGCAATACTCATATAAATAAAGGGTGTGCAAAAGTTAATTTACAGGGGGATCATTTATTGTTGAAAAAGTGGATTGTAGTGTGTGTGATTTTTCTATTGGCTGTTACGGGAACGACGCAGAATGGACAAGCTGCAAGTTTTACAGACATGAATAAAAATAAGTCGACGTTGTATGTGGAAGTTAATTATTTGGCGGACCAAGGCATTATAAGCGGTTATCCAGATGGAAAATTTAAGCCGAATGAGCCGATTGCAAAGAAGCATATTGCCGCAATGCTCGTTAAGGCACTTGATCTGCCGATGACGAATTTGCAGGACCCTAAATATAAAGACGTACCGAAATCCCATCCTTATTACAATGAAATAGCGGCTGCGTATAATGCTGGGTTGTTTTCGGATGCGGTCAATTTTAAACCGGAATCCAGTATTTCTCGCGCATTTATGGCAAGGTTGATGAGTAAAGCATTTAATTTAAAGGTACATCAACAGGGAGAACAAAATCCGCGGTACAGTGATGTTGCTATCAAATCTGAGTTTTACACAGATATTTTGAAAGTGTCGTCTAACAATATCGCTACTGGATATCCTGATGGTACTTTCAAACCGAATCAGCTCATTACACGTTCACATTTCGCTGCATTTTTAACACGTGCACTTACAACTAGAGCGATGAATATTATGCCTGATCCGAATTATACGTATTACTACACAAATGGCTCCAGTTCGTATCGTTATGAATATGACCGTAAAGAAGAGAATGGCATGGCGTATTGGCGTATCTACAATGAGACGAAACATGAAACGATTCCGCGTCTTGGCTTTCTACAAAACGCCTGGTCCTATGGAGAAGCATATGATGACTGGTACCATTTCGATGAATATATTCCGTATCCTTTCGTTGTCACGCAAATCCATAGTGTAAATGATTTCGGGCCAGTCAATTATGGAAACTTATGGATTACAGAAACGAATGCCGTAAAGAAAGTTCGTAATATAGAGTATCGTGACGTGTTGGTAATTGAGAATTATACGCCGTGGGAAAATAAAACCACTTTCAGTTACTACGCAAAAGATATCGGTTTGATTCAACGGGTGGACAGTTCGGGTAGAGAGCTTTATGGATTAGTGAAACGCGTGAAAAGAACTAAGTGAATGTAATAGGTCCCCAAACAAATCTTGCTTGTTTGGGGATCTGTTGTTTTTTAGGATTAGTAAAGAGTGCCTATTATGTTGAATAGATAGATAAAAATGCGAAAAACCACTGTTTTCAGGGTATAGCCAGGGAGGAGATTTATATGCTTAGCATTGATAAAGATAAGTTTTTTAGTAATAGACAGTTGCCTGCAATAAAATACCGTTACCTTTAGGATGGGGAAGAATATGAAATACCGTTAGAAGATGTCATTAGCAGTATTGATTATACTGGAAGCAAGTGTTCGTATGATATGACGGATGATGTGGAGTGAGTTTGGTTAGAACAAGAGCTATCGAGAATGCACTCGATAGCTCTTGTGGTTTGTTGTCTATACTTATTATAACTTAACTAGTTCAGGGTAAACTTTTTCAGCTGCGTTTAAAAACAGGCCGATGTAGTCTATGACACGTTGAGGATTAAAATGATCCTCTATATTGTATGAGTATTGAGCTGCAACATGTCCATCAAAATCAATAAATTTAATATATCTGAACTTTTCGTTGAATTCATTGAGCAGGCTGTGAAGTTCTGCTTTTTTTGCTGGGTTGTTGATGTGAGCAATGTTAAAGATATTGATGTCAACGATGGATTCGCTGTTTGTGAAAAAAACTGCAACGACTACGTTATTTCCATAATCGAGTGTTTGTCGAACACGAAAGTACACGCCATCCTCATCTTGAGTTCGTTCCATTAAAATGTCATCTTCCATTAATTTCTTTGAAAATATTTCAGAATTTATCATAGAAAATATTCCTCCTAATTTATGTAAAGAATATATGTACATAGTGTACATTTTGTAATTGTAGCATGGTTTCGTGTAAATCACGAAGGAGAACTCGTGTATATTATATTTTTAAAATAACCCATCACAGTTATTCCTCCTCAACCACTTGTTTATACGTAAGAGAATAGAAACAATGCGCGGCTTTTGTTTTTCACCGCCAGCATTTGGTGCAATCACAACGTCAGGATGTCTTCCTTCCAATTCTAAAAAATAATCCGCAATTTCTATTCCCACCTGGGAGATGTCTTTCAATTCGTACATATTCACTTATTCAATCGTCAAAAATTCAGCAATCCTGTTTGTTTTAATTCACACATATCTATTGTTGACTGGAACCTTGGTACTCCATCTCCCTCTTTCAAATGATTAGTTACACCTATCATCAAAGGTGTGAATTGAGGTTGGTGCCAGTCACTCACTCAATTCGAACACTATTCAGTCAATAAGCTACGATTGCATGAAACTAGAAGGACTATCGATATATAAAGCATTTTGTCGATATCCCCTTGATTATTTATAATCAATGAGCACCTAGTACTTTTCATAATAAAAAGGATCAACCATTTCGAGATGGTGCTGCACCCCAAAAGTTAGAGTTAAAAAACTAACTTTTGGGGTGTTTTTATATGGCTAAATATAGTTTAGAGTTTAAATTTAAAGTGGTGAGAGAATATCTTGAAGGTACTTTAGGATATAGATTACTGGCGCGAAAATATGGTATTCCAAGTAAATCGCCAATTGAAAGTTGGGTTCAAGCATATAAAGCATTTGGTGAAGATGGATTACGTAGAAAACGTTCTAAGAAGGTTTACTCTGTTCAATTTAAGTTGGATGTATTACACTTTATAAAACGAACAGGCGCTTCATACCAAGATACAGCAATTGAATTTAACATGAATAATCCATCTTTGATTGCGAACTGGAAAAGAACTTTTCTAAAAGAAGGTGTAGAAGGGCTTAAACCTAAATCGAAAGGGTGTCCTACTATGTCTAAAGATAAAAAAGCGAAACCAGTGAAAACAGAGGAGAAAATGTCTCGTGAAGAACAACTAGAACGTGAAAATGAACTTCTTCGCTTAGAAATTGCATACTTAAAAAAGTTAGACGCTTTTCAGGAGAATCCGAATGCCTTCCTAGAAAAGCACAAGCAGCAATGGCATTCGAACTCAAAGAAGAAGGGTTCAAATTAAAAGATGTATTATTGGTAGTCGGTATTCCAGAGGCAACCTATCACTATCAAATCCAACAATTGAAGCAAGCAGACCCAGACGAAGAATTGAAAGAGGTTATTCTTGATCTTTTCCAAAAACATGAAGGCAAATATGGATATCGTCGCATTCATTTAGCATTAAGAAATCAAGGATATTTGATTAATCATAAAAAAGTTCAACGAATCATGGGCGATTTAGGGTTAAAATGTGTGAAATTCACTCGTAAGTCACGATACAATTCATACAAAGGTACTGTTGGGAAAGTAGCCAAAAATCGCTTGAACCGTAGATTTAACACGTCAATCCGCCTGCAAAAATTAGTAACCGATGTCACTGAATTTAAGTGTCTAGACGACGAAAAACTGTATCTAAACCCTATTTTAGATTTATATAACGGAGAAATTATTTCTTTCGGAATCTCCAAGAGACCTACATTGGATTTAGTACTGGAACCATTAAAAGAAGCAGTAAGAGTCATTAAAACTGAAGCTGAATATCGAACAACAATACATTCCGATCAAGGTTGGCATTATCAACATCAAAAATGGATTAAGACATTAAAGAAAAATAAAGTCTTCCAAAGTATGTCTAGAAAAGCAACCTGTGCTGATAACGCTGTAATGGAAAATTTCTTCGGGATTTTAAAGCAAGAAATTTATTACGGTGAAGAATTATTGTCTTATCATAAGCTTAAACAAAAAATAGAACAGTATATTGATTACTACAATAACGAACGAATAAAAGTAAAATTGGCCGGTTTAAGTCCAATACAATACCGAACTCAAACCAGCCAAACAGCTGCATAATAAAAACTCTAACTTTTAGGGGTCACTACCGATGGTTGATCCTTTTTATGTGATAGGGTACGTTTAGCTATCTATTAATAGGCAGAAGCCCATGGAATCCATTGCATTTTGTAATTTACTCTATTTTTTATTCCAAGATTCACCAACTTGAACCTGTATCCATCCCGCGGTGAGAATTTAGGGGATTCAAAATGAGTTGTACCGTTTTTATTTGCAAAAACCGTTCTAATTGTCTGCCATTGGCTAGTCCCGTAAGGTCTCTTCTGTATGTAGAGCACGAATGTTCCGCCCGCTGTGCTATTCGCTGTGATTGTACCTGACATTATAGAGACGCTTTTTACATTACTACTACTGCTATAAGTTCCTTGATAGTTTTGTGTCTCTACGTAATTAGAAAAATAACCACTTCTGTTTGTAAAAAGCCAAGAAGCTTCTGCTTCCTTAGGTGAAACCAAACCTCCGATACCACTAATAATTACGGCAAACGCAATAATCATAATCCAATTTCTTTTCATTGTTTTCATTAGACATGCTCCTTCTCCTAATTGATTCTCATACTAGTCTAATGGTTTGGGGACTTAATAAAAGGTGCAATAGTCCTTTAGCGCTTTAGTAGGGAAGGTACCAGTCACTCACTCAATTCGAACACTATTCAGTCAATACGCTACAATTGCATGAAACTGGAAGGGGGATTGATTATATAGCGCATTTTGTCGATATCTTATTAATTCCTTATACAAACGCGTGAATTGTTATAATTGTACCTTGCAGGTACCTTTCACTAAATCAGATACTTGTGCAAATGGTAATTCAGACAATACAATGCGATTGCATGAACAAACTTTGGCGGCAACCATCGTGATTGTCATCAATAGAAAAGTAACCTCCCTCCGCTATGACCTTAGTAGATGAGATGGTTACTTTTTTATTAAACACACTATATTCTGGCCAACCGTTCTTCATGCAGATGTCAGCCGTATTGACTGAGTGTTACAGCACTCAGTCTTTTTGAATATAGGTCCAGTTTTCCACAATCATACAGGGGATATGCCTTTTAGAAAATCAAAATTTAATTATGAGCCCATATTACATTCTATTTTGATTCAAAATTTAAATATGGGTATTTTATTTCGCTGAAAATGGAATAACCCGTTTTTTAGTAAAATTTACTTTTTGTGTGGACTCCTATAAACTGAATTAAAAATGAGAAAAAGTGATTAATGTATGTTTGGAGGGGATAAAGGGACCTGGTGATGTCAAGTCTGCACGTCTATACGTAAAATCCTAGGTTGAAAAGCATAAAAAGAGTAAGGTTAGTAAATTGAATCCCAATAAATTAATTATCCCTATCGATTTTTTAGATTGGTTATATAAGTATGACCAACAAAAAGATTTAACGGTTTTAAATAAATTTAAATTAAATAGCACTTTAAAACAATTATTATTCGATTACTTAAGAGATATTTTTCACAAAGAGCAGTCGAGTAAGTATCCCCAAAAAAGTTCCGATGAAATTGATCAGCTATTTACAGAGTCAATAGCTGCTTGGAAAACTAAAATACCTCAAAAAGCTGTCTATAAGTCGATTCATTATCTTACTTTATTCCGGCAAGTTAAACCTTACAAAATTTATTTGGGCGATTTAAGTAACTCACAACCAGATAATGTTATTATTTTAAATGCCGAGAATTATTATAGTAGTGAAAAGCCAACCGATGATAACATTTATTCCCACGTTTACACTAACAATAATAAATCCAAACTACATAGAATATATCTCAATTTATTCTTTGAAATTAACTCATCGGAGGAAGGAAAACAACAATTCGTGATGTTAATTATAGCTGATAGGCGATTTATTCCCGACACGATTGCTGCTTCAAAGATTTTTGAAAACATGTTACAATAATGGATGAGGAGGTAATTCAGATGAAGTTATTTAGTAAACGTAGTAAATCACCTGCTGAATTAGTTAAGCTCCGCGGTAGAATTGAAAATAATGTTTCTCTAGACCGTATAAAATTAGGTATTGTAGAACAGTACAAACAACTACACGATCCAGACTTTGCAAAAAAAATATTAATTGAGAATTTAAATGACCTTAAAAAAGTAAATAAACGATTTTAAAATAATGAATTGGGTGTGCAAAAATATTCTGACACTTCAATTCCGTAAAAATAAAGAAGGAATCTTGCGCTATTCTGCAGGATTCCTTTTTATTATTTATTCACCTGTTGCTCGCTTCTAAACCTAATCAACGTATTATAAAGCGCTCAGTTTTAGTGTTAGATACCTTTCACTATGTATGATAAGAATGTTAGTTCATTCGAATTCATGTTTGATGGATATCGATATGTGGCGGAAGTTTCTTCTCCAGAAAAGAATGCGGTGATTGAAGAGTTAACCGTATATAATGATTTGTAACTGGTGTTTTGTCAATTACATATAGTGAAAGTAAAAATCCCGCCAAGCTTATATTTGGCGGGATTCGTTGTTAATTAAACACTAAAGGCTCTTCTTTCCGATAATCTTCATCAATAATCAATATCGGTTTAATCGTCTCACCACTATTCGCGTCGGCAGTTGCTTGGTTAATTTCATCGAACTTATAATACTTCACTAGTTTCTCGAATGGGAATTTCCCTTCTTTATGAAATTTAATGAGTTCTGGAATCGCAAGTTGGGGAATTGCATCGCCCATTAAGACGCCGATGAGTTTTCGGTTTGCAAGGACTAAATCCATAAAAGTGTTGAATTCAACTGAATTTGGTGTGACAGCTACAGGTGCACTGACGCCTCCGATTCCGAGCACCTGAATAGATGCTTTCATCACAGATGAAATTCCTGTTGTATCGATTGAGTAGTCAACACCTTGGCCCTCGCTTATTTCGGCGATACGTTTTGCCAGGTTCTCTGTTCTGCTATTGATTGTATGGGTTGCGCCCAGTTCTCTGGCAGTTTCTAGGCGAGTGTCGTGAATATCAATCGCGATAATGGTTGAACAGCCTATAATTTTGGCTGTCATGAGGGCGCCAAGTCCAACTGCGCCTATGCCAAAAATAGCAATGGACGAACCGGTTTTTGCTTGTAAGCCGTTTACTACGGTGCCAAAACCAGTTAATAATCCACAGCCTAGCGGACCCATTAAACGCAAATCTTCTTCTGGGTCGACTTTAATTAAATTATTCACGTGCGCAATCGTATGTGTGGCAAAGGAACTTTGTGCAAAAAAATTGGAGACAGGGGTTCCGTCTTCTTTATAAAAAATGTGACTGCCATCTGGACGCCCACCGCTCATATTGAGAGCAGCCCATTCATTACAAGAAGAAGGATGTCCGGTACGACAACTTGCACATGTCCCACAATAATTGTAGGCCATGACAACTTGGTCGCCGACATTAAAGTTCTTCACGGCGCTTCCGATTTTTTCTATAATCCCAGCCCCTTCATGACCTAAAACGACAGGCATTGGAAATGGTGCATCGCCCACTCGCAGTGCTTCATCTGAATGACAAACCCCGGAAGCTACAATTCTCACGACCACTTCATCAGGGTAAAGCTCTCCTAGCGTTAATTGTTCAAGTTCATACGCCTCATTGACGCCATTTACGACTGCAGCTGTTATTTTCATAATTAATTTCCCCCTTGGATTGTTTGGAATTTTGCTCGATTTTTTTGAGAGGCTTGTCTTTGGTGAGATTGTCCTAACACCAACTATATTGAAGAGGGGGGAGGTTTATGACGAATCTAATGAAATCGATTGTTCAAAGTAAAGGATGTATAGTTCTTTATCCATCGTGGCAAACTTCAACAAGAATTAAAAAAGGAGTAGAGATGGATGGATTCGAAAAAAGAAGCGCTGAAAATCCTGAAAGAGAGCTACGTTGGAACGATGGCGACTGTTTACGGGAATAAGCCGCACACTCGTTATATGACATTTTTTAATGATGAGTTTACGCTGTACACGGCAACGTCGAAAAAAACCGAAAAGGTGGATGAACTTGAGGTTAATCCACATACGCATATTCTAATTGGGTACGAAGGTGAAGGGATGGGCGATGAATACTTGGAAATAGAAGGTACCGTTTCTATTTCTGACGACGACAGTATGAAAGAGAAGGTATGGAATAAGCATATGAAAGATTGGTTTAGTGGGCCAGATGATCCGGACCTGGTCATTTTGAAAATTTCCCCCGATTCCATGCGTTTGATGAATAAAAAAGGGGAAGAGCCAAAAGAAATTACACTATAAGCAGGAAGTACCAGCGTGAGGTGCTGGTACTTTTTTTGCGTAATCGAGTACGCGATAGCCCCAATGTAAAATTCAATTTAAGAAGGGTATGACTCACTCACTTTTCAACCCAATTAACGCATCATGAATCGCGCCAAGTTTGGTTTCGATCCGGTGTAATAGGTAAAACGATACGAAAATCGGAAAACCGATATCCTGTATCAATTGTAACCATTGCTCCATCTCGTTTCCTCCTTCCTTCAATCCATAAAAAACCGGTTCCCCAGTCCGAAAACTGGTGAACCGGTTAGGCTAACGTGTTATGCCTTGATGATATCCGTGACATCGCGCTCGACGATTCGGGCGCTTTTTGCTGTTTCAAGTGGATAATCATCCACTTCGAACACGCCCGAAGCGATGATTGCTTGCATCGCTGCTTCCACAGCTGGTGCCGTTAAATCTGCACGCGGCTCGTCCACCGTTAGTGTAACGTTCTTGCCGTTTGCTGTATTAAAGTTCAATTGGAGTGTTTTTGCCATTTTTTATCCCCCTTTGTTTGTTTTTGAGCGCCAGAAGTTCAGACGCCGCCCTTGCGTTTCGCTTATTCCATGACAAAAGATGTTTCCACTTTCTCTGCACCGATGAACGGGTACTCCGAAAGTTGTGCTAGTTGCTCAAGTGCGTTGTACAAATTCTCCGCACTGGCATGTCTTGCAATGTTGCGGTATGTCTTTGATTTACGGATTAGTTTTCCATCTTCTGTCATCCCGCCGTTAAAATAAACCTTGCCAACTGCATCTTTAAATTCGATTGTTGCTGCCATGTTATCACCTCCCTTTCACCCTTTATATAGAGGGGAAGAGAGAAAAAGGATACATTTATTGAAAAGTTTTTTTATTGGTGCCAGTCACCCACTCAATTCGGACACTATTCAGATTATATCGGTACCAGTCACTCACTCAATTTAGAAACAATTCAGATCGTTGTATGAAATATAAAAAGGAACGCTGCCGAATGAAGGTTCGACAACGTTCCATACTATATTTATTCAATTACTATCCATTACTAGAAGTGCACCATTATCCTCAAAGCCATTTTTCTTGAAATTCACTTGCAGGCAGTGGCGGGCTGAAATGATAGCCTTGTGCGTAATCACAGCCAATCTCAGCTAAGAAATGACACGTTTCTTGTTCTTCTACGCCTTCAGCAATGACTTTTAAATTGAATTCTTTAGCGATCGCAATAATCGTTTGAATAATGGCTTTGTTTTCATCGTTTCGATGCATGTTAATCGCAAATGATTTATCGATTTTCAATGAATCGAGTGGGTATTTGGTCAAATAGCTAAGTGATGAGTAACCTGTTCCAAAGTCATCCATGGAGAGCGTAATCCCAAGTTTTTTTAATTCAGCTATTTTTTCAATTGTCGTCTCTGCATACATCGCAATACTCTCCGTAATTTCTAACACAATTTGGGATGGATGCAGCGAAGTGGTTTCTATCGTATTTTTCAGCTTCTCTAGAAAAGTTGGATCAAGTAACTGTCTCACGGAAACATTAATGCTTACATATATCGGTTGATTGGTAGTTTTTTGCCAATGTGCATTTTGTTCGATAGCTGTATTTAATACCCAGTGGCCGATTGGAATGATCAAACCAGTTTCTTCGGCAATTGAAATAAACTCATCTGGTGGTACTTGACCAAGTGTTTTATTATTCCAACGTATAAGAGATTCCATTCCTATCATTTCATTTGTTTTTAAATCCATGATAGGCTGATAATACAGTTCAAATTCTTCATTCACAAGTGCTGTTTGTAATTGTTTTTCAATCATCACTTTTCTGTGGAATTCTTGCTGCATTTGTGGCGTGAACAGTTGGAAGTCATTCTTTCCTCTTGCTTTAACATAGTACATTGCGATATCTGCATGTTTTATTAATGTATTCACGTCATCTCCGTCATTCGGAAAGAGGCTAATGCCAATACTTGGTGAAATAAAGTAATTGCTGTCCTCGAGTACAAAGCTCTCATTAAATTCGCTTAAGACATCTCTGGCAAAGACTTCACTATCTGTTGCAGTAGCATTTGGAAGTAAAATGGTAAACTCATCCCCGCCAATCCGATAAATTTCAGCACTAGGATACTTTCTTTTGAGTAAGTTTTTAATCCGACTCGACACCTCTATTAATAAAAGGTCACCAGCATCATGTCCGAGTGTATCATTGATGTATTTAAATCGATCTAAATCAAGAAACACAATTGCATTTTGACTTTCTTCGGATTTGACTTTTTCTAGAAGGTTCGTTAAATCCTCATTGAACATTCTTCGATTCGGCAATCCCGTTAATGCATCATGATTGGCTTGGAACTGAATTTCATCTTCAAATTGCTTTCGTTCAGTAATGTCAGTAGATACAGCAAGTAGCGTTGAGCTGTCATGTGTATGAATAGGGATTTTGAAAGTTTGAACCCATTTCTCTTCACCAGAGGCGGCTTTAATGGATTCCTCTTTAAATAATAGTTGATTTTTCTGCTGAAATTCTTCACTCTCTTGCTTGGACTGAGGCTCTGTATCGATGTTCTTTTGTATCTCATCATACGTATTTCCAATCATCTCTTGAATGTCTTTTCCCATTAACTGGGCATAGGATTGATTGACAAGTGTATAACGGCCAAACTCATCTTTGGCATAAATGTAGTTTGGGTTTAAATCAATGACTTGGAATAGAAACTTCTTTTGTTCTGAAAGTTTCCTATTCATATTATTTACGATATCAAGATGCATTCGACTCGTGAGAATTAAAATGGTTAATGCATAAACGAGTAATGCAATCGAACTTGGGTACAATCTTGCCGATGGAAACATATTTAAAGAGCCAATTGCAAATCCAATGGCAGAAAAAATGGTAAAATAAACCAAAAATGATTGTATACTCTTATTTGGTACATGTAGACTAATGAACAAACAAATCGTCATGCTAACAATAGAGAGCATAATATTGAAAATAAAAATCCATGACAAATCTCCGTAAACCGGAAAGTAAAAGATACTAGAACCAATGTTCATGAGTTCAATTCGTTTAATTGCCTTTTCGCTCCATCCAATGATGTAAACAAAGAAGGCGATTCCGTAGAATAAAAGTACGGTCGGTCGATTGATGAACAACCGCCACTTTTTAGCTAAATCTTTTGGCAAAATATCTTGAACAATTGTATAGCCTATATAAAAAATTGTTGGTGTAATCATGATGGATCCAAAGCGAAAGAGATTAAATAAAAATAGAATGGTCTCTTTTTCTAGTAGACGATGCGCATACAAAAAAGCAATATCCAATTGCCAGAACGCAACCATGATTAGTAGCAGAAATATAATTTTTGAGAGTCTGTTTTTCTCAAATAAAACCAATAGCGTAATTCCCACAACGATGGGAATACAAGCTAACAAAATTAAAAAAATATAAAACATTGTGGCCAACTCCTAAGTTTGTGTCAATAATAGACAAGCGTTATTCCCACTGCTCCCGTGATTTGTGATGACTACGGAATGAACAGCTTGAGGCCTCGTTTCAAAAACAATCGGTATGTCTTGAAATCCATCCCCTTTTGTCTTTGTCGTAGGTGGGATAAACCCGTATTCCATTGATAGGAGGGATGCGATGATTTGCATTGCCCCCATTGCACCAAAGGTATGTCCAATCATTCCTTTTATAGAAGTAATCGGTACCTTCGATTCGAATGTTTTCAAAAGGATGTATCGTTCGATTTGATCGTTGCTGTCGATACCAAGGGCCTGACTGTTTACATAGGTCGGCGTTGTATTTCCAACTGTTTCTTGAAAGACAGCTAGCATATGCTTCCCCGTATGATCCGAACGTAATAATTTTTGGCCTTCATTTCTAGAGATGACACGCTCAACCTTCCCGTATATCTTTTGACCGCGTGCTTCGGCGAATTGTTTGCGCTCTAACACAATTAATCCAGCGCCTTCAGATAAAACAAACCCTCGATGTTTTTTCGAAAAGGGGACGCCCGCATGATCAATAGCCGTTTCAGTTGAGAGCATGCTTACTTTCTTAAAGCCATTGAGTGTCCATTGGCCTAAAGGGGCATCTGTTCCTCCCACAATGCAAACGTCGACACTACCATTCTCGAGGAGAAGTTTCCCCATCGATACCGCATCTAAACTAGCGGTACATCCAGTCGATAATGTGAAGGCGGGTCCACAAGCACCAATCACTTCAGCGACAGAACCTGACACCGTGTGCGAGTCGGCGTAGGAAACACCTTGAATGGGAGTTGTTTTCAAATCGTGAAACTGGGGAGCATATTGTTCAATTTCAAGAATGGCACCCGCAGCTGTTCCTAGAATGACAGCAATACGGTGTGGTTTGACATCCTCCAAATTCGCCATCTTAGCAGCATCGATTGCAGCGGCAATCGCCAATCTAACAAACCGTGGATACCGTTTGTAATTTCTCCCATCGATTTCTAGAAAGTCGTCTTCGATGACGCCCGCAACCACATTCTTGTGAGGCGGCGTGTCACTCTTTATAATGCCCTGTGTACATATTCCATTTTTTAACACATGTAAAAAACTTGATTTGTCATGCACACCAGGGGCTTTTATCCCGTAACCTGTAATTACAATATCGCTCAAAAACCTTCACCTACAAATTTCAAATATAGTTTATTTTTATGGTCAATAGACTTTATTATTCTATAGGAAAATACTATTCATTACCATATTGGTGCCAGTCACTCATACAATTTGAACACTATTCAGACAATACACGGCATTTGCATTTGCATTGGTATTTGGTATTGGTGCCAGTCACTCATGCAATTTAGGTTTTGGTGCCAGTCACTCATACAATTTGAAAGCTATTCAGATAATACACGACAATTGCATGAAAAAATATAGAAATTCGTCCAATTTAACATTTGGATGAATTTCTCTTTGTGTTTTTATACGCTAAGTTGAATTATTATGATTTATTAATGTACAGATGTTTTTCTGGTATGCGGATGTTATAATAATTTTACTGAATAACGTTCGTGTATATTATCGGTGATTTTAGTGGGGAGGAGCGGATCTATCGACATTATCTTCGAACCTATGGAATGCGTTCGCCCAGAACGGATATGAACATTGTTCGTGATATGCCTTAGTAAGATTAATTATGAAATTGATTAATATGCAAAAAAAAGATAGACAAATTACTATTTTTCGGATAATATATTCATATTATAAAAAACAGTTGACCAAGGTTGAAGCGCTACTCTCATACTAATTAGTTGTAAACCTTCACCAATTGTCTAACTGTCTTTCTTTTATAAGTGTTAGATAAGAGATAACGATTGCTGGCGCTTTTCTTTAATTATTAAAGTTGCAATATTCTGTCATCAGTAAGGTTTATTGAATAACTGGATAAGCTATTTTCAACTGTTCGTTTAGCCAAGAATAGGAACCGCAAATGGATGAAGAAAATCTTAATTACGATTGCCAGCATGTAACCGGATCATTATTCTAACTTTGAAATTGAGTAAAAAGCATGACGACCCGCAGCATAAGTTCTAGGAACATATCAAACGAACTACATCCAGAAAGACTAATCTGTTTATTGGGAGATGAATACAAATGAATTTGTGGAAAGATTGGCGCTTGCATGCCATTATTTTAGGAATTGTCATTGTCGCTGAATTAATAGGCACGCATAAAATCGCCATTGGTGGCGGCGTCGTTTTATTGTTACCGATGTTATACGCGATCGTTATCGGTCTAGGATTATATTTCACACCTCTTGTAAAAGAAAAACAATCGAAAAATGCTGAGAACCTTGTCTTCCTCGCGGTCAGCTTATTAATTGCTAAATTTGGTGTCACAATTGGACCTTCCATTAACACCATTTTAGAAGTTGGACCGGCATTGATTTTACAAGAACTTGGTCATTTAGCTACATTGTTAATCGCATTGCCAGTAGCCATTTTACTAGGGATGAAGCGAGAAAGTATTGGGATGACCCACTCCGTTGGAAGAGAGCCAAACGTTGCTTTAATTATGGACAAGTTTGGATTGAACTCTCCTGAAGGTCGAGGCGTTATGTCAATCTATATTTTTGGTACGATTTTTGGAGCCGTGTTTTTAGGATTGATTTCAGGAATCCTTGCAACGATGTTACCGATTCACCCGTTATCCTTTGCGATGGCTTCAGGCGTAGGAAGTGGCAGTATGATGGCTGCGGCGAGTGGGTCATTGGTATCCGCATTTCCACACCTTGAAAAGGACATACTTGCTTTAGCTGGTGCAAGTAACCTAATTTCAGCGGCGACCGGTTTATATGTAAGTATTTTTATTGCACTTCCTTTAACGGAGAAAATGTATGCATTCTTTATGAAGTTACGAAATAAAAAGACGAAGGCGGAGGGCTGACCCATGTTACGAAATATTCAAGAATGGACGATAGTATTAGCAATTATCGGGCTCATCACGCTCGTTGGAAACTGGATTGGCTATAGTGTAATGCCTACACAAGCTATGCCAGGCATGATTTTGCTCATCGTGATTAGCATCGCAGGACTAGCGCTTGACAAGCTCCTACCTTTTAATATTCCGGCGATTGCATACATCTCGCTCATTGCCATAACTCTTTCTATCCCGGGGGTACCGGGTTCGGAAACTGTTGTAAAATGGACGTCAGAAGTCAATTTATTGGCCATTACGACACCTATTTTAGCTTATGCGGGCATTGCCATTGGACGCTCGTGGGCAGATTTCGCAAAGTTGGGTTGGAGAAGCCTGATTGTCGGATCGCTTGTGTTGCTAGGGACTTATCTGGGGTCTGCTGTTATTGCGGAGATTATTTTAAGAATGCAGGGGATTATTTAGAATCAGGTACCTGAAAATTTCGGACCTATGCAAGACGCTATTCAGACAATAACCTGAAATTGCATGAACAAATATAGCCACAGGCTTAACGGCATTGGCGGCAATCATCGCGATTGTCATCAATAGAAAAAAGTAACCTCCCTCCGCTACGGCCTTAAGTAGATGAGATGGTTACTTTTTTATTAAACACTCTTTATACTGGCCAACCGCTCTTCATGCGGATGTCAGTTGTATTGACTGGGTGTTACAGCACTCAGTCTTTTTTATTATATGTTTAGTTTATCATAATCATACTCAGTATACACTTCTTTTTGTTTTTTCGTGCAAGGGGAAAGAAGACTTATGTAATAACAGGAGAAAAATAAGAACAGGGTACCAGTTTCCGGAAAGTCCGGGGAAACTGGTACTATTTTTGACCGTTATTGTTTGCTGTTCTATACTTGCTTGCATTCAGTAGCATTGTAATGTTGTAATGAAATTTTGGGTTTTAGGTTCTAAAACAATTCAGACAACCGTGTTTTGGGAAACAATACGAGTAAAGAAATCTTATGTAATAACAAGAGAAAAATCAAAAACTAATTTTCAGCCCTTATTACACTCTTTTCTGATTCAAAATTACTTATTGTGAGGACTCCTATTTCTTGATGAACATGGGGAGTTTCCTAGAAAAAGCATTGGATATGCTACGTCAACCTATAGAATCTGGTGTGGTAGTCATTAGTCGGGTATGGCTCCGATCAATAGGCGTTACAGTGATTACTATATGAAAAAATATAGCTACACGGGACAAATCTACGGGAATAGATACCTCTCGAAAGAAGTCATCGATCCAACAGGATTATTAAACGTTGGTGCCTATATTCAAAGGAATCCGATTGAAACAAAAATCCCGATGGTGCGCGCTATGGAATACTATCCTATATCTTCAAACTGTATTATTTTCATAACCCAAAAGTCTGCATCCCTTCCTTGATTTAAAACGCCTACCCTTTTTGTTACCAGTTGGAAGGGAAAGAACAGCAAGGGAGTATGCAAGGTACTGCGTGGAGTACAGGAGTAATCATAATGCAATTTGGAATTGTGTTAGAACTTTTCGTCCTTCACTGCACCTTTCACTATTACTCTTGAATTGGTAACTGCATCTACCTTCACCGTTGAATGATTCATGTTTTGCTCATTTAAATCAGTTTCATTTGTGTTTCTACTATCCCTTTTGTACGAGGGCGCCTAGTAATGCAGGGTTTCACCTTAAAATCAAAGTCCTTTGAAAAGGTCGCTGTATCTGGCAAGTAGCTACATATTCTACTTGCCAAATACAGCTGGTTTAAAATTGACTTGTCCAACTAGCCCCGGACGATAAGTGTAAGCACAACAAGTGTGGGGCGTAATATTTAAACGTGAAAATTTAATGATTTATATGGAGTGATGCATCAATGTGAACGTTTGTTTGAATGTGTCCCCCAAACGTATGGTTTGACCCGAAAGCAATGTTAACGGTTTCATACGCTTTTTCATCTTCTAAAATATTTCCCGTCAATCGGGCTGCGTGATTGGTTCCAATCCCCAATTCGCATACGAGTCGTCCGTCTTCTCTACCGAGTACATGCATTAATTCTTTACCTTTTTCCGTCGTTGCATCGATGAGGCGTCCTTTCTGGATTGTTAACAGCATTGGTTCGTGAATAAGCCCGATGTCTGCAATAGATCCGGTTATTTGAATTAATCCTTCAGTCACTTTTTCAATAGGGGCAATGAACGCTTCTCCAGAAGGTAAATTACCAGAAATAGCGTCACTCCTAAATACGCCTGTACTGGGTATTGCTGTTCGTGTCCCTAAAGGGATATGCAGTTTATAATTTTCACCCGTAACAATAGTTACAGCAGTTGCTTGATTTAATTGTTCTCCATTTGAAGTGTTTCTCGTTCAACTCTGCTGTAATCAGCAGTGATTACACCATTTAAAAAGATATCTCTAGTGATACCAGGCATTGTTTATTCACCTTATATATGTTGGGAAGCGGATAGTGCAAGCGTTCTTGGTAAAATAACAGGTAAGTTTGTTTCTGCTTGAATCATTCGCTTCATTTGTTCAGCGTAACCGATACAGTCCATCACGATAACATCACATTGCTGTTGTTCAGCGAAAGTTGCAATTTCACGGGCATTGTTATCATTCCATTCATACGGAGAGCAAGCGATAATTGACAAGTTGTTAAACGAGTCAATCCATTTCTGTTTAATCATTTCTTTTTGTTCATTGTGGGGAACGACAATACACAAGTGTTGATTTGAAAATATAGAATGCATCCAGTGTAAAGTAACTTGATCTGGATAAATAATAGGTATCTTTGTATTGAATTTAGGAAAATGACCAGTACAAGCAATTATGATAATATCCACTTCTTTTTTGTCACAAGTTTCAACTAAATGTACCATTCTTTCTTGTATAAGTTTTGCACTTACGATGACTTGATCGCCGCTTTGTAGGCGAGTAACGAGTCTGGGATCGTGTTCATTTACAGGTGCGAGTTGGTGTATTTCATCTAAAGAGAGGGCGTCTAAGGCACCCATTTCAATACAAGTGACAGGAGGTGAAATAAAGTCTTGTATCGTTTCTTGTAAGTCTGTGCGAGGACTTTGTCCGATAGTTAAGATTGCTATTTTTTTATTCATTCGTATACACCGTCTCTCTATTTTAGTTTCAATAAAAAATGAAGTGACAAATAGAAAACTCCGAAAATATACGTCATGGTTGCTAAGAGACTACGTATATTTTCGAAGCTATTGTTCTAATCTGTTGGTATGTAGGTAACGGGTTAGTTATGTCTTACCTACAAGAAAATATTATTCGCTTAACCATACATTTGTTCCATTCGGATGTACAATTTGAATGGAGTTGTCTGGTGATACATCAAAGCCCTGAACTTTTTGGTTAATTCCTGCAGTAGATTCTTGTGCATCTAACTCGATACGTGAAAAATCATTCAAGATTAATTTCATTGCTTCTTTATACAATTCTGCACGTTCTTCTTGAACAGCAGTTTCAGCTAATGCTTGATTTAGTAACTTGTCAACTTCTGGGTTATTATAGCCTTTTCCGTTACCTAAAGCGTCGATTTGATCCGTATGGAACAACTGGTAAAGGAAGAAGTATGGATCTGGATACCATGACCATCCACCAATGTTAATCGGTGCGTTACCTTTTGATACAGTATCACTATAAGTGCCCCACTCTACAACTTTAATTTCAACATCAATATTTAGGTTTTCTTTCATTTGATTTTGGAAAATTGTTGCGTATGGAACTCTTGACTCGAGGACGTAAAGTTCAGTTGCAAAACCATCCGGATAGCCTGCTTCGGTAAGTAAAGCTTTTGCAGCTTCTGGATTGAAAGTAGGGACAAGTTCTTCTAACTCTTTGTCATATCCCCATGAACCTGGAGGTAATGGTAAGTATGAACGTTCTGCTCCACCCCATTGGTTAGCTCCTAGTACAATCTCATCGACATTTGTTGCTTTGTAAATAGCTTCTCTTACTTTAACGTCTTCTGTCGGACCAGTCATGTTATTTAAATCTAAATAAGTAATGGATAAAGCAGGTACAGTTAATAATTCTAGTTTGTCATCCTGTTTAACTAGTTCTCTATTTTGTCCTTTAACATCCATAGCAATATCAATATCGCCAGAACGTAATGCGTTCGTCATCATATTTGTATCTGCAATTACTTTTAATTGGACACCATCTAAAAGCGGTTTTTGACCCCAATACTTATCTTGGCGCTCCAAATCAACTTGTTGGTCACGTTGCCAATTTTTAATAGAAAATGGACCTGTACCAATTAAATTTGCACCGAAGTCATCGCCCCATCCTTCAACTTCTTCCTTTGGAACGATGATATTTCCAGCATCCGTTAATACTGCAAATAATGCAGCGTTAGGGCTTTCTAAATGAACATCTACAGTAAATTCATCTACAACTTCTACTTTTGTCACGCCACGTAAACGATTCATGACTGATTCATTTGCTGATCGTTCTAAACTGTATTTCACATCTTCAGCTGTCATTTGGCGACCATCTTGATATTCCCCAGGTTGGAAATATACATCGTCTCGCAATTTAAATGTGTAAACTAATAAATCATCTGACACACTCCATTCAGTAGCCAAAGAAGGTTCAATTTCTTGAAGATCCTTACTATAGACAACTAATGTATCAGCTACTAAACGCATAACTTGAGATTCATATACACCCGTATATTTTACTGGATCCAAGGTTTGAGGATTGGCTGCCAATCCGATTTTTAGAACGCCGCCCTCTCTCGGTTCCCCTGGTTGTTGCGTTGAGTCGTCATTGTTGTTAGTGCTTTCTTCGCTTCCACCACAAGCGGCAAGCAATACAGAAGCAATAATTAGTAAAAATAATACTTTAAGTTTTCTCATAACTCTATACCTCTCCTTATATCCTCGTTATATTAACTTCATTTACCGAAACAGCGTTTCAGTAAATGAAGTTAATAATGAATTTAACACATATGAATTCGCAATGTAAAGAGTTTTCTGCCATTTCAATAAAATAGATTTACAAACATAAAAAATAATGCTATGATTTTCACAATTCACTTTATGGACCACTGGTTCATTTCGGGAAATGAATTTTTAAAAAGAGGTGACGAAATTTTGGGGAAATATATTTTTAGAAGATTTTTGGATTTAATTCCAACTTTATTTGTAGTAGCTACCATTGTTTTTATCATTACTCGTCTAATCCCCGGGAACCCGGCGGCAGTTATGTTGGGTCCAACGGCAAGTGTAGAAGATATTGAAAAGTTAACAGCTCAACTGGGATTAAATGATTCGTATATTGTCCAGTTTCTGAATTATTTAAAAGGCGTTATTCAAGGAGATTTTGGGATGTCGTTAAGTTATAACCAGCCAGTGACGACTTTGATTTTAGAACGATTCCCCAATACGCTCATTTTAGCAATTTCTGCATTATCGATAGCGCTATTAATCGGAATTCCTGCTGGTATGATTGCAGCATCAAAGCAAAACTCTTTTGTAGATTACATTGTGATGCTTGTTTCATTAGTAGGTGTTTCAATGCCGATTTTCTGGTTAGGTGTAATGCTCGTTCTTTACTTCAGTGTAAATTTAGGTTGGTTGCCTGCAACTGGTATGGGGTCGTTAGATGACGGGATTGTTCCATTTATCAAACATCTTATTTTACCGAGTATAGCCCTAGCGACTATTCCGATGGCTACTTTTGCTAGAATTACCCGCTCAAGTATGTTGGAAGTTGTTTCTAAAGAATATATTAAGACTGCTCGTGCGAAAGGTGTTCGAGAGTTTATTGTTATTACAAAACACGCACTAAAAAATGCATTGACTCCAATCCTTACGGTGTTAGGCATGCAAGTTTCTGGCTTATTAGGTGGGGCAGTTTTAACTGAAACAATTTTCAGTTGGCCTGGAATGGGGAGATTAATTGTTGATGCAATTGAGAAGCGTGACTTTGTCGTTGTACAAGGAACAGTTTTATTTATAGCAATTATTTTTGTACTTATTAATTTACTTGTAGATATTCTATACAAGGTAGTTAATCCACGAGTAAATTACGAGAGTAAAGGTGGTGAGAAATAATGCAGAAAGCTGAATTACATATTCAAGAAGAACTGCCAAAGGAAGCTGGTTTCTTCAAAAAACTATTAAAAAATAAATTAGCGGCTATCGGTCTATTTATACTTACAAGTATGGTTATCGTTGCGTTATTTGCTCCGCTGATTGCTACTCATGAGCCAAATAGTATGAATTTAGTGAACACGTTAAGTCCGCCAGGTACAGATGGTCATATTTTAGGTACGGATAATTATGGGCGTGACTTGTTCAGTAGATTAGTATATGGAACGCAAATTTCTCTAATCGTAGGTGTTTCAGCAGTTTTATTTGGGGCAGTTTTTGGAACTTTTCTCGGTTTAGTGGCAGGTTATTTTGGTGGGAAAATTGACTCTATTATTATGCGTACAATGGACGGATTGTTTGCATTTCCATTTATTTTATTAGCAATCACTTTAATGACCGTACTAGGTCAAGGATTGGTTAATGTAATTATTGCAATTGGAATTGCTAATATTCCGGAATTTGCCAGAATTGTAAGAGGACAAGTATTGAGTGTAAAGGAAGAAGAGTTTATCGAAGTGACTCGCTCTTTAGGAGCTACACATTCAAGAATACTATTTGCACACGTATTACCTAACAGTTTTGCTCCGCTGATTGTTTATGGAACGATGAGTGTTGCAGGCGCAATTATTTCTGAGGCAGCTTTAAGCTTTTTAGGTCTAGGTGTACAGCCTCCTACAGCATCATGGGGGAGTATTTTAAAAGATGGTAAAGACTTTTTAGTCCTGAATCCGCAAATGGCTACTTTTTCAGGCTTCGCGATATTAATTACAGTTTTAGGCATTAATTTATTTGGTGACGGGCTAAGGGATGCGCTTGATCCGAAAATGAAGGTGTAAGGAGGGGTAATATGTCAAACCCACTATTAGATGTGAAAGATTTAGTTGTACAGTTTAAATCGTCCGCTGCGACTGTGAATGCGGTAAATGGCG
Source organism: Sporosarcina ureilytica (assembly GCF_001753205.1). Taxonomy (GTDB): domain Bacteria; phylum Bacillota; class Bacilli; order Bacillales_A; family Planococcaceae; genus Sporosarcina; species Sporosarcina ureilytica. The sequence goes on along the minus strand of NZ_CP017560.1, from coordinate 3,082,105 downwards.
TTAATTTTTCATTGAATAAGAAAGAAACAATCGGGATTGTAGGGGAATCTGGCTCTGGAAAGAGTGTGACAGCAACTGCAATTATGCGGCTTATCCCATCACCACCTGGAAAAATAGCGGACGGTCAAATTAAATTTCAAGATAAAGATTTAGTAGCTTTAACAGATAAGGAAATGCGACAAGTTAGAGGAAATGAAATCGCAATGATTTTCCAAGACCCGATGACGAGTTTGAATCCAGTCTTTACTGTTGGTAATCAAATTGTAGAAGCGATTCGTACACATAAAGATATATCTAAAAAAGATGCGAAAACAGAAGCAATTGAAATGCTTAAAGTAGTAGGAATACCTGAACCAACTAAACGAATTGACATGTATCCGCATGAGTTTTCAGGTGGGATGCGTCAGAGAGTTATGATTGCAATTGCGCTGTCTTGTAATCCGAAATTATTAATTGCTGATGAACCAACAACGGCTTTAGACGTTACAGTACAAGCTCAAATTCTTGAACTAATGAAAGATTTACAAGAGAAGAATGATACGTCCATTATTATGATCACTCACGATTTAGGCGTTGTTTGGGAAATGTGTGACAAAGTAATTGTCATGTACGCAGGTTCTACAGTGGAGTCAGGAACGGTGGAGCAAATTTACGCTAACCCAAAGCATCCATATACGTGGGGGTTATTAGAATCACAAATCACTTCTGATATCGCGTCAGAACAAGAGTTACAGACAATACCGGGTAGTCCCCCTGATTTACGTAGGCCAGTCCCTGGGTGTTCATTTTCGTCACGTTGTCCATTCGCTAAAGACATTTGTCATAAAGAAAAACCTGAAGTGATTGAAGTAGAAGAAGGTCATCGTGTATCCTGTCATTTTCAGACGAAGACAAATCAGTTGGAGAGAAAGGAGGGGGTATTCGTTGAATAAGCCAATCATGGAAGTACAAGGATTAAAAAAACACTTTCCTATAGCGGATACTGTTCCGTTTAAATCGTCAAAAATGGCAGTTAAAGCAGTTGATGGAATCGATTTTGATTTATATAAAGGGGAGACATTTGGGATTGTTGGCGAATCTGGTTGTGGGAAATCAACACTTGCTAGACTCATCAACCAATTGATCACACCTACTTCAGGTACTGTGAATTTTAATGGGGTTGATTTGGCTAAACTTTCTCAAAAAGAGATTCGGTCTGCTAGAAAATCGATACAGATGGTCTTTCAAAATCCAGATGCATCTTTAGATCCACGGAAAAAAATCGATTATTTAATTTCCGAGCCTTTGAAAATACATAACATTGGGACGAAGGAAGAGCGGAAACAAAAAGTTGTAGATTTGTTAAGTACGGTAGGCATGAGTGCTTATCATGCAGAGCGGTACCCTCACGAGTTTTCAGGAGGACAGAAACAAAGGATTAATATTGCGCGAGCATTAGCTTTGAATCCAGATGTAGTCATTTGTGATGAACCGGTATCAGCGTTAGATGTTTCAATTCAAGCACAAGTCATTAATTTACTAAAAAGATTACAAAAAGAGTTTGATTTAACTTATATTTTCATTTCACACGATTTAAATGTAGTGCGTTATATTTGTGATCGAATTGCTGTGATGTACCTTGGGAGAATTGTAGAAATTGGTACATTCGATCAAATTTATCAAAATCCAAAGCACCCGTATACAAAGGCGTTATTATCGGCAATTCCGAAAGAGAGTCCTTTTGATAAAAAAGAACGCACTGTATTAAATGGTGACTTACCAAGTCCAGTAAATCCTCCAAATGGTTGTCATTTTCACACGAGATGTCCATTTGCGATGGAGAAATGTAAACAAGAATCACCCATTTTACAAAGTGTAAATCAAGGTCATTCCGTATCTTGTTTTCTACATGAATAAATATATTAGGGGGAAATAGTTATGTCATTAAAACATGTTATGGAAATGTATGAAGTAATGGATAGTATGCACGTTACAGGTGAATGTGTTGCAAATTATTTGAAAGCAATTAAACCTGATGCAAACGTTGAGGTAAAGACGGTTGAAGGAGAAAAAGGTTCTACTGATTTCGTGAAGGTCGTCGTACCGGGTCAGAATGGAAAACTGTCAGGTGGAAATGCGCCTACGCTAGGAATAATTGGTCGTTTAGGTGGAATTGGTGCTCGCCCAGAAATGATTGGTTTTGTTTCAGATGGTGATGGTGCACTTGCGGCGATGTCAGCAGCAGCTAAGTTATTAGATATGCAATTAAAGGGAGATACTGTGGAAGGAGATGTTGTGATTACTACGCATATTTGTCCAACAGCCCCTACTTTGCCACATGATCCGGTTCCTTTCATGAATTCCCCGGTAGATATTATGGAAATGAATAAACATGAAGTAACAAATGAGATGGACGCAATTTTATCCATTGATACAACGAAGGGGAATATCGTAACGAATCATTCTGGTTATGCAATTACGCCTACTGTAAAAGAAGGCTATATTTTACGTATTAGTGACGATTTACTTCATACGTATACGCAGTCAGCAGGACGTTTGCCTGTAACACTGCCGATTACAATGCAAGATATTACGCCATATGGAAATGGTGTTTACCATATTAATAGTATTTTGCAACCTGCAGTAGCTACGAATAGTCCGGTAGTTGGTGTTGCAATCACAACAGAAACAGCAGTAGCGGGTTGTGGAACAGGTGCGACCAGTTTAGTGGATGTCGAAGCAGCAGTACGTTTTGTTCTTGAAATCTCAAAAACATATGGACAAGGGAATTGTTCATTTTACAATGAAGAAGAATTTGCGCGACTTGTTAAATTGTATGGTTCGATGAATCATTTGCAAACTCAAGGAGTGGAGGTTTAATGATGGATAAACAACAATTAAAAGATTTATTAGTTTCTGAAGTGGAAAAGAATCAAGATGAATTAATTACGTTAATCGGAGATTTAATAAAAATACCTAGTGAGAATCCACCGGGTGATTCTACAGAAATTAGTCAGTTTATCGAAAAGTATTTAAATCAGTTTGACGTACCGGTGGAATGGCATGAGTCGACAGATAAGATGTATAATTTAATTTCTAAAATTGGGGATACGAACGGGAAGAGGTTAATTTATTGTGGACATACAGATGTTGTTCCAGCCGGTGATTTATCAAAGTGGTCATTTAATCCTTTTTTCGGTGAAGTAGTTGATGGTTGGATGTTAGGAAGAGGAGCAAGTGACATGAAAGCTGGGCTAGGGGGTCTCATATTTACAATTAGCTTATTGAAAAGGTTAAATATAGAGCTGCCTGGTGAATTGATTTTAGCGATTGTTCCAGATGAAGAAACAGGTGGAGAATACGGTGTACCTTGGCTATTAGAAAATAATCTACTCGAAGGAGACGGATGTTTAATAGCTGAACCATCTTCACCATACAACCCTACGATTGGACAAAAAGGTTCTTATTGGTTTGAGTTAACTGTGTATGGTGTCCCGGGACATGGTAGTTTATCACCATTAGCTGGAAATAACGCAATAACGGATGCGATTGCAGCGATTGAGAAAATTCGTGAGCTATGGAATGTGGAAGTTAATATCCCGAAAGAGGCACAGCCATTAATTGATATTTCGAAAAAATATATGCGTGAGGTAGAAACAGACAGAATCGCGTTTCAGCCTGTTCTCGACCATATCACTGTAAATATAGGGACAATTCAAGGTGGAACTAAATCGAATGTCATTCCTGAGAAATGTACAGTTGAAGTAGATTGTCGTCTTCCGTTTGGCGTAACTCACGATGAAGTGACGGATTATTTAACAAAATCTTTTGAAGAACTAGGTATTAATTATGAGATGAAAATGTTCGGTTTCCAAAGCACAGCCAATTATACGGATGCACAAGATCCAGTCTGTCAAGCTATCGTAGATAATATTACGTATGTGACGAATCATGAAGCATATGGGGTTATGCAGTGGGCAAGTAGTGATGCTCGTCATTTCCGAGATCATAATATTCCGGTATTGCAATATGGTCCTGCTTATTTACCAAGTATCCATGGATATGATGAAAAGGTACATGTTTCAGATATCATCCGATGTGCAAAAGTGTATGTAGCGGCAGCCGTCGATTATCTATATGAAGAATAGTAATTTATTTTTTGAATAGATATAATTAGGTGTATTTTATTTTAGAGGATGTGAGACTCTATTGTTAAAAACAGTAAATTTAGCTTTGCGTACATTGAAGATGTTTGATGATCAAAATTCGACTTGGGGTGGGCGTGAGCTTGCTCATGAGATGGGTGTAAATCATACTAGTTTGTATCGTATATTAGAAACGTTAGAGAACAACGATTTCGTGCGTAAGGATTTTGAAACGAAACGATATTCTTTAGGACCAGCGGTATGGGAATTGGGAATGCGCTATTACAGTCAGTTGAATATAGAGAAAGTCCTTCGTCCTTTACTAGATGAGCTATGTCACCTGACAGGAGAATCGGTGTTTTTTACTGTATTAAATAAAAATGAGGGTCTTACACTCATGGTTTCTGAACCTGAAAATAAAGTTAAATTTTCTGTGTCAGAAGGAAGTACAGCACCGCTTTATGTCGGGGCTTCGTATAGAGCTATTTCAGCTTTTCTTCCAGAAGAACAACAAGATGAGATTATTGGTGGAGAACTGACTCAATACACTGCAAATACTTTAGTAGACGCTGGTGATTTGAAAAAAGAACTTCAAAAAATCAGGGATAATTCATGGTCGCTAAGTCAAGGTGAATATACTCCGGACGTTAATGCTATTGCGGTACCTGTATTTGTGCATAAGGAAGTAATTGGATCGTTAACAATATCAGGTCCGATGTATCGATTTAGTGAAGCGCATTGTATGGAAGTATTGCCTGCTTTGAAGGATTTATCAGACACGTTTTCTAGTATACTTACTATTAATAATATTGAGATTTAGTTCTTTGGTGGTGCTGTTTTTGTGGCAGTGGTCAAGCCCCATGAAAATGGACACAGAATAATAACTTAAATTGTGCCACTAAGCCCCCTTACAATACGTAGTTAGGAAGGACGATGGTGATGAATAACCAAGTCTTTTCTGACTACGTTTTTTGCGAAAAATAGAAGTGACGGGTACCTGTGCAAAAAATATTCTGACAATACACTGCGATTGCATAAAATTTGAAAGGGGATATCGACAATATAGCGTGATTTGTCAATATCCCCTTGATTTTTTATTAAAAGCTCAATCTCTCATCTCCAAATAAGATAAAGAAACCTTCAAATTAGCATTCCGCTCTCTAATGTCATTAAGCAGCTCTTGATCTTTCGTGTCAACTTTGCTGCGAATCGCGAATGTGTATAAAATCATCGTTCCAAGATTAGTTGTTTCGACTTGACGAAGTCGATAGCTATCTGTTTTATCAGCAAGAATATCGTCAAATAAGTTTTCGTCGTTTAAGTTTTCAGGAACGGTAATTTTTAATATTTGTGTATCTTTACCCGCGCCGTAATCGACTTTAAATAAAATGTAGAAGATAAGACTGGCGAATAAAGTAAGTACGATTGCCAGTTCAAATTGAAATAAACCAGCTGTCATCCCCACACATAGCCCAAAGAAAATATACGCAATATCCTTGGCATTCGTCACTGCACTCCTAAAGCGAATGAGGGAGAAGACGGCGAATAAACCAAACGCAACCCCCGCATTTCCGCTGACGACGTTCATGACGACGGACACAATAATGCTCATCATCATAATCGTGTGTACAAAAGCTTGTGAATATCTTTCCCCAGTAAATGTAATTTGGTAGACCTTCGTAATGATTAAGCTAAGCAGTGCTGCAAGTGCCATCGCACCGATGCTCATCCAAATCGTCGGTTCTCCCTCTAGTCCGTTAAATTGAAATAAGTTGTTGATTGTGTCCACTTTTCCTGCCTCCAATTGTTGTCGTTTCCATCCACTCATTTTGTGGTAAGTGATGTCCGCTTAAAAGTTCTGTACTCGTGCAAAACTTTGAAGCACTTCTTTGTTCGCAATTTAAGTCTTGTAAATGGCGGGTGAGCCATAACGGAACACTGTCATTTACTTTGACTTCAAGTACAACAAGATTTTCGTCAATAAATCGTTCCCCAAATGCACCGTTTTCGACGGCCAAATCGTCATTCCGACATGTTAAATCCATATCGAACGTGACGCGTAGTTCGGGATCTGTCACACCGTGAAACGCGTGTCGATGATAGCTGACAATCATTTCTGGTTGTAACTGATAAAACTGTCTAAAATACTCGATTTCTCGTAGCACTTGTTCATTTGTTGATTGATAAGAATTAAGTTCTTCATCCAACCCAGTATCCATGAATCGATAAGCTTCCATTAACGGCATGACAACCCGTCTTTTATTCACCACGTTATTATGTTTTTGCTTTACTTCAAAAAACGCAGTGCCATGAATATCGGTCTCATCGTAGACACGCAGTCTCAGTTTTTGGCGGTACTTCAATTTGTTCTTCGTTTCATAGTAGATTTCCTGTTCATCATTTTCAAAATACAAACTCGTCACGGTATATTTTCCGTCAATCCCATATTTGTCATACCGCATATGCGGCATCATTCTTTCAACGAGTTGTTCATACTGCCACCGCGTAATTAAATACTTCTGTTCCCGGCGGCTAAAAATTTCAATAGCCAAGTCCTCACCTCGCTCACATTTGTTAACAACCTTTTGTTGGTTCACTACTATCATAGGATTTCATTATGTGAGTATGGTGTGAGGATTATTAGAAAGTGATGAGAGCGATTTGTATTGGTGCCAGTCACTCATTCAATTCGGGCACTATTCAGATAATTCTTGTATATGGTGCCAGTCACCCACTCAACTCGAACACTATTCAGATAACTCTTATGCCAATCATCTACGGCATTTTCACTTCCATCGGTGCATCATAATCCATAAAAGCATCCGCAAATAAAGCTTTGTCGGTTAATTCACGGAAAATGCCGTCGTAATAGCCAATCAGGTTATGGATGTTTTTTCTTTTGGTTGCTTGGAACAAGACGCGAACTGCTTGTATTGCAATGGTTTTCAAAAGTTCTCCTTTGTCCGCGTGAATATCGAATTTCAAAAGTCTTGTGGTGTGCACGCGATAAATGCCGTAAAGTTTGCTGGCCAGGCCTTCATTATTTTCTCCCGAGTAGGACTTTATTAGATCTTTGAAACGTGTGTAAAGTGTGATTGGAATCATAGGTTCTTCAACAATTGGTTGATTAGGTTCATGACTTAGTTCTGTTTTCGTTACTTGCTCATGTTTCGGTTCAGGAAGTTCAATTTGTTTATAGGGTAAAAAAATATAGAGATTGGCACCTTGTCCACCTGTTTTCTCGCGTGAAAATGATTGTCTTTTAAGTATCTGTAATCGCTCCAATTTTTCGACTGAGCGGCGAACAGTGCGGTCTGATTTATGTAAAGCCTTTGCAATTGTTGCTACTTTTAAGTGGGCAACGCCGGGATATTTTATCGCATATCGGCTTAACATCGTGAGTACGTTTTGATCCGTATCGTTTAATTGATATCTGTGGTCACTTAAATGCAAAGCGATAGCCTCGTTTAGTTCATATTTATTTGCGAATGATTGGTATTTGGTTAAATAGTTCATGGATAATCGGCCCCTTTAGTTTCCTGTCACTCTTTATATAGATTGGAATTTAGAAAAGGGATACACTTTTGAAAATTAATTTAAAAAACTTTTAATAGCTGATAGATGATGAATACGTATTATAAATACAAAGATTTTAGTTTAATAAAAAGATAGGTTCGGTTTTGGATTTATTGCCTGTAACCCTTGGGAGAGTAGGGCTGATGGAGAGGTGACGGGTGGACATGTCCGGCCGGTCATTTTATGTAATTACTTGAGTGACTGGCACCGAAACTGTCCACTAATAAACAAGAGTGCCTAACTCTCCATTGAAATTCTAGTTATTTGAAAACCTAGTGGTATATAAGAACTTAATATTTGTAAAGTTGAATACATGCTGAATTTTACGAATAGTCATTTACAAGTGAAAGACTATTGTTTATACTCTAATTAATAACTCTACTGGAGTAATTAATTAGAAAAACGTTTCAATATATACGTAAAGTGATAAATTCACATAAAAAAAGATTGGAGTTATTAACGTGGTGTTACAAACTAAACATGATCAAGGGATGCTCCGAAAGCATCATTTATTACTTTTATTAAAGACTATAAAGAGAGCCGGAACGATTTCTAGAGCCGATTTGGCGAAAATAACAAAGATGAGTGCAACAAGTGTAAGTAGAATTGTAAAAGACTTACTTGATCAAAACTTTATTGAGGAAGTTGGAGAAACAGAGGGGAATATTGGAAGGCGTGCTAGATTATTAGCCATAAATCCGAAAGGCGCTTTAATGTTTGGCATGAATATTGAGTTAGAATTTATTGAAATTGGTGTCGCAGACTTAAGTGGAAGCGTTCTTTATAAAGAAAAAAGGAAATTGGATTTAACAAATTCTCCCCAGACGATTCTTAATAATATTGCGGAATTTCTAGAGAGTATTAAAAATATGTATGCGGACTATGAAGACAGAATTTTGGGTTGTGGCGTGAGTATACCTGGAATTGTAGATTGGCCCTCTGGAAAAGTAATAACTAGCCCGCAATTTAAATGGAAGAACGTCGAAGTTGGAAGGATTCTGGAAGAGAAAACTGGAATGTCGGTATTAGTTGATAACCAGGTGAAAGCAATTTTGTTAGGTGAAAGTCTTTATGGTAGGGCGGTTGGAGTTGAAAGCGCAGCATGTATTTATATAGGCAGCGGCTTGGGCGGAGCATTTATGGATAAAGGAGAAATTATTAGAGGAGCAAATAATATAGCGGGAGAAATTGGTCATACAACTGTTACTCCAAATGGCATGCTTTGCAGTTGTGGCAAGTTGGGGTGTTTGCAAACTTACATTTGTACAACATTTTTAGAGAAGGAAAGCGGGCGGTCTTACCCGGAAATATTCAAAGCTAAAAAGAGAAATGAAGAGTGGGCAGTGAGTCTACTCGATAGGGCTGCAGAGTATTTAGCTTTAACTATTTCAAACGTTGTCTGTACTTATAATCCAGAGATAATAATATTAGCGGGAGCTTTAATAGAAGAGTATCCCGAATGGGTGGTTTCTGTTAAAGAGAAGCTAAAAAAATATATATGGAAAATAGAACAACAAATAGAATCACGAATCTATTATCAATCGGAGGCATCAATAGGTATTCTTGGAGCAAGTTGTCTAATTTTAAGTGAGTTTTTAGATTCACCTATAGCAATGTAATTTTTATTATTACTTATTGAAAGGGGGAATTTCATGTAGAAGTAGGAAGGGGGAACCATTAAGAAATATAATAAATTAGAATTGAGGGGGATTTTTTCAATGAATATCGAGTGGAGAAAATTGGAGCTTCCTAATTTTGGGATTCCAGAAGAGATGCCTGAAATACCAAGTTCTATTTATGAAGAGAGGTGCAACAAACTATATGCAAAATCAGAGTGTGATTGGGTAGTAGTTTATGGTGATCGAGAGCATTTTGCAAATCTCTTTTATTTAACTGAATTTGACCCTAGATTCGAAGAGGCAGTTCTTGTCTTAGGAAAAGATAATCAAAGATATTTATTAGTAGGAAATGAAGGAATGATGTATAAGAGTGTAGTTAAGCCGCAACTGGAAACTATACTATGTCAATCATTTAGTTTAATGGGACAAGATCGAAGTATCTCACCGCGTTTAGATGAAATACTTAAAAACATTGGCCTATCAAGTGGAAATAAGGTAGGAGTTGTTGGCTGGAAGTATTTAGAGGATGAAGAGAAACAAGACTTTAAAGGCTTATTTGTTCCAGCGTACCTCGTAGATTGCGTGGAAAGTCTTGTAAAAGATTCAGAAGCTATCGTTGATGTTTCATCTATTTTAATGCACCCTACGAAAGGGTTACGTGCTTACAATGAAGTTGAACAAATTGCAGTTTTTGAATGGGCAGCGACAAGAGCATCTGCCGCATTACACAGAATTGTGAAAGGAACCCAACCTGGCGTATCCGAATTGGAAGCGGTTTCAAAGATGGGCTACGCAGGAGAACCTTTAACGACGTATGTCATGTATGCTTCTGGTAAAAATGAAATAGTAGGCTTAAGGAGTCCAAGCGCTAAAAAAGTAGAAAAGGGCGATGGTCTATTTACAGCATTAGGATATCGCGGTGGGCTCAGTGCACGAGGCGGATTAGTAGATAGTGTTAACGATGAATATTTAGAAAAATGGGCGATTCCATATTATAGAGGAATTGCTGCTTGGTATGAATCAGTGTCTGTAGGTGTGAGTGGCGGCGATATTTATAATCACATTAGTGAAGAACTTGCCGTAGGCGGACTACGACCAGCATTAAATCCTGGACATTTAACGAGTTCGGATGAGTGGCTCCATACTTCATTTAGACCAGGGAGTAATGAAAAAGTATCTTCTGGAATGGCGATTCAATGTGACATCATCCCAGCACCTATGGAAGATGGTATCGTACTAAATTGTGAGGATTCGGTATTCTTAGCTGATCAACATTTGAGAGATGCAATTGCAAAGAAATATCCTGACATGTGGGAACGAATAAAAGCTCGACAGAAATTTATGCGTGGAGAATTAGGTTTACAGATTAGCGATGATATTCTACCGTTTTCTTCGACACCCGGGTATTATACACCATTGATTCTTTCCAATGACTATGCATTGACGGTCAAATAAATCAAATGAGTTAGTTCTAAAAAGTTTAATTACAATAATGTAAAGGTGGAAGAAGAGACTATGAAAAAATATAAATCTATGATTTGGGCTGTATTAATACTAGGAATGTTAATGATTCTAGCGGCATGTGGACAAGACGCCGGAACAGATGTTGATAATCAAGAAGATAAAGTGGAGGCATCAGATGACACTGATGAAAAAGAGTTTAAAATCGGACTGTCGATTCCAGATTTGACATTAGAGCGTTGGCAACATGACCGAGATCACTTCGTTCAAACCGCTGAAGAACTAGGTGCTACAGTATTAGTTCAATCAGCAAATAGTGATGAGGCGAATCAATTATCACAAATCCAAAACATGATTTCTCAAGGGATAGATGCACTTGTAATTATTGCAATAAACTCGGATGCTTTAATACCGGCTGTAGAACAAGCGAAAGCAGAAGGAATTCCAGTCTTGGCCTATGACAGGTTAATTAATAATGTTGAAATTGACGCTTATGTATCGTTTGACAATATTAAAGTTGGAGAAATGCAGGCGGAAGGAGTTCTAGCAGAAAAGTCTAGCGGAAAATTCTTTATGCTAGGAGGATCACCGACAGATTTTACTGCTAAATTGGTTCGAGAAGGTCAAATGAATATAGTTCAGCCCCTTGTTGACAGTGGTGAAATTGAAGTTATCGGTGACCAGTGGGCAAAAAACTGGGACGCCAGTGAGGCTATGGCAATAATCGAAAATACTTTAACAGTAAATAAAGACGATATCGATGCAATTGTTGCTTCAAATGACAGTACTGCTGGCGGTGCTATTCAAGCTTTAGCGGGACAAGGATTGGCTGGGAAGGTGGCAGTATCAGGTCAAGATGCTGATTTAGCAGCTGTTCAAAGAATTGTTGAAGGTACTCAATCTATGACTGTCTACAAGCCAATTAAGGAGCTTGCAGTACAAAGTGCAAATGCGGCAGTAGCATTGGCTAAAGGGGAAAAAGTAGAGGGTGATGGCTCTATTAATAACGGAGTAATGGATGTACCCTTCTTGAAGTTAGATATTGTGTTAGTAAATGCAGATAATGTAATTGAAACTGTAATTAAAGATGGTTTCCACACATATGACGATGTCTATAAAAATGTTCCAGAAGACGAGCGTCCACCACGACCATAATAAGTAACTTTAAGGGAGAGAGTTATACTCGCTCTCTCCACTTTATTTATTCTAAATAATAATAGTTTAAAGCTATGATTAGTTGTCAAAGCCAATATTTAGCCCGTTTCCTCAAGATTTATTCATGAATTTTTGAAGCTTAAGGAGGTGTAACCGAATTGGAAACATATGCACTCGAGATGAAAGGAATAACTAAAGAATTTCCTGGAGTATTAGCATTGGATAATGTTTCAATTTCGGTAAGAAAAGGTGAGATACATGCTTTATGTGGTGAAAATGGTGCTGGGAAATCAACCCTGATGAAAATCCTGAGTGGCGTCTACGCTCACAATGAATATTCAGGGAAAATAGTAATTAATGGAGAAAATGTTGAATTTAAGTCAATTAAAGAATCTCAAGATGCAGGGGTTTCAATTATTTATCAAGAACTTGCACTAGTTGAAGATATGACAATCGCAGAAAACCTTTTTTTAAGTCATGATTTAATAAGGAAAAAAATTATTAACTGGAACAAGATCTATGCAGAAGCTAAAAAGTGGTTACAGTACATAGGTTTAGATCTTGATCCGCAAACTCGTGTTGGAGATTTAACTGTTGGGAAGCAACAATTAATTGAAATTACAAAAGCATTAACTCAAAAAACAGAAATACTTATATTAGACGAACCAACTGCAGCATTAACAGAAAGTGACGTCGAAGTTCTCATGAATTTGCTTAATGAATTACGAGAGAAAGGTGTTACATGCATATACATTTCACACAAACTTAATGAAGTTATGTCACTTGCAGATACGGTTACTATTTTAAGGGATGGGAAAACGATTAGTTCAGATCCAATTGAACAGTTAAATGAAGATAAAATTATAACTAAAATGGTTGGTCGTGAATTGACAGAGTTATTCCCCTACGAAGCTCGACCAATTAGTACTGAAAACGTATTAGAAGTTAAGGCTTATACTACTACAGATAATTCAGGTTCAAAGGTTAGTGATAACGTTTCTTTTTCACTGAAAAAGGGAGAAATAGTTGGTATATCTGGACTTATGGGAGCAGGTAGAACCGAGCTGTTTATGAGTCTTTTTGGAAAGTTTGATGGAAAAAGAGATGGAAGTGTAATTGTTGATGGAGAAGACGTTAATATTAAAAGTCCGGCGGAAGCAATTCAAAAGGGCATCGCTTATGTCTCAGAGGATAGAAAGAGATTTGGACTAGTGTTTGGTATGAATATTACCCAGAATACGACACTTGCTGCTTTAAATAAGGTGATGAAAGTAAATTTAATAGATGCTGCTTTAGAATTACGAAGAACGATGGATTTAACAGAAAAGATGATGTTAAAAGCTCCTTCCTTGGAGGCGAGAGTTGAACAATTAAGTGGTGGGAATCAACAAAAAGTTGTTTTAAGTAAGTGGTTATTAACCAATCCTAAAATTTTAATACTCGATGAACCGACCAGAGGAATTGATGTTGGAGCGAAATATGAAATATATAAAATTATTAATGAGTTAGCAGCCCAAGGTGTTGGCATTGTTATCATTTCCTCGGAATTGCCCGAAGTGTTGGGGATGTCGGATAGAATTCTCGTGATGGCCGAAGGAAGAATTACTGGCGAGTTTTCAAGGGATGAAGCAACACAAGAGAAAATAATGCTATGTGCGACAGGGGGAGACAATCTTGAACAATCAGTCGGTAATAGATAAGACAGATGAACAAGAAAAGAAAGGTTTAAGCTTTAAATTTGACCTTCAAGCATACACGTTAATTATTGCCTTAGTATTAATTGCTTTGCTCTTCGGGATTATGACAGGAGGAGAATTTTTATCCTCAAGAAATTTATCCAATTTATCGGCGCAAATGGCGGTTATTTCTGTCATATCAATAGGAATGACATTTATTATTGTTGCTGGTCATATTGATTTGTCGGTTGGATCGTTAGTTGGGTTAACTGGGGGAATTGCTGCAATATTGCAAGTTTGGCATGGATGGAGCACTTTCGCAGTAATTGTAGCTGCGGTTGCAATCGGTGCATTATTTGGTGTTTGGCAAGGATGGTGGGTTGCTTACAGGGCGGTTCCAGCTTTTATTGTTACGTTAGGCGGTATGTTAATTTTTAGGGGAATCCTTATAGGATTAAGCAAAGGACAAACGATAGCCCCTTTAAATGATAGCTTTAAATATATTGGGAATAGTTATCTACCCCATGTGATAGGTTATGGGCTTGCATTTCTTAGTGTTGCATTATTAATTTTTGGAACGATAAGAAATCGTGCCAATAGAGATTCAATGGGATTAATGATACAGAGTTGGGTAATTGACTATGGAAAGGTTTCAGTTTATTCATTATTTATTTTATTAGCCACATATATGTTAAATCGATATTACGGCATTCCAACACCGATATTAATTGTCGTTTTCTTGGCTATCATATTTGTCTTTATTTCAAATAAGACTTCTTTTGGTAGATATATTTATGCAATAGGTGGAAATGCTGAAGCCGCAGCATTATCTGGAATAAATATTAAACGTAATACACTATGGGTGTTTATTATAATGGGGGGATTAGCAGGTCTCGCAGGAGTTTTGTTAACAAGTAGATTGAATGCGGCTACCGTTAATGCAGGAAATATGTATGAATTGGATGCTATCGCAGCTTGTGTTATTGGCGGTACAAGTTTAATGGGCGGTAGAGGAAAGATTATCGGAACATTAATAGGGGCTTTAATAATGGCCAGTATCGATAATGGTATGAGTATGATGAACGTTGAAACATTTTGGCAGTATATTGTAAAAGGTTTAATTCTCATTCTTGCTGTTTGGATTGATATTGCTAATAAGAAATAAGTACTGCTTGTGAAATTTAATAATGGGATAACCATTTATGTATATTAATAAAAAAACTGTGGAGGAATTACTTATTTCCTTTATCTCTAAAATCAGATTTTGTTGTAGATATAATTGAAGGCATTTGCTATATCAAGAAATTGGGGGTATTTATTCGTGACTTATTTCAAAGACATAAATAGTATTAAATATGAAGGTTCAAATTCATCAAATCCATTTGCATTTAAATTTTATAACCCGGAAGAAAAAATTGGGAATCAAACAATGGAAGAGTATCTTCGTTTTGGCGTAGCGTATTGGCATACATTTACGATGGATGGTTCGGATCCATTTGGAGCTGGAACGATGGTTCGTCCTTGGAATCATTATACTGGGATGGATTTGGCGAAAGCTCGCGTAGAGGCGGCGTTTGAATTCTTTGAAAAGTTGAATGTACCATTTTTCTGTTTCCATGATATCGATATCGCACCAGAAGGAAGCAGTTTACGAGAGACAAATAAAAACTTAGATACTATCGTAGATATGATTAGAGGATATATGAAAGATAGTAAAACAAAGTTACTTTGGAATACTGCGAATAACTTTACACATCCACGCTTTTTACATGGTGCAGCTTCGTCTAGCAGTGCTGATGTATTTGCATATTCAGCTGCTCGTGTTAAAAAAGGGTTGGAAATTGGTAAAGAGTTAGGAGCAGAAAACTATGTGTTTTGGGGTGGAAGAGAAGGTTATGAAACACTGTTAAACACAGATATGAAATTAGAAATGGATAATATGGCTCGTTTTTATCATATGGCTGTAGACTACGCGAAGGAGATTGGCTTCGATGCGCAGTTCTTAATTGAACCAAAACCGAAAGAGCCAACGACGCATCAATATGACTATGATGTAGCAACAAGCCTCGCATTTTTACAAAAGTACGACCTTCAAGATCATTTTAAATTTAATATTGAAGCAAACCATGCAACATTAGCTGGCCATACATTCGAGCATGAACTTCGTTATGCAAGAGTTAATAATATGCTGGGATCTGTTGATGCCAACCAAGGGGATCCGTTATTAGGATGGGATACGGACGAGTTTCCGACAGATGTGTATTCGGCAACATTGGCCATGTATGAAATTATTAAAAATGGCGGTCTAGGCAAAGGTGGTTTGAACTTTGACGCAAAAGTTAGAAGAAGTTCATTCACAGCGGAAGATTTATTCCTTGCGCATATTGCCGGGATGGATACGTTTGCGATTGGAACGAGAGTTGCACAGAAGCTTATTGAAGATAAAGTACTCGAGAACATTGTAGATGATCGTTATGAAAGTTATACGTCTGGCATTGGATTAGAAATTGTTAAAGGTAAGACAGACTTCCACAAACTTGAAGAGCACGTGCATAATTTAACAGATGTACAATTGTCATCTGGTCGTATCGAGCAAATTAAAGCGACAATTAATCAATACATTGTGAAAGCATACGCAGAAGCATAATCAGTTCATATGAATTAGCAAATGGAGAGGGATTGCTTTGAAATACGTAATTGGTATTGACTTAGGAACAAGTGCAGTAAAAATTTTATTGTTAAACCAAGATGGAAATATTGTGCATGAAGTATCAAAAGCGTATTCCTTAATTCATGAAAAAGCGGGATATAGTGAGCAAAATCCTCAAGACTGGGTAGATCAGACAGTGTCAGGGCTGTCTGAGTTACTCCAAACTTTCGAGGGAAATCCTAGCGATATTGAAGGAATTAGTTTTTCTGGACAAATGCATGGACTCGTTCTGTTAGATGAAAATAATAAAGTTTTACGAAACGCAATCTTATGGAATGATGTACGTACAACAAATCAATGTCAGCAAATCTATGATGTCATCGGTGAAAATAGATTATTGGAAATTACAAAGAATCCAGCATTAGAAGGATTTACGTTACCAAAATTATTATGGGTGAAGGAACATGAGCCTCATCTTTATGAAAAGCTAAATAAGTTTGTTTTACCGAAGGATTACTTACGTTATAGATTAACTGAAAAACTGCATACAGAATACTCAGATGCTGCAGGAACATTATTGTTAAATGTTTCCAAAAAGGCATGGAGCAAGGAAATTTGCGATGCATTAGATATTAATATAGATATCTGCCCGCCATTAGTAGAGCCTCACGCAGAGGTAGGGTTTATTAGTTCGAAGTTTGCGAAGGTCACTGGTTTAGATTCAAAGACACGCGTATTTGCTGGTGGTGCAGACAATGCATGCGGGGCAATCGGTTCTGGAATTTTAGAAGATGGTAAAACTTTATGTAGCATCGGAACGTCTGGAGTAGTTTTATCTCATGAGACGAATAATGATAAAGAATTCGATGGAAAAGTTCATTACTTTAATCATGGACTTGCCGATGCTTATTATACGATGGGAGTTACGTTATCCGCTGGGCATAGCTTAAGTTGGTTTAAAGAAGTATTTGCACCGGAGGAATCTTTTGAAGAGATACTTACTGGTGTAGAAAATGTTCCAATTGGATCGAATGGCTTATTATTTACGCCTTATTTGGTAGGAGAAAGAACTCCACATGCTGACGCTTTAATACGGGCTAGCTTTATTGGTATGGATAGCTCTCATGTAAGAAGCGACTTTGTTCGAGCAGTACTTGAAGGAATAACTTTTTCTTTAAATGAATCATTAGAAATCTTTCGTCAAGAAGGGAAGAAAATCGATACAATAGTCTCAACGGGTGGTGGGACAAAAAATGAGCATTGGCTACAAATGCAAGCAGATATTTTCAACGCCAAGATTATTAAACTTTCAAGTGAGCAAGGTCCTGGTTTAGGTGCTGCAATGATTGCAGCATATGGCTGTGGATGGTTTCCATCATTACAAGATTGTGCGAAGAAGTTTCTAACGATTGAGAGAGAATACGAACCTATAGTTAAACATGTTCAAAAATATATGAAGTTATTTGAGGTTTATAAAGAAGTTTATCTAAAAACAAAATCAGTAAATGAAAAATTAATGGAATATCGACAATGATTGTTGGCAAAAATTCAGTCTCTGTAAAAGGTGGCCACTATATAATTGAAGTTTAATAATGTTGTCTATCGAATAGTTCTAAGGTTCAACTTAATAATAAATACTTTTATTAGGCATCTCAAATGAGTGCCTGTGCAAAGAAACTATTCAGGCAATACACTACAGTTTCACATAAAAGCGGAAACCCTATCATGTCAATGGTCGATGGGCTTCCGTTTTAGTATTTATTCGAAACGTTGAATTGTCATAATTGAGCGGGGCACATGTGCCCTTCAAAAAATTAGAGAGGGGATCCTGCATCAGCATTGGCGGGATCCCCTCTTTTACTTAAATTAAGAAAAATCATCATCAAACTTCCCAGGAGCACTCTCCACTACTTTTCGAAACTTTATAGAATGGAAGTTCATCAAGAACAAACTCGTCACAATCAAAGGTAATCCAATTGCAATTCCGATGTGTAACGGTTCATTCAGAAAAATGACACCTAGCAGAATTGAAACAAAAGGCACGATAAAAGTGACCATCACTGCGAAAATTGGACCACTGGCTGAATTGATGACATAGAAAATCACATAGCCGAGCCCCGAGCTTAAACTGCCCAAAACGAGTAATGATAAGAAGACACTAGGTGTTCCGACAGTTAGCATTGCTTTCGGTTCCATTAATAAACTAATAGGGCCATTGATCATAATTGCAATTGCTAGCGTCCAAAAACTTAAGTGGAGTGGCGGAACTGTCGTGTAGTATTTATTCACAAATATTGAGTTAAGTGCATAACAAGACGTGACGCCGAACATGAGCAATGCGTGTGCGATAGAAAATTGACTACCGATTGCTTGACCGGAAAAAAACATCAGGATGACGACTGCGATAAAACCGATGAGTAGGCTGAAAATTTGATTCCGCAATGGTTTGATTTTCAGTAGAACGATAGAAAATAAAACAGCGAATAAGGGAGTGGTTGCGTTTAAAATCCCACTGAGTCCTGAATCAATGCCTTGTAAGGCGAATCCCATAAAGTTCCATGGAATTGCTGCGGCCAATGCAACGACAAGAAGGAATTTTGGTTGAACTTTTAAATCAAGTTTTACTTTAGAGAAGAGTAAAAATGGTAAAAGAGCAATCATGCCAAACAAACAGCGTAAAAATACAATGGTTGTTGGCTGGAAATAATTAAGGAGTTGCTTCGTCCATAGAAATGAAGAGCCCCATAGTAAACTAAGAAATAATAAATACAAAGTAGATCTCATTCATACTCGCCTTCATTCATGTGAAATTTTAATAGGTTGCTGTTCATAATAACATAGATGTGTGAATCGTGTGCTTGTTGATGACATTATCGTGTCGATTTATGAAGGACGTCAACTGGATAGATAATACAACACAATTGTATAAAATAAATTTAAAAATCCTACCACGACAGTAGATGGTAGGATTTAATTTTTATGAATACTCGGTTCCATGAATAGTCATAGTTGTGTGACTTACAGGCACGTTTAGTAGGCATGTTTAGTTATGAGTAATTTATATAAAATGGGGAATAATTTATACTAGATAAATAATAGAAACAGTTATTAATTTATGTTGAAGGACCTATTCAAACACTGTAGTATAGATTGGGTTCTTGGTTCCAGTCATCGAAACAAACGTGAATGTTACAATATTCACGTTTGTTCGAGTTAACGTGAACGTTTGAATTGTTTGAGTGACTGGCACCTGAAAGAAGGAGGTATAAGTAAATGGAACAAAAAACAGCTTTTTTGTTGATTGATATGCAAAACGAGGGGGGGACCTCTGACGTTATTGGGATGGAGCAAATCTTACAAAACGCAAAGACGATTCTAGAAAAATGCCGTCAACTGAATATCCCCGTCCTGTATACAAGACATATTAACCGTGCGGATGGGATTGGTCTTGCAAATCGTGAACCAGTCGATGAAAATGGAGAACCGCTTTATTACCATAATCAGACAACGGCGATTGAAGTTGCAGATATTATAAAACCTGAAGATGGTGATTTTATCATAGATAAATATCGATATAGTGGGTTTTACGAATCGAACTTAGATTTAATGTTAAAAGGTTTGGGGGTTGAACACCTTATTGTCGGTGGTGTATTGACGGACGTATGCGTGTTATCGACTGTCATGGACGCTTATTACCGAGATTATCGTGTGAGTTTAGTAGAAGATATGTGCGGAACCACGACAGAAGGTGCGCATATGGCAGCCATTTTAATGATGGCGAATTGGATTTATGATTTAGAAGTTTATCAAACAGATGAACTCTGCAAAAAGATGAACGGAGAAAGTTATAACGTTTGGTCATCAGAAGGACCAGATGAATTACAATTTTCCCCAGACAATATGCGAGAAATTTTTTCAAAACTTTCATCAACTAAGAAAAAATAAAACAGTTATTCAAGAGAGGTATGTTATTAAATGTCAAAAGCAAGCGAAGATGGACCCAGTTTGTCCCAGAAGTCACATGGAACTTCGGGAAAAAAAGGAACGGGGAAAGAAAAAGTAGAAACAATAGAATACTATGCAACAGATGAAGTCCCAATGTCCCAAAGAAATATAGGTTTCTTTGATATGATCGCCATTTGGGTCGGAGCAAATTCAAATAACGCTTCATGGTATGTTGGCGGAACAGTAGCCGGCGCTGCATTTGCTGGAGCCATTGCTGTGACGCTTATCGCGAACCCAATTGCTTATCTCATTTTAGCGCTCATTGGTTATATGGGATACAAAGTTGGAACGTCAACGATGGCGCTCACAAGACCCGCTTTCGGGATTAGAGGAAGTGCTTTACCAACGTTTTTAAATACGATTGTCTTTTTAGGTTGGGCGGTCGTGAATACGTTTATCGCCGTCATTTCGATGAGTTTCATCTTCAGTGACCTGTTCGGCTGGTCAGCATATGGTGAGCCTGGAAGTTCTGGACCGATGATTTTCGGAATTATTATTATGACGCTGTTAAATTTAGCCGCCGTATCTCTTGGAAGAAACTCGATTAAAATCGTAGAAAGGCTCGGTATGGTTCTTGTCCTTATTCTTGGTGTTTGGATTACTGTGGTCGTTTTACAACAGCATTCACTTGCGGAAATATATGCTTGGAAGCCACCAGCTGATTTAAAAATGCCGAAGGGTGTCGCAATCGATGTGATGGCCGCATTCAGTTTGGCGTGGGTGCTTGGCGTAGCTGAATTTACACGTTATACACCAACTGTTAAAACCGCGACAGTCGCGCCGTTAATCGGTGCTTTCGTGGCACTCGCATGGTTTGCTTTCGTCGGAATCATTTCAACGATTGGCGCGGCACTTACAACAGGTGTTTACAACCCGGATAACTCCGATCCAAGTTCGCTTGTTACGAATTTAGGACTTGGTCCGATTGCACTCATACTCATTGTTGTCGCTTGTGTCACAACGAACGTTGTAAACTTAATGGCCGCTGGTGTGTCAATCACAAACGTCACAAGGAAAGTGAAACCACTTCATTCAATTTGGATTGTCACAATCGTTTCAGGTATTCTAATGTTAATCCCACTTTATATGACAAGCTTTTTAGATACATTTATGATATTCCTTGAATATATTGGCATGGTATTAAGTGCGTTAATCGGCGTACTCGTCTCGGATTACTTCTTTATCAAGAAGAAAAAATATGACGTGTCACAATTCGATATTGTCGGTGGAAAGTATTGGTACTATAAAGGAATTAACTTGAAAGCGGTAGCTGTCTGGTTTATCGGTGTCGTCTTCTACGCAGTCATTCAAAACGTCGATTTCTTTATGGCAACTACAGGAGCCGTTTATCCGACAATTATAGTTACTTCTATTATCTATATTGCTATTTCGAGACCCTGGAAATAGGTGTAAGGTACTGTTCAGGTAATATGCTACAATTGCATAAGTTTAAAAAAGAAGTCCTACCATGCTAATACTTGGTAGGATTTATTTTTTAGGTACGGGTGGTTCTGGTGCCAGTCACTCATTCAATTCGGGCACTATTCAGACAACTCGTGCGCATAAATTAAGTCGCACAGAAAACCTTCAAAATAAATTTATGAACCATTTTTCACATTGAAAATGCGTAATGCGATGAGGATTGAATATTAAAATTGCGTTATCGGATTGTGTGTACAACAGCAACAATTTACGTTTGTAATTTGATTAGGTATGGTGGAGAAAAGGGAAGTAGGGATGTCAAATCGAACTAACATTTCTGTGCGCTTTTCGAATGTTGAATCGTCAGTTTGCAAATATAAAGGGGCTTTGTTTCGGGGAGAAATGGGGCAATGGGATTCAAGGAAAGAGGAGTGAAATTGCGCGGCCCCTCTTGAAAGTAATGGGTGAGCCCACGTTTATTAGGCATGCAAATGAGCATAGGGTGGAGAATTATTTTGGCTAGGAAGAATCGGGTGTGGAATCCTCAAATGTTTGATCATGTCGTAATGCGCGGCAACAATCGACAAGATATATTCAAAAATAAATCAGACATAACAGAGTTTATTCGCGTACTGCATTATGCCTATATGAAATACCCGTTTATGATCATCGCTTATTGTATTATGACGAACCACTATCATCTTTTAATTCGTTCACCTGAAGCGCCACTTGGAAAAGTCATGGCACTTATCAACCGGCGTTATACAGAATACTATAAAAGGAAATACAATTATTCTGGTTATTTATATGACAGACGCTATTTTGCAGAAATGGTGGCGAGTCCTAAATCACTGCTGACCGTCAGCCGCTACATTCACCGAAATCCGATTGAAACGACGGTCCCTATGGTTGAACGACTCGAACAATATCCATATAGTTCGTATCCAATGTATTTCAATAAAACACCACCGCCCTTTCCGTTCCTTGACCTGGACTTATTACCGACGTTTCTCCCGCCGAATTACAAACAAACTGAGTCGGGGTACTGTGAATACTGCATTGAGGACAAGGAAGAAACAGCGAATACTTGCACTCAAAAGCACCTCCAGATATTTTAATCAATGGGTTTGGGCTTAATGCTTCATAATGAGTACAACGTCATGGGGTGTGCAAAAGATTGCTGTTAATCAAATAAGATGTGCAAATGCTATATAAAATGAACCTTTTGCCCTTACGTTCTTTAAGATGTAAGGGCTTTTTAGTGTCCAGATTTCAAAGAGGTTAGTAAACTTGGACCCTATTTGACAATGGTTTAACGAATTGTCGGAATAGTGTTCGAATTGAGCGAGTGACTGGCACCGAAATAAAAAATTTCTCTTCAAAAAAGGTCGTAATCGTCGTTGCAGATGAATAAAATACAACGACATCTTTTAACGGGGGGATTTATATGAATTCAATCTTTACTTTTTTCTTCTTAGGAGCGTCTTTAGCTGCGCCAATTGGCCCTGTTAAGACTGTCTTATTAAACATGGGGATTAGACATGGCTTTTTTCATGCCTGGCTCTTTGCTCTAGGCACTTTGGCAACCGACCTAATGTATATGACGATTGTTTATTTTGGGGTGGGTCAATTTATTGATCAGCCTTTAGTCAAAACAATCCTCTGGTCATTCGGCTGTTTTGTCCTATTGTATACAGGGATTGAAAATTTACTCTCGGTACACAAAATTGAGCAGAACTTAAAGTCCGGCCGTTATGTTCGTCTTAGAAAATCCATGCTTGCCGGTTTTCTTATGGCTTTATTGAATCCGCTTACGATTCTTTTTTGGTTGGGCATTTACGGTTCGATCCTTGCGAAGGCAGCTGGAACGACTCCGGAATTACAAATCATATTCAATAGTTTCGCTATTTTGGCAGGGATTGCAATAGTGGATATCTCCATGTCTTTTTTATCCAGCGGCGCTCGTAAGTTATTATCCGTTAAACTGTTAACGATTGTTTCCATTTTCACGTCCTTTTCTATGATTGGATTTGGCATTTATTTTGGCATTCAGGCTTTCCAGGCTTTATTTTAAGATGCTCCCCGATCTACAATTTGATGAGTTACATATTAAGTTCATTTCGATAAAACGCAGTGCGCGCATAAAAAGAACGCGGTAGGAAACCATACCTTTAACACAATAGGAAGAGTTGAGGTGTGGTGATGGAGAAAAAAGCGGATCAGGTAAGTGTATGGTGTATTGTCAGCATGGCCTCAATTCCTCTGGTCATGACACTGGGAAACTCTATGCTGATTCCAGTCCTTCCAATACTGGAAGACAAGGTAGGGATTTCATCATTTCAATCGAGCATGATTATCACGAGTTATTCAGTTGCGGCCATTTTTTTGATTCCGGTAGCAGGGTATTTATCGGACCGTTTTGGCAGGAAAAAGGTCATATTACCAAGTTTAATTCTTGCTTTAATCGGGGGGCTGATTGCTGGATTTGCTTCATGGAAGATGGACGACCCTTATACAATGATTATTATTGGTAGAATTATACAAGGAATCGGGGCGGCCGGGGCTATGCCAATCGTTTTGCCACTCGTGGGAGACCTTTACCAAGATGACGAAGAAAAAGCAAGTTCCTGTTTAGGGATTATTGAAACGTCAAATACATTCGGCAAAGTGTTAAGCCCCATACTTGGTTCAATTTTTGCTGCTTTTTTATGGTTTCTGCCATTCTTCTCCATTTCAGCGCTCAGTTTAATTTCCATCGTCCTCATTTTTTTCTTCGTAAAAGTGCCGAAAGAAAAAGATGATCCAGTAAAGTTCAAGGAGTTTTTCAATAACACGAAAAAAGTATTCAAGTCAGAAGGAAAATGGTTGTACACAGTATTCCTCAATGGCGTCCTTGTTATGTTGATATTATTCAGTATGTTATTTTTTCTATCAGAAAACCTTGAAAAGGTTCATGATATTAAGGGCATTAAGAAAGGTTTTGTACTGGCGATTCCGCTTCTATTATTATGTACAGCCTCGTTTATTTCAGGCAGAAAAATTAAAGGAGATATTAAAACGATACGATTAGTCATGCTCAGTTGTTTAGCTGTCATGTCTATTGCTGTCGCGTTCGTTGGGTTTACCAACAAAAAAATCATCCTTCTGTTAGCCGTGACGAGTATCGTGGGGATCGCAATTGGTGCATTGTTGCCTGCACTTGACGCCATTATTACGGAGAATATCGAAAAAGAGCTGAGAGGAACAGTCACCTCATTTTATAGTTCAGCAAGATTTATCGGTGTTGCAGCGGGACCACCCATCATGTCAATTGTCATGAAAAACTTTTTAAATGGCAGTTATATTGTTGCAGGGGTACTTGGCGTCATTTTATTGTTCATTGTTTTTAAATTTATCAAAGAGAATGAAATTGGAAACCAAACTGAAAAAGTATGAAAAAAGGACCAACAAGGGTCCTTTTTGTTCTGGAAATATGTAAATCACATGTGTTTAGGATTAATCAGCTTTCAAACTAAATAGAATTAGAAAAATACCGCAGAAAAGACAGATGATTCGAGTCAATGAAATCCGATCTGCCAGGCCGATTAACGCGAGTGCTGTTGTAACGATTAAAATAACAGGGCCTACTAAGGCAAGCAACGTATTAATATAAAATGCTTTCTCTAAATCATTGAACTTATACATGAGTGCGGCAGCTGTAATTTCTATACTTCCAGATAGGAGTCTTAACAGAATTATGAAAAGAAGTGCTCTTTCTATAACAGTCATCACATCCCCAAGTAGTATTTATGCCTACTCTATGCGACTGGATTAGAAATTATTTAATGTTTCACGGGTTATCTAGTTGTACAAGTACCTCCCTATGAATAAGATGCATAGAAATCATTTTTAGGGAGGTCTATTTTATGAACTCAATCGCTGCCTATATTATTTTAGGTGTATCTTTAGCTGCGCCAGTCGGTCCTGTCAATGCCGCGCTGCTGGATACAGGGATTAAAAATGGATTTTTTCATGCTTGGATTTTTGGCATTGGCGCTTTAACGGCCGACGTTCTATATATGATTATGGTTTATTTCGGGATTGGCCAAATTATTGAGTTTCCGCTTGTGAAAATCATACTTTGGTCGTTTGGTTGCTTTGTTCTTACATATACTGGGATAGAGAGTTTACTTTCGCTACATAAAATTGAATTGTCTCGAAGGTTCGGTAAGAAAGTTCGTCTTAGACGTTCTATATTATCAGGTTTTTTTATGTCCCTGTTAAATCCGCTAACCATTCTTTTTTGGCTAGGGATATACGGTTCAATTCTAGCAGAGAATGCTGGGAATTTTGCAGGCCATCAATTAATCATCAATAGCGTGGCCATTATTGCAGGTGTCCTCTTATGGGATACATTCATGGCCACGATCTCTAGTGGGGCTCGCAAATTATTATCGATTAGGCTATTGAAGGCGATCTCTGTGATATCTTCTTTATTCATGATTGGATTCGGCATATACTTTGGATTTCAAGCTTATCATGCGTTATTTTGAGTTTCTTCTTTCTTCCACTTTTTACGTAAAATCAAGACGATTATTCCGATCACTGTCAGGAACACTAAACTGATAAAGAAGCCAGGTCGGCTTGTCTGATGAAAGAGTGTACCAATAACAGCCGCAGCAACTAAAATCATGCCAATCATTCGCTTTACTTTATCCATTTTAGTCGGCTCAATTAATTTGTGATACATCACTAAAATAAAAAGCCAATTATACAGAAGCAATAATGCTGCGGCGGTTGTGATATATTCATACACTTTATCCGGCAACAATAAAGAGGTAACGATTGAAAGAACAAGCCCGGAAGACGTTAAAGCAATCGCAGGCAGCGGTATTTCTAATTTCATTTTCGTTTGTTTGCTGAATATTTTTGGTGCATCTCCGTCTTCTGATATTGTTTGAAGGATCGTTGTCACCGCGAATAAGGATGCTGACATCGCTGAAAACCCTGCAATAATAATGGCAGCCGTAAACACATGTGGGAAAAATTCGATATGACTCACACCTGATAAAGCTTCAACAAAAGGACTTTTATTTTCCCTGAACTTATCGTATGGCAGCAGTAATAATGCTAACGAAAGGGCAGCAATGTAAATGATACCAAGCAGCCCTAACATGGCTTTTCCAGACTTCGGCGCATCCTCCTTATTTTTAAGATGGATGGCCATTACACCCATTACTTCGATTCCGCCATGTGCATAAAAGGCGAAGACTAGAGCGCTCCAAAACCCGATGATGCCTTTAGGGAAAAATTCTCCGACAGATTGAGGGATGCCTTCCTTTGGATTTCCGTCGAGTACCCCTGTTAATGCTAAGACCGCAATGACAATAAACATAAAAATCGCGGCAATTTTCATCACAGCAAATACGCTTTCTAATTTCCCAAACGCTTTCGCGCCAATAAAGAGGACAATGAGACCGCAAATCGCATAAATGGATGCGAATATCCATAATTTAATGTTAGGGAACCAAAATCTAGATAGTAGCGAAATGGCAGTAAGTTGGCTACCAATGATTAAGATTTCTGAACACCAGTAGACCCAACCACTACTAAAACCAGCCCAGCGCCCATACGCTTTCTTGGCGTAGGTACGAAATGTTCCTTTCTGCGGATCTTTTGCAGACATTTTTGCGAGTGCATCAAAAACGATATAGGTAGCAATTCCAGCCATGATAAAAGCCAAGACGACTGAAGGACCAGTCATTTGGATCGCAATACTGGATGCTAGGAAAAACCCTGTGCCAATAATGCTCCCTATCCCAATGAGAGATAATTGCCACCAAGTAAGATTTGCCTTCTCTTCCTTGCTTTCCGAAGTTTTTTTCCCCATTGATACACCTCCACGTACACATAGTTTGCCACTAGGAAGTGGATTTATGTGTTCATGAGATGTTAGATGTTGGTGCCAGTCACTCAAACAAACATGACTATTACATTATTCGTGAATGTTTCATTTAACGGGAAAGTTTGAGTGACTGGCACCTCAAACGTTGGTAATTCATGTAATAATGCTGGATTTCGACATATACGTCCTTTTTTCTATTATAATATTGATATGCGAATGCATATTAATTGATAGAGGTAAGGAGCTGGCTATGATTCGAATTAGATGGAAAAGATTTATATTACTTTTTGTTGCAATCTTTTTGGTGGTTCAAATCGTCGGCAGCTTTTTTATATATGGTTTAGCGATTGAGCGTGGACCGAAAGAATTTTTGGAAGATAATGTGGATCTAGAAGTTTCGGATGAAGCGATGGATCTTTATATGAACGGCAGTTGGATAGATTGGTTGCATGCGCAACACTTTCAGCGGGTTAATTTAGCTTCACGCGATGGGTTGCAATTAAACGGCTACTATTTGCCAGCGAAAGAACCCTCAAATAAAGTTGTCATTTTAACGCATGGATATTTAGGGGAATCCGGGCAAATGGGGCTGTTTGGCCAGTATTATCATGAGGAGTTAGGCTATAACATATTCTTACCGGATGCTCGGGGGCATGGTTTGAGTGAAGGTGATTACTATGGGTTTGGTTGGCCTGACCGACTTGATCTTATTGACTGGACTCATTATTTAGTGGAGCAACTTGGAGAGGATATTGAAGTGGTTTACCACGGTTTATCGATGGGAGCGGCGACAGTCTTGATGGCTAGCGGAGAGGAGGAACTTCCGCAACAAGTAAAGGCGATTATCGCGGATAGCCCTTATGATTCCGTCTATGAATTATTTAAGTATCAGTTTAAACGAATGTTTTATTTACCCTCTTTTCCGTTGTTGGATAGTGCAAGCTTATTAATGAAAATGAAAGAAGGGTATTCATTCAAAACAGCCAGTGCACGAAAAGAAGTGGAAAAAACGAATGTCCCGATCCTCTATATCCACGGGGAAAGCGATACGTTTGTTCCAACGGAGATGACGCAGGATTTGTATCGTCATACTGCTAGTGAAGCGGAATTATTATTGATTCCAAATGCAAACCACGGGGAGTCCTTTGCGTTAGCTGAAGAGGCATACAAGTTGAGCGTGAATCAGTTTCTTGGGCGTTATCTTCATTAACGATGTACCAATCCAGGACGTTATTTAGACAATGCACTACAATTGCATGAACAAATAAAGAAATTCATCCAAATGAACATTCGGATGAATTTTTTTTATTCACAGAGTAGAATATCGGTTCTTATACAGGTATCCTTTTAAGTACCCTTTCAATTGCAAAGGCATCAATCCCAATTGTAAAATGAGGAAAGGGATTTGTATTTAAAATAATCGTAAAGAAGTGAATTATCTATATGAATTGGAAAATAAGTTATGAAAAATGGACCAGTTTTACAGATTTAGATGAGGAATTAGCCAATCAATTAGATGAATTAAACAATCAACCAAAGCAATTGGAAGATTGCTTTTATAAAAACCTTGAATTTGGTACGGGTGGCATGCGCGGTGTGCTTGGACCTGGCACAAACCGTATAAACATCTACACGATTCGCAAAACGGCTGAGGGATTAGCGCGTTATATTGAACGTCACGGTGAAGAGGCAAAAGTACGCGGTGTGGTGATTGCTTATGATTCGCGTTTTAAGTCACCGGAATTTGCGATGGAAACTGCAAAAACACTTGGGAAACATGGCATTCAGACGTATGTGTTTGATTCATTAAGAACGACACCTGAACTGTCGTTTGCGGTCAGGTATTTACATGCATTCAGTGGTGTTGTGATTACGGCGAGTCATAACCCACCGGAGTATAACGGCTTTAAGGTTTACGGGCCAGATGGTGGACAGTTGTCATCGGAGGCGGCTGAACAAATTATCGCAAAAGTAAACAGTGTGGAAGATGAATTAGCGGTAGCAGTTGGCACGGAGGGAGAATTAAAAGCCGCTGGATTACTTACGATAATTGGCGAGACTGTTGATCAAGCATATTTAAAGCAACTGGAGTCCGTCGTTGTCAATCGGGATGTAATTAACAAAGTGGCAGATGATTTTAGAATTGTTTACACGCCGTTACATGGAACAGGAAATATTCCAGTACGTAAGGGGCTAGATGCGGTTGGCTTTAAACATGTAGAAGTTGTAAAAGAGCAGGAATTACCAGATTCTAACTTCTCAACTGTTGATTCGCCAAACCCAGAGGAAGCCGCTGCATTCTCACTCGCAATGAAGTACGGTGAGCAATCAAATGCAGATATCATGCTCGCAACAGATCCTGATGCAGATAGAGTCGGCGTTGCTGTTAGAAATGAAGAAGGAAAATACCAAGTATTAACTGGTAATCAAACCGGCGCATTATTATTACAATACTTAATTACCCAAAAGAAAAAGCAAAACGAACTTCCAGAAAATGCGACAGTCTTAAAAACAATCGTCACATCTGAAATGGGAAGAGATATTGCAGCCGCGCATAATTTGGAGACAATCGATACACTCACTGGTTTTAAATACATAAGCGAGTGGATTGAGACATTTGAACAAACTGGCGACAGAAGCTTTTTATTCGGATATGAAGAAAGCTATGGCTACCTGATCAAGGATTTCGCCCGTGATAAGGATGCTGTTCAAACATGTCTACTGATTGCAGAAGTAGCGGCTTATTATAAAACCAAGCAAATGTCGTTATATGAAGGGCTGATGGCACTTTATGAAGAATACGGTTATTACTTGGAAGATATTGAGTCATTAACGTTAAAAGGGAAAGACGGAGCAGCAAAAATCCAAGCCATTCTTAACGAATTCCGTGCTACTCCACCTAAAGAAATTGCTGGGCAGGCTGTTGTTGGTATTGAAGATTACGACAGCAGTACGCGATTATATGTCGAGTCCGGCGAAACAGAGGAAATTTCCTTACCTAAATCCAATGTACTAAAGTATAAACTGGAAAATGGTGCTTGGTTCTGCTTAAGACCTTCAGGGACAGAGCCGAAAATTAAGTTTTATTTTGGTGTGAAGGAAGATACATTGGAGGGAAGTAGACGGGCGTTGGATGGGATGGTGGCTGATGTGATGGGGAGAGTTCGGTCGTTTTAGGTGCACAGTCACTAAAACAAACACAAAAGTTGTAATAAACGCGTTTGTTTAAATAAACATGAATGTATGAGTGACTGGCACCATAGTAGCACCAAATAGGAGGAAATCATGGGAAGACTAGTTCATTTCGAAATACATGTGGATGATATGGAACGAGCGAAGAAGTTTTATGGAGAAGTTTTTGGTTGGACATTTGAAGACTGGAGCGAATTTGCAGGAATGCCGTATTTTGGTGCGGTTACTGGCGATGCAAATGAGCCTGGAATCAACGGGGCGTTGATGCAGCGTCAAACTCCTTCGCCAGCAGAAAACCAGCCAGTAAATGGCTTTACTTGTACATTAGGGGTAGAAGATTACGATGCTACCGAAGCTAAAATACTTCAAAATGGCGGCAAAGTTGCTTTGCCGAAATATGCGCTACCTGGTATGGCTTGGCAAGGATATTATAAGGATACGGAAGGAAATATCTTAGGCATTCATCAACCAGATGAGCATGCAAAATGAATGGTACCAGCGCGAAACACTTTAAACAATCCACTACAATTGCATAATTGAAATCAAAAAGTCATCCAAATAATAGAAGTTTGGATGACTTTTTTTCTTATGGTGCCACACAAACAAACACGGAAGTTCTTTGGTTGTATTTGGAGTTGGGTCGCGTTGGGATGTCCTCTGAATCTGTTTTTATGTCCTACACATCGTATAAGATGTCCGAGCGTTCGAGAAGGACATTATTTTCTAGAAACTCCAATTACGAGCTTGATAAATTAAAAAATCACATGTATAGTTTAATTATTCAGAACATACCTACCGGTAAGTATAAGGGTGGGTAGATATATGCGGTTCCTTTTGTATTGTCGTATCAGAACTATTGTTGCAGGGGGGAGTGGTTGTTCCAAGTTCGTGATGCATATTATGGATGGTAGATGCGTAGATTGTGAGGCCGTTTAATTTTTTGTGATTCATTTTACATGGAATCTGGACAGGCAGGGAAAGTGACTGAAAAGGATTTGATTGATTGGGCAAAAGAGAAAATGGCCGCGTATAAATATCCCAGAGAGGTAGAATTTCGGGATGAACTTCCATCTACGAGTTCAGGAAAGGTTTTAAGAAGGTTGTTGAAAGAGTAATTCTCTGAACAGTTGGATAGAAGGCTTATTGAAAGTATAAAATCAGACATTGTTTTGTACAGTTCAGATTCGTTGAGGATGATTGAAATCTTTTATTTAATAAGGAGTCATTTATGAAAATACCTGAGTTTGGCAGACAAAATATTCGTGTGAATGCGATTGCGCCGGGAGTTATAGAGACCCAAATGGTGGTGGATGGAAAATGTCTGATAAGTGGCCAATATTATCGACAGCGAATGCGCTCCGTCGCGTAGGGAAGCCAACTGAGATTGCGAAGACAGTGCTCTTTTTAGCATCGGATGAAGCATCATTCATTACTGGTGAAACACTAAATACTTGTCGTTGACGGAGGCGCGTTAAATTTATTAAATGATTGACCAAATAAGGAGCGTGTGGAAATGAGCAAAAGTGAACATTTATTAACGCAAATTAATGAAGGAATTATGCACCTAACGTTGAATCGACCAGATCGTTTGAATGCTTTTAGCCCGGAAATGATGTCAGGATTAAAACAAGCGATTGATAAAGCAAAACAGGATGATGCAATTCGTGTTGTCGTTTTGTCAGGTGCCGGAAGAGCGTTTAGTGCGGGCGGTGATGTGAAAACGATGGGACAAAGTAATCCAGTCCAAGCGTACAATCATATCGGAAAGTTAAATGAATTAATTTTACAAATGCGTGATTTGGACAAGCCGATTATTTCGGCTGTTCATGGTTTTGCAGCGGGTGCAGGTTTTAACTTAGCATTAGCGTGTGACCTGATTTTGGCTGCGGAAGGAAGCAAGTTTGTCATGAGTTTTTCTCAGGTTGGGCTAATTTCTGATGGGGGTGGTTCCTATTTTCTACCGCGATTAATTGGTCTTCACCGTGCAAAGGAATTGTTTTTTAGTGCAGAGCCAATTCCAGCAGAGGAAGCACGTCACTTAGGGCTGCTAAATCAGATTTATCCATTAGATACATTTGAAGAAAACGTAAAAGAATATGCGTTAAAAATTGCAAGTGGACCGATTACCACTTATGGCTTTATTAAAAAAGTTGCGAATCACTCGCTTACGTCGAATTTGGATGAGATTTTGGAGTTAGAACGAATCATCCAATCGACGTTAATTACAACAAAAGATCACCAAGAAGGTGTTCAAGCTTTTATTGATAAAAGGAAACCTAATTTTAGACAAGCAAATGAAGACCTGTACAGTTGAGAAAAAGTGCGTTTTCAGTCATTCCAAGACTTATTGCAGCTGAAAAGGAGGAG
This sequence comes from Sporosarcina ureilytica, assembly GCF_001753205.1. Classification (GTDB taxonomy): domain Bacteria; phylum Bacillota; class Bacilli; order Bacillales_A; family Planococcaceae; genus Sporosarcina; species Sporosarcina ureilytica. Next base: position 3,048,974 of record NZ_CP017560.1, on the reverse strand, counting down.
ATTTGAGATGATAAGCGCACCCCATTTTAAATATTATCCGGCACGTTTTCCAAAAACATTAACGATACCCGAAACGACATTATATGATAATTTGGTGACAACAGCGAAAAGATATCCGAATAAAACAGCAATTGAATATTATGGCAGTACGCTTTCATATAAAAGTTTATTAGCTGAAGCTGACCAGTTGGCCGGTTATTTAGAAAAAAAGCTTGGTGTGAAACCAGGGGATAATATTTTACTGTTTATGCAAAACTCCCCGCAGTTTATTGTGAGTTTGTTTGCGATATTTCAAACGCGTGCGGTCGTTGTTCCGATTAATCCCATGAGTACGACGCGTGATTTGGAATTTTTCATAAACGATGGGGACATTAAAATGGCAATCGTGGGACAGGAGTTATATGACACAGTGACCCCGCATCATGAGCGCGGTTTATTAGAAAATGTCATCGTGACTGCTTATGGAACATATGCAAATCCCCAAGAAGCATTGGGAACATTACCCGCAGAAGTGGTAGCCGCTCCAAAAGAAATTCCGTCCGCGATTGACTGGTTTGAAGCGCTTGAAAGTGACTGTACAGCATCGCCTTATGAAGGGAAAAGTGATGATGTTGCTGTCATCCCTTATACTTCTGGAACGACAGGAACACCAAAAGGATGTGTTCATACGAATAAAACAATCCAATCAAATGCGTTTAGCGCTTATCATTGGCTCACATTAACTTCCAATACAGTTACATTAACCGTATTGCCGCTTTTTCATGTGACGGGTTTCTTGCATAGCTGTTTAGCACCGATTATTGCAGGAGGAAAAATGGTGTTATTAACACGTTGGGACCGAGATTATGCCGCAAAAGCAATTGAAGTCTTTCAGTGCACGCATTGGATTAACATTAGTACAATGGTTGTCGACTTTTTAGCAAATCCCAATCTATCGGCTTATGATGTGTCTTCCTTACAAGCGATTGGAGGCGGCGGTGCACCATTACCGGAAGCAGTTGGTGAAAGATTAACAGCGTTGACAGGAATTGAGTATGCGGAAGGATACGGATTGTCCGAAACGATGTCGCACACGCATTTTAATCCGCCAGATCGACCGAAGTTGCAGTGTATGGGAATTCCTGCATTTAATACGGAATCGAAAATTATTGACCCTGTAACTGGGAATGAGGTAGGTGTTGGGGAAGAGGGCGAACTGATTGTGCGTGGTCCGCAGGTTTTTATCGGTTATTATAACAATCCGGAGGAAACGGAAGCGAATCATATTGAAGTAGAGGGCAAGCGTTTTTTCCGTACAGGTGATATTGTCAAAAAAGATGAGGATGGCTATTACTTTATCGTAGACCGTGTCAAACGGATGATCAATACTTCAGGCTTTAAAGTATGGCCGACAGAAGTCGAATCGATTTTATATAAACATCCGGCTGTTCAACAAGCTTGTGTTGTGCGGGCGCCCGATGAAAAACGAGGGGAAACTGTAAAAGCATTTATTATCTTAAAAGATGACGGGAAAGGGAGAGTCACCGAGGAAGAGATTATTGAGTGGTCTAAAGGCCAAATGGCTGCTTATAAATATCCGAGAATTATTGAATTTCGTGATGAATTCCCAACAACCGCAAGCGGAAAGATTTTATGGAGAGAGTTACAAGACAGTTAATCTGATTATGGAAAGTATCTGGATAGGAAACCTTTTAGCTTTACGGTGCCAGTCACTCAAACAAACACGAAAGTTTGAAATAACGCGTTTGTTTGAGTAAACATGAAAGTATGAGTGACTGGCACCGTTATTGGCGCTAGCCCCGATCATTTGTCCTATATAGCTATATCCCTTATACTAATAGATAGATAGACTTTTCTGAATTAGTAAAGATAGGGTGTGAGATGTAAATGAAGAAAGCTGTTGGGACACTGTTGGTGAATACATTTGTTGATGGGATTTTGGATCCTGAGAAAGAAATGTTGGGGCCGCTAAAGGATGGCGGGCATATTATCGCAAATACAGCACCGGGCTGCTGGGGACCAATGATTACACCTTGTTTGAAAGGCGGACATGAAGTGACGCAACCGGTTTTCGTAGAAGGAGCGGAAGTTGGCGATGCGATTGCAATAAAAATTAAGTCGATTGATGTAACTTCAATTGCGACGGCATCTGGGAGCGACCAGCCTGTAGAAGGTCGATTTTTAGGAGATCCTTTTGTTGCTGTTAAATGCCCAGGTTGTGAAACGCTATATCCGGAAACTGTGGTCAAGGGAGTTGGCCAGGAAGCAATTCGTTGTGCGACATGTGATACGGACATTACGCCATTTACGCTTCCGCATGGATATACAATGGTATTTAACGATGCGGGAGAAGTGGGAATTACAATGACAAAGGAAGCGGCAGAAAAAATTGGGCAAGATGGCCATCATTATATGCAGACCCCCGAGGCATCTGTGCAAAATCCAATCGTTGCATTTGCTCCGCATGATTTAGTTGGAACTGTGGCTCGTATGCGTCCATTTTTAGGACAACTTGGAACGACACCTTCAATGCCTTTGCCGGATTCACATAATGCTGGAGATTTTGGTTCATTCCTCGTGGGTGCGCCGCATGAACATGCTGTAACCAAAGAGGAGCTGGACGAGCACCGAACGGATGGCCATATGGATATTAATCGGGTGCGTGAAGGAGCAACACTCATTTGTCCGGTAAAAGTACCAGGAGGCGGCGTTTATTTGGGAGATATGCACGCGATGCAAGGGGATGGCGAAATCGCCGGGCATACTGCTGATGTTTCGGGCGTAGTCCATTTGCAAGTGGAAGTCTTGAAAGGCGTCAACCTGGAAGGACCAGTTTTATTGCCGAATGAGGAAGATTTACCTTACACAGCAAAACCTCTTTCCGCAGCGGAGAAACGTTCTGCACTCAAACTTGCCGAAGAATGGGGAATGGAGCAATTGGAGGAATCCCTTCCAATATCAGTTGTAGGTACAGGTTCGACTTTAAATGAAGCAACAGATAACGGGTTAGCCCGAGCGGCGGCATTATTCAATGTTTCTGTTCCAGAAATTATGAATCGTGCAACCATTACAGGTTCGATTGAAATTGGACGTCATCCAGGCGTTGTCACGGTGACACTGCAAGCACCAGAAAATTATCTGAAGGATGCGAAGTTGTACGACGTTGTGGATAAACAATATAAAAATCGTGATTAATATATGTATAGAGGATTTGTACAAGACGCAATCAGATAATACACTGCAATTACATGAATAAATTCAGAGGATCATCCAAATTAACGTTTGGATGATTTTTTTTTATTTGGGTGCCAGTCACTCAAACAAACACGAAAGTTTGAATTAACGCGTTTGTTTGAGTAAACATGAATGTTTGAGTGACTGGCACCGCGATGGGTTCGCGATGGTTGTTTGTGGTTGTTTATGACTGATTGCGATTGATTTTGAATGCGTTTTCATTTATGATAAAAGTAAGTTAAATAACCAGGAGGTGCTTGGATGTTAACGAATGAAAGGCAACAAGTGATTTTAGATTTATTAGCGGAAAAGCAAACAATTAAAATACAAGAGATTATTGAGTTGACAAATGCTTCAGAATCAACCATTCGACGAGATTTGACAGAATTAGAAAATGAACATAAATTAGCAAGAATACATGGCGGTGCGACGATTCGTGGACGTAAATTACATGAGCCGAGCATGCTAGATAAAACAGCCAAAAACCTTCAAGAGAAACAGCGGATTGCCGAATTAGCGGCTTCATTCATCCAAGAAGGAGATTGTATATTTCTGGATGCGGGGACGACAACTTTTCAAATGATCCCGCATTTACGCAATAAAAAGGTCGTTGTGGTGACTAATGGACTTACGCATGTTGAGGCGTTAATTGAACATGGTGTGACGACTTATTTGGCGGGCGGTTATGTGAAGGGGAAAACGAGAGCGCTTGTCGGACCGCAAACGATTCAGTCTTTGCAAAATTATCGTTTTGATAAATGTTTTTTAGGGGTGAATGGTTTTGATGCTACATTTGGTTATACGACACCTGACCCAGAGGAGGCGGCTGTGAAACGCCAAGCGAGTGCATGCGCGAAACATACGTATGTTGTTGCAGACCATACCAAATATGGAGAAGTGAGTTTTTCTAGCATCGATACATTAAGTAAGGCGACTTTAATTACAAGTAAGCTCCCGGAAGAAACGCTTCGATTATTAAGAGAAAACACGACTTTTGAGGTGGTGTCTGCATGATTTATACTTGCACAATTACCCCGAGTTTAGACTATACAACGTATTTGTCTTCCTTTAAAACGGGGGCGCTAAACCGCGCGAAGGATGTTCACTATTATCCGGGTGGAAAAGGGATCAATGTGTCGCGTGTTTTAAAGCGGTTAGATGTTGACAGTGTGGCCATTAGTTATGCCGGTGGATTTGTAGGTGAGTACATACAAGGTTTTTTGCGAAATGAAGGGATTCAAACTGATTTTATTGAAACAGCGGAAATCACGCGTATTAATGTGAAGATAAAAGCTGAGGAAGCATCGGAATTGAATGGACCGGGTCCTACGATTATTAAGGACCAACAGCAGAAGTTATTCAATAAAGTGCAAGCAATGAAAAAGGAAGACTGGTTCGTTTTAGCTGGACGTTTACCAGCATCGATTCCAATGTCATTTTTCAAAGAAATTGCTGAGACTTGTGAAAGAAACGGGGTTCACTTCGTACTCGATACATCTGGTCCAGCATTGAAAGCGTTAATTCAGACGAAACCGTTTTTAGTGAAGCCGAATGCTGATGAGCTTGGCGAGTTATTTAATACGACGATTACAACGAAAGAGGAAGCATTTCATTATGCGAAAAAACTTGTCGCGCAAGGCGTTCGAAATGTCGTTGTGTCGATGGGCGGCGAAGGGGCTTTACTCGTGACAAAAAATATCGCTTTATCGGCTGAAGCGCCGAATGGACAGGTTGTCAATACGGTAGGTGCGGGGGATTCCCTTGTGGCAGGGTTTATCGCAGCTTATGTAGCGTCTGAAAATGTACGTGAAGCGTTCCGTTACGGAGTTGCAAGTGGAAGTGCGACTGCTTTTCAGTCGGATCTATGTGAAAAATCAGGGGTTCTGGAATTAATTGACGAAGTAAAAATCGTGGATGAAACGGATGTGAAACTATGAAAATTGTAGAACTGTTAACAGAACAGACGATTATTTTAGATGTGGAAGCTACTAGTAAACAAGCTGTTTTATCGGAGTTAATTGAACAACTGAATGACGCAGGGAAATTGAATGATCAAGGAGCTTTTATGCAAGCGATTTTAGTGCGTGAGGAACAAAGTACGACGGGCATTGGCGATGGCATTGCGATTCCTCATGCGAAATCGGCGGCTGTAAAAGAACCGGCGATTGTATTTGGGCGTTCGGTAGAAGGGATTGACTATGCATCGTTAGACGGTCAACCGGCGCATTTGTTTTTCATGATTGCGGCAACAGATGGTGCAAATGATGCCCATTTGGAAGCTTTATCGAGACTGGCTACATTTTTAATGGATGAAAAATTTAGAAATGCAGTATTCAATGCTAAAACAAAAGATGCGGTGCTTGAAGCGGTTAATGCGAAAGAGGCTGAGTTGGATGGACCAAAAGAGGAAGAGCAAACGCCAGAAACTGTGTCGCGAAAACTAGTAGCGGTGACAGCTTGTCCAACAGGCATTGCCCATACATTTATGGCGGCGGAGAAATTAAATGAAACCGCAAAAGAGATGGGAGTTTTCATTAAAGTTGAGACGAACGGTTCAAGCGGTGTGAAAAATCGCCTGACGGATGCAGACATTGCAGAAGCGGATGCGATTATCGTTGCGGCGGACACAAAAGTAGAAATGGCACGTTTTAACGGGAAACCAGTCATTCAAGTCCCGGTCGGAAAAGCGATTTATGAGACAGAGGCTATTTTAAATCGTGCGATTAACCAGGACGCTCCGATTTATGCGCATGATGTGTCGAAAGAGGATGCTGCGCAAACGGAGTCACGCAGTGGGTTTTATAAGCATTTAATGAATGGTGTTTCAAACATGCTTCCATTTGTTGTTGGAGGCGGGATTTTAATTGCATTATCATTTTTCTGGGGAATCGAATCGGGGAATCCAGACAGTCCAGAATATAATGCTTTCGCTGCGATGTTAGGGACAATTGGCGGCGGAAAAGCGTTCTTCCTAATGGTGCCAGTGCTCGCTGGTTTTATCGCATCGAGCATTGCGGATCGTCCAGGATTTGCGCCAGGTATGGTTGGCGGATTGATTGCAATCACTGTGACCGGCGTTGAGGGTGCTGCCGGAGGATCTGGTTTTCTGGGCGGATTAATTGCAGGATTCTTGGCAGGATATGTGACCCTCTTTGTTAAAAAGGCTTTTACTAGATTACCAGAAGCACTTGAAGGATTAAAGCCGGTGTTGTTTTTCCCAGTGTTTAGTATTGCGATTACAGGGATTGCGATGATGCTCATAAATCCACCGTTAACGAAAATTTATACAGGCATTACGGCATTTTTGGAAGGATTAGGCGGCACGAATGTTGTGTTAGTTGGAATTGTTTTAGGTGCGATGATGGCGATTGATATGGGTGGTCCGATTAATAAAGCGGCTTACACATTCGGAATTGCGATGCTTGATGCGCAAAACTTTACATTTATCGCAACAGTCATGGCAGCAGGTATGGTTCCGCCACTAGGTGTTGCACTGGCAACCACATTATTTAAGAAACGTTTTTCGAAGCAAGAAAGAGAAGCAGGGAAAACAGCGTATGTGCTCGGGGCATGCTTTATTACAGAGGGCGTGATTCCATTTGCTGCAGCGGATCCAGCTCGGATTATCCCGGCTTCCGTAGCAGGGGCGGCAGTAACGGGTGGATTGACGATGTTATTTGATATCGGTCTACGTGCCCCACATGGCGGAATTTTTGTGATGGGACTTGTTGAAGGTGGCATTGGAAAAGTTTTACTCTATGCGTTGGCGATAGTTTCCGGTGCAGTTGTGACGGCGTTGTTGGCTGGGTTGTTGAAGAGAGAAGCGGTTGGAGTCACGATTGAGTCGGGGAATTAAATTCAATGTATTTTTAAAGTTTAAGATGGAAGTCTGTCATATAAATATATGTGACAGGCTTCTTTTATTTTGTTATTGGTATGTTGCTCAGGGATTGGTTTACAGGTTATCCCACAGACGAAGCATAGGTCAATATTATCAATTAATTACATACAATTGGACGAGACGAAGTAATGGTTTAGGAGGAGTTAATTGACCTGTAGTCCCAGTAGAAAATACTTACCGCTTTCTCCTAAATATTATTTCCCCATTTCTTCCTATTTCACAAGGTATCTAATACGAATACTATTCAAGCCGAATAACACTCGCCCCTTAACCAATAAAAATTGGTCGAGGGGCTTTATTGTCCATACTAGCAATCAAATGAAAATTTAATAGTTGTACTAACTTTAGGAGCTTGGTCATATTATGCAGTGTGATTGTTTAAGTTACAAAAGTATTTCATGGGCTAAGGAATTGTTGAATAGAAAATTTCATTCAACTTTAACTATTAAGTCGAGATGAATTAATGAAGCCAAAATACAAATGCCGAGGTGAAAGAATCACGATGTTAGTGTCTTCAAAAAAAATATTTAATATCGCATTAAAGAAAAGGTTTGCAATCCCCGCAACGAACTTTGTAGATCAGAATACATTACGTGCATACATTGCCGTTGCTGAGAAGAAAAAGTTACCGCTTATCATCTCTTTTGCACAAGCTCACGATGAAGTAATGTGTTTAAAAGAAGCGGCATTACTAGGTAAATTTTACGCTCAACACGCTAGTGTCCCTATAGTTCTTCATTTGGATCATGGACAAGAAATCGATTTTGTCAAAAGGGCAGTTGACCTGGGATTTACATCTGTGATGATAGATGCTTCTCAAGATTCATTTGAAGAAAATGTGAAAAAGACGAAGGAAGTTATTGCTTACGCACACTCTAGAGGGGTCGTTGTTGAGGCCGAAATTGGCCATGTTGGTTCGGGAGAGAACTATGAAAACCATGAACATAGCGAGTCTTTTTACACCACTGTAGAAGATGCCAAAAGGTTTTACGAAAAAACAGAAGTCGATTCATTAGCTATTTCTATTGGTACTGCACACGGGAATTATGTTGGAACCCCAGAAATTAATTTTGAAAGGTTAAGTGAAATTTCCAAAGCTGTTCCTGTTCCTCTCGTGTTACACGGCGGTTCTTCTTCTGGAGAAGATAATCTATACCGTTGTGCTTTAAGTAACATTGTAAAAATCAATATTTTTACAGATTTAATAAATGCATCGGTAGAGAATATAGCAGGGGAAAGACGAAACTATTTTGAAGTCCAAGCGCAAATGCGCAGTGACATAGGGCAGTGCCTTGATAAATATTACAGCATATTTAATACACAAAAGATTGTCATCTGAAATAGAAAGGATGGCCGTAAGATTGGTAAATAAAAAAATTAAAGCTCCTTTTTTCGTTGTAAACCCTAAAAGTTTTCTGTTTGGCGAATCATTAATGGACTTAGCTCGTCATGCTGATCAGTTAGCTGAAGAATATCCTATTGACATATTGTTTACAGCTCCACTGACGGAATTAGCCATCGTCGCTAAGGAGTGTCAAAACTTAATCGTGACTGCCCAACATATGGATAACATTGAGTGTGGTGATTCTATGGGACGAGTATTCGCCGAATCTTTAAAACATATTGGCGTCCAGGCTGTTGTGTTAAATCATGCGGATAATCCAATGTCATGTTCAGATTTATCTAAAGCGATTCAAAGGGCAAAGGATGTAGGGCTGCTAACAATTGTATGCGCTGATTCTGGTCAAGAAGGGCAGGCATTGGCGGTATTGGGACCCGATATAGTATTAGCAGAACCAACCGAACTTATTGGTAGTCATCAAATTAGTGATCGAAATTATGTAATCTCTACAATTGAAAAAATCAAGAAAATCAATCCATGTGTTTTGGTAGAACAAGGAGCTGGTATTCGTTCTGCACAAGATGTGGCTGAGTTATTGCGGCTAGGCGCAGATGGTGTTGGTGTTACGAGCGGGATAGTGAAAGCTGAAAAACCAATAGAAATGATGAAAGAAATGATTGAAGTCGTTGCAATTTACGGAAAGAAAGGAAGCATTCTATGACAGTTTATTCAGGAAGACTTAGTCTAACGTCTCATGGTAATCGAGTAACTTACCATGAAATTACAGAACAAGTGAGAGCGCATGTTGCTAAAAGTCGAGTTAAAGAAGGAATTTGCACAGTTGCCTCCCCGCATACAACCTGTTCAGTGATTTTTGAAGAATTGTCTCATGATACAAATTACTATGGTTACGAATATTTGCAAGTGGATTTAAATAATATTTTGAATAAGTTAATTCCACAATGTACTACTGAAGGGCAGTACTATCATCCAGGACCTAATCATATCAAAGTCGGATTAGAGGACATGCAAGGAGAAATTAGTCCAGAAGCATACACGATGTTGAACACAGATGCCCATTTAAAAAGCACGCTGCTTGGGACAAGCGAAACTTTCGTTATTGAGAATGGAGAATTACAAATTGGCTTGGTGGGCTATATTTATTTCATTGATTGGGATCAAATTCGTGAGAGGGAGCGTACATGCCTTATTAAAATTATTGGTGAGTAAGGAAAGGTAGTAATTTAGCTAAACGATGGGGGGAAATGATGTGTACGTGGAAAAAGATCTCGTTTTTTATGATCGTTTTTTTGAAAATCAAGAGCAGCTTTTTGACTTTATGGCGGATGAATTGGAGAAGAAGAACTATGTAACAAAAGGTTTTAGAGAAGCGATTAAAAAACGAGAAAAAGAATATCCAACTGGTATGCAATTAAAAGATATGAATATAGCCCTTGTTCACACTGAGGCAAAATTTTCGAAGGCTGAGAAGCTGGTCGTATTACAACTTGAACAGCCTGTTACCTTTCAAAATATCGAAGACTTGCAACCTATTAAGGTAGACTTTGTTTTTGGATTAATTTTAAATGACAGCAACAAACATTTGGAGGTTCTGCAACAAATTAGTCTCTTGTTGCAAAGTAAAGAAGGAATTAGAGGTATCAAAGGCGTAAAATCTCAAGCTGAATTGTGGTCTTTAATGAAATACTACTTTAATAAAAAGGAGAATGTTGAATGAAAAAAAGAATTGTTATTGCCTGTGGAGCAGGCTTAGCTACATCTACACTTATTTTAAGCAAAGTTGAGGAACTTTTGAAAGAAACAGGAATTGATTATTCTATTACGCAATCCCAGATTTATGAGCTCGACTCTTATGATGGAGAGGTAGATTTATTTGTTACTTCCATGAAATTAGATCAAACAAAATATAAGACGCCTATCGTCGTTGGCACACCGTTTTTAATAGGGATAAACGAAGAAGCAACGAAAGAAAAAATTATCGAAATACTCTTAAAGTAGGAGGGGTTAAATATGATAGTAGTTGATTATTTTCTGTCTCTCGGATCAATCGTTTTTGTGCCGATTGTATTAATAATAATTGGTCTTGTATTGGGGCAAGGAATTTTACGTGCAATTCGCAGCGGGATTATTGTAGGAATTGGATTTATTGGTCTAAACTTAGCAATCTCCTTAATTTCAAATACATTAGAGCCTGCTGTCACGCAAATTGTAGAACGCTTTTCTTTTAACTTAACTGTAATTGATATCGGTTCCGGAGCGGCGGCAGGGGTTGCTTTCTCAACTTTAGTCGGTGCCTTGATTATCCCTTCCGTATTTGCGTTGAATCTCTTACTATTAGTTATTGGTTTCACTAAAACTATGAATATCGATATATTTAACTATTCTCATTACGCATTCACTGGGGCTGTCGTTCACTTAATGACGGGGAGTATCGTGTTGGGAGTGGGGGCAAGCTTAATTCAAGCCACTTGGTCTCTTTTATCGGCCGATTACTCTGCTAAAAAAGTTCAAGATGCCCTTGGTGTTGAGGGAATATCAATTCCTCAAGGATATGCAGCAAGTACTGTGCCGTTATTTGTACTCCTTGATAAAGTGTACAACCGTATTCCGTTTTTAAGGAATTCCAAACTGGATTTGTCATATTTACAGGGGCGTATTGGAATGTTCGGGGATCCGGTGATTATTGGAGCAGCTCTCGGACTTATTTTAGCTTTGTTAGCTGGTTATAACTTTGCTGACGGCGCGAATTTGTTAATGAGTGTTGTAGCGATAATGGTTCTTTTCCCTCGTATGGTAAAAATTATTGTCGAAGGTTTACTTCCAATTTCTGAATCTGCAAAGACTTTCTTTAATAAGCGGTTCAAAGGAAAAGAAGTTTTTATCGGACTAGACTCCGCTATTACGCTAGGTTTACCGACTACCCAAATTGTCGGGACGATGTTAATTCCAATCACATTAGTATTAGCCGTCATTCTGCCAGGAAATAAAGTATTGCCGCTTGGCGACTTAGCTTTCGTCGCTTTCTTTACATGTATGGCGACGATTATTCATAAAGGAAATCTTTTAAAGACGGTAATTAGCGGTGTTATTAACATGATTGGTGTTCTTTACATTGCAAGTTGGTTTGCTCCGCATTTCAGTAAGTTGGCTGCTAGCGGGGGGGCAACAGAAATTAAAGGACAGACGACGGCACTGTGGAATGGTAATGTTTTTGACTATATTATTGCACAGATTGGCGGATTCGGAGTTATTGGATTAGTCGTATTAGTTATCCTAACAATTCCAATTGGCCTATATGTAAAAAGAGTTACTGCCAGGGAGAAATTAACTGAATAAAAGAGAAGGAGAGTGCATGAAATTGCTCGTATCGCCTTCTATATTAAGCGCTAACTTTCTCAATCTAGAAAGAGACGTTAAACGTTTAGAAGCAGCAGGTGCTGATTCAATTCATATCGATATTATGGATGGTGTATTCGTTAAAAACACAACTTGGGGACCTTCAACTGTTGCAGCTATTCGTGATATAACCTCGTTACCTTTAGAGGTACACTTAATGATTGATAAGCCCGAACGGTTAATTGATGATTACTTAAAAACGAATGCAGATTGTATTATTATTCATCCGGAAAGCACCGTGTTTTTAAGGAGCAACCTATTGAAAATTAGAGATTATGGAGTTTCAGTAGGGGTAGCCTTAAAATTAGAAACTCCAGTCCAAGCATTAGAAAACTGCTTAGACTTGGTCAACACCGTTCTCGTGCTCACTAGTGACGAAGGTTTCGGCGGCCAAACCTTTCAATCTCATGCTTTGAAGAAAGTTTCCCAGATAGCTAAATTGCGCTTGAAACAAGAATTAGATTTTGAAATTGTAGTTGATGGCGGGATAAATTTTGACACTGGACAACAGTGTCAAAAGGCAGGAGCAGATGTTTTAGTTGCTGGATCCTTTGTATTTAAAGGAGAAATGGAAACGGCTATTAAGTTATTACAAGACATTTAATTTTCATCGACTTTGTTGTTGATACGTACTTGAATCTATAACTATAAAACTGTATGGAGGTTCTTCATATTGAATCAAACAGCGACTTTGTCTAAGAAAGTAGTTGAGTTTTTAAAAGGTTCGAAAAAGTTATTTATAAATGGAAATTTCGTAGAATCCGATTCCGGTAAAACATTTAAAACTTATGATCCATCTAACGGGGAAGTATTAGCGCACGTTAGTGAAGCGCAAGCTGAAGATATCAACAAAGCGGTGCTAGCAGCTAAAAAAGCTTTTGAGGAAGGTCCATGGTCAAAGATGAGTGCTGCTGAACGAGCAAAAATGATGTATAAGTTAGCAGCATTAATTGATGAAAATAAGCAGGAATTAGCCGAAATTGACTCTCTTGATAATGGGAAACCTCTTCGCGATTTACTAGAAAACGATATACCAAACGCAGTAGGTCAATTTGAATATTTCGCGGGTTGGACAACAAAGATTTTAGGTCAGACAATTCCAGTATCGGGGTCCTATTTTAATTACACCCGTCATGAACCCGTTGGCGTCGTCGGACAAATTATCCCATGGAACTTCCCGTTAATGATGGCGGCATGGAAAATAGCTCCTGCTCTTGCAACAGGTTGTACAGTCGTTTTAAAACCTGCTGAGCAAACACCGCTATCTGCATTGTATCTTGCGCAGCTTATTGCGGAAGCAGGGTTTCCCGAGGGAGTTATTAATATTGTGCCAGGGTTTGGAGAACCTGCGGGAGAAGCGCTTGTCAAACATCCACAAGTGAATAAAATTGCATTTACTGGCTCAACGACAGTTGGAAAGAAAATCATGAAAGAAGCTGCCGATACATTGAAACGTGTAACGCTTGAGCTGGGAGGTAAATCTCCAAATATTATTTTACCGGATGCTGATTTAACCAAAGCAACACCAGGCGTATTCTCAGGAATTATGGCGAACCAAGGAGAAGTGTGTAGTGCAGGGTCAAGAGTATACATTCAAAAGAAATCATTTGATAATGTAGTATCTGATTTAGTATCTTACGCAAAAAATGTAAAGCAAGGCAGCGGTTTATCACCAGACACAGAAATGGGACCGCTTGTCTCCATGAAACAACAAAAACGGGTTATGAACTATATTAATCAGGGAATCAACGAAGGTGCTGAGGTGTTAACAGGGGGCGGTCATACTGCTAAAGGATATTTTGTAGAGCCTACTGTTTTTGCTAACGTGAACGACACGATGTCGATTGCGAGAGAAGAAATTTTCGGACCGGTCGTCGTTGCAATGCCTTACGATGATATAGATGAAATTATTAATCGTGCAAATGCTTCCTCATTTGGATTAGCTGCTGGTTTATGGACGGAAAATCTGAAGAATGCTCATTATATAGCAAATCGTTTAAAAGCTGGATCAGTTTGGGTGAATTGCTACAATGTAACAGACCCAGCTTCACCTTTTGGCGGCTATAAAGAATCCGGATTTGGACGTGAAATGGGTTCTTATGCTTTAGATAATTATACAGAAGTAAAGAGTGTATGGATAAATTTGAATTGACTTAAGAGTCATTGTCCATTATAAGGGGGGCGTCCACAGTCACTCAAACAATGTGAAAGTTTAAACAAACATGTTTGTTTTAGTAAACATGAATGTTTGAGTGACTGGCACCATTATACCATTATAATGAAAAAATCCCTAAGCAAAATAATTTGCTTAGGGATTTAACAATACGTCATTTTACTATACGGAGAACGTTAGAAAAATTCCCAATCCCCTACTTGCTTACCCTCTTGTCGTTTTTTAGCAATTAAATAGGCATCAATGATCAACATTGGCATTGTGATAATTGCAGAAATACCTATTGTAATAAAAGCTAAAATAATAGAACCGATAAAACATACAATCCCCTTTGCCACTTGTCCGTTCACAAGTTGGCCTAAACCTGCTATTAAGAATGACAATAATGCTGGAATCGCTGGATGCATAGCTTCTCCCGTGCCAGACGACTTGTTTGTCTTCTTAATACTTACTCCGCACGACGTACACATTTCTTGGATTTCTTTAACAGGTTCTCCGCAGCCGTGGCAGTATTTCTTTACGGTATTCTGTCTTACGCCACACTTCGGACAGACTTCGGCTAAATCTGAAATAGCTTCAGAGCAATTCGTACAATGCATAGTAACCCCCCTTTGATGTCACTAATCTATGTATTTGGTAGTAGGAATATTAATTTGGGTGCCAGTCACTCACACTAACACGATAGTTTGAATTAACGCGTTTGTTTAAGTAAACATGAATGTTTGAGTGACTGGCACTGTTATCGAATTTTATACGGATACCTAAATCTAGTCCCCACAACCTATTAACATTCTAAATAGTCCGAATATAACGGAATTAAATGTCTAATGAACCATAAAACGTACTCATACTTTGGCACGATTTTCGATTAGTGACAAAATCCAACATTCTCCGCTATTCAACTTGTGGTAAGTTGTTGTTGTCTAGCAATTCGGACAACTACTAACTTAGGGAGGAATGGAATTGGGGAAAGAAAAATCGATTAGGTTCTTTAGTAGTTTACTAGCTTTCTTCATGGTGTTTACGCTTCTAACGCCAGGATTTGCTTCGGCAAAAACAGAGACTACACTGAAAAAGTCTTCTGTACCGAATGAAAGTATTATGCAGATGAAACAGGCAATTTTTGAGCAGGATCAATTGCTGCAACAAAAGCCTACACTACATCGTGATTTAGAAAAGGAAAAGGGGCAGCATGATGTAGAAGTCATCATCCAACTATCAGAGGAATCAGTTGCTTTATCGGAAGGGAAAAAGAAAGTGAAGGATCTTCCTTTTACCGCATCTGAACGTGCAAAAGCGCAACAAAAAGTAAATGCACAACAAAAGCAAGTTAAGCAAGAAATGAAATTAAAGAAACTGCTTGTTAAAGAGGGGTATACCTTTGAAACGGTTCTAAATGGTTTTTCCGCAACAGTCAAAGCAGATGACCTTAAGAAACTGTTAGACATTAAAGGAGTAAAACTTGTCGAGCCGGTTGTGGAAGTTCATGCTTTCGAAGACACTTCTGTAAATGAAAATGGACAAGTGAGTCCAGCAATGGATACAAGTCAATCATTCTTAGGAATTGAAAAAATTTGGAACAAAGGCTTTAAAGGACAAGGTATTAAAGTAGGGGTCCTCGATACAGGAATCGACTATCATCACCCTGAATTCGATGGCATCTATAAAGGTGGATGGAACTTTATTCCACATGATACGGGTTATGCAAAACCACGTGCTGATGACGATCCTTATGAAACAACGCCATCTGAGCGTCCAAATGATAGACCTGAATTTAACGCAAATGGAAGCTCGTTTTACACCTCTCACGGAACGCACGTAGCGGGTACGATTGCGGCGCTTGGGAACAATGAATACGGCATTTCGGGACTAGCGCCTGCAGTAGAATTGTATGCATACCGTGTACTTGGTGCATACGGCAGTGGTTCGAATGCGGGTGTTATCGCAGGGATTAACAAAGCTGTAGAAGATGGAATGGACGTCATTAACTTATCTTTAGGCGGCGGAAATAACTCTTCTACGACTGCGGATACAATTGCGATTAACAACGCGATGCTAGCAGGAACTGTAGCAGTTTCAGCAACAGGAAACTCTGGTCCGAACCGCGGTACAATTGGAACGCCAGCAGCGGCGGCACTTGGAATTGCTGTTGGAAACACGACAAATCCTGAAGCAATGTACGATGCAAATGTATCTGTTGCAGCAGGCGATTATTCAAACACATCCAACATTAGCCTAATGGGAACAACGTACGGTGTTGAGCTCGAAAAACAACTTGCGGGAGAATATGAGGTCGTTGCAGTTCCAGGAGTTGGACAACCTTCTGATTTTGAGGGGCTTGACGTAGATGGAAAAGTGGCACTTATTTCCCGTGGAGAAATTCCATTTGTCGATAAGATTGCTGCAGCAAAAGATGCGGGCGCAGTGGCAACATTTATTCACAACTTCGGCGGAGGTACGGGCGCACCTGGACCATCTAATGTTTTCCTTGGGGATGATTTCGAATTTATTCCATCCTTCGATATGTCTCAAACAGAAGGGGATGCATTACGTGCAGCACTTGCATCAAACAAAGGAACAGTAACATTTTCAGACTTCAACGTCGCGTATACGACGGGCGATGAAGTAAATAATTCAAGTTCACGTGGTCCAACAACGCCACATTTTGATATTAAACCTGACGTATCTGCACCGGGGACAAACATTATGTCAACGATTCCAATGTACGGAAAAGAAAACCCAGAAGCAGATTACGCGAAAGCCTTTACGCGTAAGACAGGAACATCAATGGCAACACCACATGTTGCAGGGGTTGCAGCGCTTATTATGAACGCAAATCCAGACTGGAATGCATTTGACGTAAAAGTCGCGCTATCCAATACGGCAAAGGTATTAGATACTGATAAATATGATGTATTCGCGCAAGGACCTGGAAGAGTTCAGCCATTTGAGGCAGTATTCCCGAATGCGCTCGCTTATGCGCTAGATACAGTCGTATCTGACGGTGAAGAAGTTGACAACACAAAAGGAACGGTCACATTTGGACATCTTCCTCAAGTCGCGAATGGTGATGTATCAGTAACGAAACAAATTCATGTGAAAAATCTTTCGGCTAACGCGAGTGATTACGATGTTTCAGTAGAAGTAACGAAAGCATTTGGCGATGCGAAAGTTACGGTTGATCAATCAACATTTACGCTTAATGGCGAACAGTTATTAAACGTAACACTTGAAGCACCGAAATCGGATGCACCAGCAGGAAGTGAACTTCTGGGATATATTCACATTACTGACGGCGAAACGAATTTATCATTGCCGTTTGCAGCTGACTTTTCACCGGTCGCGGAAGCGAAATCTGGCATCGAAAACTTCGAACTTTCGGGTTACGACGTATCCTTCCATGCAGATAGCAAAGGAGACCCAGTTCGATTATCATTCGATTTGCACAATAATGTTTTATTCAATTACATTGAGCTATGGGATTTCTTTGATCCATTCGGCGGTTACTATGGCGATGGGTATATCGGGTATCTACATGCTGGCGATTTCTTAGCTGCTGGTAGTTATTACTTGGATATTGATGGTCAATATGCGCCTTGGGGAGGTACTGGTTTGGAGACGATTCCAGACGGTGCATACACAGTAGACTTTACTGGGCTAAATATTGACGAGCATGGAGATGACATTATTTTTGATTGGGATGGACCGCTCTTTGTAAAGAGTACCCAATCTAAGATTGAATCAGCTGAAGCACATGTTGCGGAAGAATCAACTTACGCATTTACAGGAACAGTCATTGACAACTATATCAATTACTCACGCGATGGATTTGGCTATGATGTCAATACGAAACTTACGACAACATTTGAAGCGAAAGATACGGAAGGTAAGGTGATCTCAAGCGGACCTGTGAATCTTTCACAAGATGGTTCATTCGCATTCGATGTAACTGGTCTTGTTGACGGTGAAAATATAGTGACAATCTTCGTTAATGACGCAGCAGGCAATAGTGCTGAAGCTAGCTTTGTCGTTGCATACGAAGAGGAAGTCATTGTTGATCCAGAGCCGGAAGATGTTGAATACGTTGTATCTCCGGACGAAATTGCAGAACAAATTGGCAATAAATCAAAACAAATCATAATCGAAGTTCCAGCATATGACGATGGACTGAACATCGAAATCGACGAAGCAATTGTCGATACGATTGTGAAATCAAAAGCTGATTTAGTTATTGAGAGCAGCGATGGATTCTCATTCGACCTTGCTAGAAATGTGATTGAGAAACTATCAAAAGGAACAGATGGTACATTAACAATTGCACTTACAAAAGAAGATGCGACTGAAGAAAGGGCAATTTCCGATGTTTACGCATTTAACTTTATCGCGGGTGAAGGTTCAGTTATCAACATCGGCAAAGAAAATATTGAGGTGACAATCCCAGTTGACGTTTCAAACGTTGGGAAAACAAATAAACTGACTGTCCTAGACTTAGCGAATAATCGCACGTACAAATTGAAATACAAAGATGGCGTTGCGACATTCAAAGCGGATGGACCGGGTGTATTTGTTGCAGTAGATTAAAAATGCTACGTGCGCAATACGCTTCAATTGCATAAAAAAACGGAAGGCCAATCAATTTAATCATTGATTGGCCTTTGTTTTTTCGAGGATATAAATGGTTATGATTGTGGTTTGCATAGGATCCTACTTGAGAAACGATGGTATAATATTCCTCAACCTTGATATGGTTAAATAAGTAAATGGAGAGGTGATGGCATGCAAATAATCGGTCAAATGCTCATGCTAATTGTTGCATTTAACTTTTTTCATCATGCAATTCGTATGTTTAGGAGTATGACCCGACAAATATATGATGAAAACGCCGTACATCGGCTTCAGTGTAGCAAATGTGAGGAAATACATACGATAACAGGACCTGAAGCTAAGAAATTACGTTGGGCGCCCCGTGTTGAAAAAAGGACGCCTAGAAGTCAAAGCACAGCTTATCGGTTTACTTGCCCTCATTGCCATAAACATGCATCGCAAATCGTGCTGTACGACACGAATGTTACAAAAGGGGCAGGAATGGTACGTGTTCAAATGAACGAAGAACAGAAGCCGTTGCTTATTGAGTTTTTAATCAAAGGGCTACTGCCAGTCATCTTTTTAAGTTCTATCTATCGTTTTTTCTAGTGATATCTTTCAACGACTTTAAAATTCGCAGGAATTACAAATAGGGGGGCGACCACTGGCACTCAAACAAACATGAAAGTTTAAATAAACACGTTTGTTTCAATAAACATGAATGTATGAGTGACTGGCACCAGCATTAATAAATCTTCCCTTTCTAGTCAGAATATATTATAATAGTGGTAATAATTACATTTTACTGATTTAATAGACATATTAAACGGTATAGGTAATTAGATATAAATAGGCTGGTGGATAAGGGAGGAAATGGAATGGTCAAATCGAAAGCTTTTAAGGTTGATGGTGTGTTGGCAATTGAACATTATTTTAAGAATGGTTGCAAGTCGAAAATCTATACCGTGGATGACATATTGTATTCAGAGTATGCGCCAAATACGTTGCTCGACAAATTTTGTATGCGTTATGCATCTACAATGGAAGGACGCCGGCAAGCAGCAAGCGCTTACTTGAATTATCCGAACAAGACGCCAATACTAATTGCACCCTATACAATCGGCGCTTTTCCAACGCATTCATACAAAAGCTTTGATAATGTATGGATATTTAATCACCATTTTCACATCGAAATCATCGAGAAAGATGTGACATCCGTTACATTTGAGGGTGGAATGACCATTAGCCTCAACGTTTCCAAATACACGTTAGTACAGCAAAAACTCCGGCTTCATACGATGATAGACATGTTCAGAAATATAGAAAATAGAAAGGAATGGGGACTGTAATTTGTACATAATCGTCCTTGACAGATGACTAGAAGTTATGTAAGATGAAAATATTCCAAATAAACTTAATATTATTCCTTATCAAGAGTCAGGGGAGGAACTGGTCCTACGATCCTGCGGCAACCATCCTATTTGTAATAAACAAATGCGAAAAGGTGCTAATTCCAGCAAATGTTTAACATTTGAGAGATGAGGAAGAGTGTATGATAGATAAACCTCTTCCTTTGTTGAAGAGGTTTTTTTGTATGGTTCGGTATGACAATGAGTCGTTACAAACCATTAAACCTAGTTTGTGTATTGGTTTTATTCGATTTAATAAATATAATGATAGGAGTTCATTCACATGACAAAAAAGAGAATCTATTTAAACGCGTTTGACATGAATTGTGCAGGACATTATTCCGCGGGATTATGGACACATCCCGATGATCAAGCTTCGACTTATAAAGATGCGGAGTATTGGACGCATGTGGCACAGGTATTGGAAAGAGGTCGCTTTGATGCGATTTTTATAGCGGATGTATTAGGGGTGTATGACGTATATGAAGGATCGCGTGATGCAGCGATTCGGCACGGCGTTCAAGCACCGCTAAATGATCCAGCGTTTGTCGTTCCGATTATGGCGCAAGCAACGAAGCATTTAGGTTTTGGATTAACCGCCTCGACAAGCCATGAACATCCCTACATTTTTGCAAGACGCATGTCGACGTTGGACCATTTAACGAAAGGTCGGATTGGTTGGAATGTCGTCACATCTTATTTGAAAAGTGCTTCCAAAAATATCGGGAAAGAAAATCAAATCGGTCATTCAGAGCGGTATGCAGTTGCGGATGAATATATGGAAGTCGTTTATAAACTATGGGAAGGCAGTTGGGAAGAAGACGCCGTTGTGGTCGATAAAGAAAAGGGCATCTATGCCGATCCGGAAAAGGTTCATGATATCCAGCACGAAGGAAAGTATTTCAAAGTGCCGGGTGCACATTTAAGTGAACCTTCTCCACAACGAACACCCGTCATTTTCCAAGCCGGCGCTTCCAGCACAGGACAGAAATTTGCGGCGAAACATGCAGAGCTTGTATTTATTAGTACCCCAACGCCACAAACGACAAAGCAAACAATTCAATCCTTGCGACAAGAAGCGGAGGCAGCGGGACGAAATCCTGAAGATATCAAAATTATTGCTTCCTTCACGCCAATTATTGGTGAGACACAAGAAGCAGCAAATCAAAAGTTTGAAGAATATAAAAAACATATTAGTTATGAAGGTGCCTTGGCACTATTCGGCGGGTGGACGGGAATCGACTTTTCCGGGTATGACCCTGACGATAAACTTGAATACGTGAAAAGCGAGGCCATTCAATCTGTTGTAGAAAACTTTACAAAAGCAGACCCGAGCAAAGAATGGACGGTTCGCGAGGCAGCGGAATTTGTGGGCATTGGCGGATTAGGTCATGTTGAAGTAGGAACGCCAGAAAGCATAGCCGATGCGATGGAAGCATTGGTCGATCTCGGAATTGATGGCTTTAACATTTCCTATGTTATTTCTCCGGGAACGTTCGAGGAATTTGTCGACCATGTCGTACCCGTTTTACAAGAACGTGGCCTCGTACAGAAAGAATACGAAGAGGGCACCTTCCGAAAGAAACTATTCGGCAATGACCGCTTACCAGAACATCATACGGTGAATCAATATAGAAAGCAGCCTGTTTTAGTTTAATAAAAAAGCGTGTGTCAACCATCTGCTTATTGACTCGCAAATAATAGAAAGAAGACAACCTATTTTGCGATGGGTTGTCTTCTTTTTTTTGTCGTTTAGGTACCAGTCACTCAAACAAACAAGAAATTTTAAATAAACACGTTTGTTTAAATAAACATGAATGTATGAGTGACTGGCACCATAATCTTACTTTCAACAATGAATTGTCATCATTGAAACGAGCATAGCCATATTTGAGAGAAAATTCGTATTTTCGACACAATGTTATTCGGATATTGTGATTTACATCACATAGGGAAAATTGAAAGTTCTTTATTCTTAATTAAACGATTTGTTATTACTGCTGTCGCAAAATTAAAGGAGTGTAAACCATGTTTAATTTGAATAAGGAAAGAGATTTTAATGTGCATCCATTTATTGTGATCTGGGAAGTAACCCGCGCGTGTGCGTTGAAATGTTTGCATTGTCGAGCAGAGGCGCAATATGAAGCCGATCCGTATCAACTATCTTTTGAAGAAGGCAAGCATCTAATTGATCAAATTGCGGAAATGGATAACCCTCTTTTTGTCTTTACGGGTGGGGATCCTTTAATGCGTCCGGATTTGTTTAAGCTTGCCAAGTATTCGATTGAAGAGAAAGGTCTTCCTGTCTCGATGACGCCAAGTGCTACGCCAAAGGTTACGCGTAACGCAATTCTAAAAGCGAAAGCAGTTGGATTGTCACGCTGGGCATTCAGTTTGGATGGTTCTTGTGCAGAAATTCATGACCATTTCCGCGGCACAAGAGGGTCTTTTGATCGCACGATGAAAGGCATCGAATATTTGAAAGAAGCTGGCATTCCGATTCAAGTGAACACAACGATCTCCAAATATAATCTTCATGATCTTGAAGCGATTGCTGAAAAAGTGAAAGAAATGGGTGCGGTTTTATGGAGCACATTCTTCCTTGTCCCAACAGGTAGAGGGATGCAAAAGGACATGGTGAGTGCAGAGGAACATGAAGAAATCATGAAATGGCTTTATCAGATTCAACAAAAAATGCCTTATGGTGTGAAAACGACCGAAGCGCCTCATTATCGAAGAGTTTATTTGCAAGAAAGAAAACGATTAGGTGAGGAAGAAATATTGAAGCGTCCTGATATCCTAGGTCGTGCACCACAGCCAGTGAATGATGGTGATGGGTTTGTTTTTATTAGCCATACAGGTGCGGTTTATCCAAGTGGATTTTTACCAATCGCGTGTGGAAATATACGTGAACAATCGCTTGCAGATATTTACCAAAGTTCTCCTGTTATGAAGGACTTACGTGACAAGTCCAAACTGAAAGGGAAATGCGGTGTTTGTGAATTTAAAAATATATGTGGCGGTTCCAGATCACGTGCTTATGCGGTGACGGGGGACTACCTTGAAAGCGATCCATATTGCGCCTATATTCCAAAAGCATTGAGGGTATGATTGACAATTCAATAGTAGAAAGGAAGTAGTAGTTTTGGAAAAACCTTGTAAGAAAGTAATCATCATTGGCGGAGGCATCACAGGGTTAAGTGCTGCATTTTATACGAAAAAGCTATTTGATGAGCAGCAGATTCCGGTCGACATTACGTTAATTGAAAAAAGTGAGGAATTGGGCGGAAAAATTCAAACGCTACGTAAGGATGGATTTATCATTGAAAGAGGACCTGATGCATTTCTTGCCCGTAAATTACCGATCATTACGTTGACAAAAGAACTTGGGCTTGAGGATGAATTGATTGGTACGAATCCAAATGCAAGGACGAATTATATTTATCATAAAAAGAAATTACATCAAATGCCGCTCGGACTTGTGCTAGGAATTCCGACAAAATTAACACCGTTCATGAAAACGGGATTAATCTCTCCTATAGGAAAGTTACGGGCATCTCTTGATTTATTGCTTCCTAAGAAGAAAATTTTAGAAGACGAATCGCTTGGGCACTTCATCCAAAGACGATTAGGAAAAGAAGTTTTGGAGAATATCACAGAACCTCTTCTTGGTGGGATTTATGCGGGGGATACCGATACGCTTAGTCTTCAAGCGACGTTCCCGAATTTAGTTGAAATGGAACAGAAACATCGCAGCCTGATTTTAGGGATGGCTGCTGGAATGAAAAATCGCCCTGCCTCTGTGAATTTACCTGATGCCGCAAAGAAGAGTATGTTTTTAACTTATAAAAACGGCATGTCAACATTAATAGAAGCGTTGAAAGAAACGTTGAAATCGATCCGAATCATCAAAGGGCAAGGTGTCACTAAAGTCGACCAAAGGGATAATGGCTATCAAGTTCATTTAGATGATCAAACTAAACTTCACGCGGATGGAATCGTCTTTGCATTGCCCAATCACCATGCGGCCTCGTTATTATCAGACGTGGAATCTATTCATTTGTTGGAAAAAGTCAATTACGTTTCTGTCGCCAACGTCTCGTTAACATTCGATAAAGCAGACATTACTTATCCAATGAACGGAACAGGCTTCTTAATTCCCGCGAATGAAGGAACTGTCCTCACCGCGTGTACATGGTCATCGTCAAAATGGCTACATGCGGCTCCAGAAAACAAGTATTTACTAAGATGTTATGTAGGGCGCGAAAAGGATCAACAATGGGTAAAATGGTCAGATGAAGAGATATTGGCAAATGTCCAAAAAGACCTTAAAGATATTATGGGGATAACCGCCACCCCAACGTCCCATACAATCACTCGGGCGATACACTCGATGCCGCAATATCCAATTCATCATCTTGAACAATTGAAAAAAGTTAGGAAGTGTCTCAAAGCACAAAAACCTGGCCTATTCCTCTGCGGGGCGGGATATGAAGGTGTCGGCATTCCGGACTGTATTGAGCAAGGTAAACGTGCGGCTGAGAAGATGGTAGCGTATTTGGCGGTAAATTAAATAGATAAGAGAAAGCTGTTGCATGACTGCAAAAAAGACAATCTGATGAACGATTTGATTGTCTTTTTTGTTTTGTCGTGTCAATTCATCGCATGCTTTTCTATTAAATTTTCATAACGTTGGATTTTGTTTACACGAAAGCTTTTAAAATTACAGTGATAATGTAATTTTAGAAGCTTTTTTCTAGTTTGAGGAAAATATTTTTAAAAATTAAGACAGATAATTTCAAAAAAGCACTTCCAATATGCGATATATTATGTTATATTCAGAATCATTA
Source organism: Sporosarcina ureilytica (assembly GCF_001753205.1). Taxonomy (GTDB): domain Bacteria; phylum Bacillota; class Bacilli; order Bacillales_A; family Planococcaceae; genus Sporosarcina; species Sporosarcina ureilytica. The sequence goes on along the minus strand of NZ_CP017560.1, from coordinate 3,024,064 downwards.
AAGTCTACCTATAATTTAGTGTAGTTATTATGTTCTGTCTACAAAGGGTTTAGGCAAACTATAATTTATTGAGGAGCATTTCGCTATGGAAGAGATTCATAAAAAGATAAAAAATTTAAGGTTGGAGAAAGAGCTAACTTTAAAGGAACTTAGTGAGGAAACAGGATTATCACTTAGTTTTCTATCGCAAATTGAAAGGGGGGCTTCATCTTTATCGATTACTTCATTAAAAAAATTAGCTGATGCGTTGGGTGTTTCAATGATTTACTTTTTTGCTGAGGAAAATGATGAGGATAATTATTTTTTAAGTAGAAAAGATCAAAAATTATTCAGGATGAACGGAGAAGAACGATTTTATGCCCGACTTTCAGGAACCTTCCATGACAGAAAACTAGAGCCAATGAAAGTAGTTCTCCCTCCATATATGAAAGAAGAACAGGCTTACAGTCATCCAGGTGAAGAGTTTTATTATGTTTTACAAGGAGAAGTTATCTTTTATTTAAATGAGGTTGCATACCATTTGGCGCCGGGAGATACCATTCATTTTCCCTCAGAGATAAAGCACACTTGGGAAAATCCAACTAGGGAAGATGCAGTCATATTAAGCATTACTACACCAATTATTTTCTAATCATTAAAGGAGTGTTGAAGAAATGAGAGTGGCTACAGATATTGGCGGTACATTTACAGATCTCGTATACGTAAGTGAAGAAGGGCAAGTAGGGATTGCAAAAAGTAATACTACGCCTCCTAATTTTGAAAAGGGAGTTATGGATGTCATTCGAAAGGCTGGGGTAGATAAAGAGCAACTGTCGATGTTCATCCATGGGACAACTGTAATAATTAATGCTTTGACTGAAAGGAAAGGAGCAAAAACTGGATTAATAACAACGAAGGGATTTCGCGATATTTTAGAGATTGCTAGAGGGAATCGTCCTGACTTATTCAATGTTCGCTATCAAAAGCCTAAGCCATTTGTTGATCGTCATTTACGACTTGAAGTTGAAGAACGTGTTAACTACAAAGGAGAAGTCCTGTCTGGCTTAAAACGAGAAGATATTGAAAGATGTGTAGACTATTTTAAGCAAGAAGGCGTTGAAGCGATTGCGATTTCATATTTACATTCTTATGTAAATCCTGCACATGAGCAAGAGACAGTTGAGATTATTCAAGAGCTGTGGCCAGAAGTTCTAGTGACAGCTTCTAGCAATATTACTCAAGAGTGGAGAGAGTATGAGCGAACTAACACTGCCGTGTTAAATGCTTACGTTCAACCTGCTGGAACGACTTATATTGATAAATTAGACAAAGAATTACAAGAACATATTGATGTTGGACAGAGATACATTATGCAATCCAACGGCGGTACAACAAGATTTGATAATGCGAAAGAAGCGCCAATTAATATGGTTGAATCAGGGCCAGTAGCGGGTATATTTGGGGCTGCGGTTCTAGGTGAACTCATTGGTGAAGAAAATATTATTGCATTTGATATCGGTGGGACAACGGCGAAATGTTCACTTATTGAGGATGGAGAAGTAAAAGTTTCCACAGATTATTATATTGAAAGGGATAGTCGTAACGCAGGTTATCCTATCAAAGCACCGGTTGTTGATATCGTTGAAATTGGAAATGGTGGAGGTTCTATTGCTTGGATAGACAATGCGGGATCCTTAAAAGTAGGTCCTCAATCTGCCGGAGCTAAACCAGGTCCAGTGGCATATGGACTGGGAGGTACAGAACCGACGACTACAGATGCTAATTTATTAACAGGCCGACTCTCACCTAAAAACTTTGATTATGATGTCGACATGAACCGTGTTCGGGAGGCTATTCAACAAAAAGTAGGTAATCATTTTGATATATCGGCTGAAGAAGCTGCACTCGGTATTATTCGAATCGCAAATTCTAACATGCTGAACGCGTTGAAATTAATTTCAATTCGAAAAGGACATAATCCACAAGACTTTACATTACTTGCATTTGGCGGGGGCGGATCAATGCATGCGCCTGCATTAGCGCTCGAGCTTGGTGTTAGGAAAGTAGTTGTACCAATTGCTTCACCAGTATTTTCGGCTTGGGGAATGTTAATGACTGATCTCAGACATGATTACATCCAAACGTTTATTAAGCGAATGAACGGACTTTCTTTAGATGAAATGAATAACCAATGGAAGAAAATTGAGAAACATGCTCTAGCACATTACGAAGATGAAGGTATGGAAGCGGACAAGGTTGAGTTCCAGCGCTTTGCAGATATGCGTTATCTTGGTCAAGAGCACACAGTAAAAGTACCTGTGCCAAATGGTGATTGGACAGAAGAAGATAAACAATCAATTATTGAAGAGTTTCATCGTTTACACGAGAAAAATTATACATTTAAACTTGAGGACGCCCAAACTGAAATTGTTAATTTGCATGTTATAGCTCTTGGAAAAGTACCTAAGCCAACGATTGGAAAAATCACACGTAATACTTCAATAGAAGAAGCGAAAAAAGAAGAACGGAATGTTTATTATGAGGCAAAAGGTTGGGTGAATACACCTGTATACGACCGAGAAAAGCTGCCGGTAAATAAAGTGATTTCAGGTCCAGCTATCGTTGAAGAAAAAGCAGCAGTTACAGTTATTTACGAGGACCAGCAATTACATTTAGATGCTTATGGCAATATCATTATTGAAATGGAGGAAAAATAATATGACGACCGCTGTAAAAGTTGATCCATTTACATTAGAAATCGTTAAAGATTCATTGTTGGCGGCAGGCGATGAAATGTTTGTCGCGTTAGCAAGAACCTCTATGAGTCCGATTATTTATGAAGTACTTGATTATGCGAGCGGTTTAACAGATGCAAAAGGAAATCTACTCACACAAGGGAATGGCGTTACTGGTTTTATCGGAATGCTAACATTTATGGTAAAAGAGACGTTGAAAAAATACCCGGGGGATAAATTAAAACCAGGCGATGTCATTATCATTAATGATCCATACAATGGGGGAGGTTCTCACCTTTCTGATGTTGGTTTAGTAATGCCTATTTTCTATGAAGGGGAACTCATCGCATTTTCTGCGAATAAAGCGCACTGGACAGAAGTGGGTGGAAAAGATCCAGGTTCGTTTACGAATGACGCTACTGATATTTACCAAGAAGGTCTACAGTTCAATTGTATTAAACTCTATGATGAAGATCGCTTGAATGATGGAATCGTAGAAATCATCCGTTCCAACGTTCGTTTCCCAGATTTATCATTAGGCGATATGTGGGCGCAAGTCGCTGCTCTACGTACAGGAGATAGAAGATTGAAAGAGCTTTGCGATAAACATAGCAAAGCTACGATATTAGCAGCAATTGATTATTTATTAGATCATGGAGAAACGATTTCACGTCAAGAATTGAAAAAGCTACCGAAAGGTGTTTTTGAAGCAGAAGACTATATTGATACTGACGGGATGGGGAATGGACCATTTAAAATCAAGGTAAAAGTAACGATTACAGAAGATGATTTTATTTGTGATTTTCGAGGGAGTCACCCGCAAGTTCCAGGGCCAATGAACTGTTCGTATACTGGGCTAGTATCTGCAGTTCGAGTTATTTTCTTAGCAATGACAAATCCTGAACAAGATGTGAATGATGGAGTCTTTAGACCACTTCAAGTTATCGTGGATCCAAAGTCGATTATGTCAGCAGAACGTCCTGTGCCAGTATCCAATTACTTTGAAACATTACTAGGAAGCTTGGATTTGATTTGGAAGGCTATGGCACCGCATTTACCAAATCGCTTAACTGCCGGACATCATCTTTCGGTATGTTCCGTCACACTGAGCGGGCAACATCAAGACACTAATGATCCGTTTCTTATAGTTGAACCATCTGTAGGGGGATGGGGAGGAGCAGCTGGACAAGACGGAGCTTCAGGACAGTTTTGCGTTGCGGACGGCGAAACATATAACGTACCAGTAGAAGTTGCAGAAACTCGTTATGGTGTGTTAATAGATGAATATAGTTTACGACAAGATGGAAATGGTGCAGGTGCTGGTGAATATATAGGTGGTAAAGGTGTAATTAGAGCTTACCGTGCTATGTCTGATGGTCAAGCAGCAACTATCACTTATGGACGAAATAAGTTTAAACCGTGGGGTATGAACAAAGGAAATGAAGGTTCACCAAACGAGTTTTATATTCATAAAGCGAATGGTGAGGTAGATGGACCGTATGGCGTTTATCCTCGTTATCAATTACAAAAAAATGATGTTGTACGATTAATGACGGGGACTGGCGGAGGCTACGGAAATCCATTAAAACGTGACGCTCAACAAGTCGCGATGGATGTGAAAAATGGTTATTTCACTGTCAATGAAGCTAAAGAACATTTCGGGGTTGAGGTCAATCCGCAAACATTTGAATATGTGGAATTGCCTGTTAGAGATATGGAGGAATCATCATGAAAATAGAAAGACCTGGGATTTCAGAAGAAATTGTCCAAATGCTTTTTCAAAATCAGTTTTCAGGTGCTGAAGTAGAATTTGGTTTTGTTTCTATTCCAGCAGGAGAACGTTTACCAGTGGAAGGGACAACCTCCCATGAGGAACATGAATACTCGTTTATTATCAAGGGGGCTTTAAGCGGGGAAAGTGGAGGAAAGACTTTTGACATTAAGGCAGGAGAAGCTTCCTACATACCCGCAGGAGAAGCGCATTGGTGTGTGAACGAAGGGGATAGTCCGGTAGAACTTGTCTATGCATTAGTGAAGAGTTAATGTAATCACAAATTGGTAGAATAGGAGATTATTGCAATTTCCTATTCTATTCTATTTTAATAATGAAAGGATGTAGGAGGATATGGTACAAACAGATGCAGTGGGGAAAGTAGAGAATGTTAAACAAGGAAATGCAGACAGCTTTCTAGAGCAAGATCAGGCATTAGATGCTATACCAGAATCGGCACGTCAACATTGGATTACTCCTACAATGATTTTTGGAGGACTAGAATTTACCATTCCGGTTCTTATGGTCGGAGCTGCCTTAACGGCAAGTTTTGGTTTATCAAAAATACTGTTGATTTTAATCATTACGTTATTTGGTATACAGTGGGTTGGTAATACACTACAAGGATATATTGGCGCGAAGACAGGGCGTTCTTCATCTGTAATTGCACGTACTAGTTTTGGGTCCGTTCAAGCAAAGGTCATTGTCGGTTTTACAATATTCATCGTTTCATTGGGTTGGTGGGCGTTACAAACTGCAGTAGCGGGAAATGCGATATCAGCGATGTTTGGAATCGATTATCAACATAATTGGATAGGTTGGGCGACTGTTACAGTAATTTGTGGATTGCTTTTTGCATTACCGTCAATCATTGGTTATAGCTCCATGAAATGGACTGATTATATTGCAGTTCCGGCCGGTCTTGTATTAATAGCGGGTGGAATCTATTATGCAATGAGAAATACAGGTTGGGAAACAATCACTTCCTGGCAACCAACGCCAACGATGACAATTTGGGCTGCTATCAGTTTAGTTATAGGTGCGAATGTAGGACAATGGGTTATTGCGTCAGACTATACACGTTATGCTAAACCAACTTGGAAAGACAATATAATCATTCCGAGTGGGATTGTACTTGTCGGTCTTCCTCTTTTCGTAGTCGGAGCTATTATGGCGGTCGGAGTTGGGGATGCTGATATCGTAAACGTAATGATGGGATTAGGGTTTCCGGTGTGGGGCTTTCTAATACTATGGTTTGCGACATGGACTTCTCAGTTAGTAAATAACTATAGTATGGGATTGGCACTGGCAAATATTTTCAATGTAAATTCCGGGAAGGGGAGGGCTCTCTTAACATTATTAGGTACAATTTTGGCGATAATTGTCGCTCTAATGGGAATTCTCGATTACTTTATGGACTTCCTATATATGACGGCTTTATTATATCCGGCTATTGCTGGAGTAATGATAGCTGACTTTTTCTTGGTACGCAAACAAGAATGGGAAGATCATGATGGCTGGAATTGGATGGCAACAATCGCTATGGTGATTGGGATTATTGTTGGGTATGTATCACAATATATAAGTCCGTGGGGTCTGCCTGCTGTTCAATCACTTATTGTATCCATTATTGTTTATGTAATTGCAATGAAAATCAAGAAAAATGTTGCACCAGATCAGTTTACTGTTTGAATAATGTGAAGCTTATCTGAATTAACCCTCGTGAAGAAAACAAAGTAAACGAAAATGGGGTCGTGCCTACATGTAACACATTCGATGTAGGCACGACTTGTATTTCATATCTTGAAAGTTAACCTTCCTCTTTAACATCTTTAACCACCTTCTGGAAGATTGCGTCTTTAATGTTTTGAGTATTTTGGAAGTTTTTATTCAAATCATTTATTGTATAACGACAAAGCTCTTCAATAATTCTAACACTACTCAGAAATTGATTAAAATAAAATGGGACTAACTCTGGATTTATGTTATCCATATCTACACGTAAATGTCCGAGTAGATAGTCAATATCATTGAGAATGATATGTCTTTCATTAATCGCTTCTAATTCAGAATCTAAATCGAACGCTAGACTTCTTAGGCTTTTTTGAAGGTAATCTTTTTTTGTCATGTTTATATTCCTTTCTAAAATGTATTTGATAAAGAATCTTCTTACTTTGTGTTTTATTTTTTCATTTACTCATGTATAAAGTGTTGAAAATCCTAATTTTTAATTAAGTGGAGAAAAGCTGCTGCATTAATATTTATTTGAAAATAGTATTAAAATAACAAAGAAGCTAATTCTAGATATTGTCTAGAAATAGCTTCTTTTCTTATTCGCTTTTTGTACAATTCAGTCCTTTTACTTTGGTGAATAAATTTGATAAAATTTCGAATGTCCAAACTGGGATAAGGCTGATAATGACGCAGTGTTATGCATTTTCAGAATGATTGACCGTATGGAAATAATGAAATACAGAGGTGGAATTTATGAATTTATTATGGGGTATTTTCGGCATATTCGTTGTGCTTTGTATTGCCTTTTTATTGTCGGATGGAAAGAAATCGATTAATTTTAGAACGATTTCAGTTGGATTGGCGATCCAAATCCTTTTTGCATTTATTGTTTTGAAGTGGAAAACAGGAAGAGCTGCACTAGAATGGTTTTCAGGGAAAGTTCAGAATGTCATTGACTATGCGGGTGAAGGGGTTGCGTTTTTATTTGGGCCAGCCGCTGATACAAATGAATTCGGGTTTGTGTTTGCGTTTCAAGTATTAACGATTATTATTTTCTTTTCATCTTTAATATCCGTGTTGTATTATCTCGGAATTATGCAATGGGTCATTAAACTAATTGGCGGTGGGCTGTCTAAACTTCTTGGTACGAGTCGTCCCGAGTCAATTTCCGCGGCTGCCAATATATTCGTCGGTCAAACGGAAGCGCCGCTTGTCATTCGTCCGTTTTTAGCAAATATGACGAGATCTGAATTATTCGCTGTGATGACAGGTGGACTTGCTTCGATTGCAGGTTCAGTTCTTGCGGGCTATGCTTTATTAGGTGTTCCACTTGAATACTTACTTGCCGCAAGTTTTATGGCAGCGCCGGCGGGATTGATTATGGCGAAAATCATGATCCCTGAACGTGACGAAGCGGCTGTTACTGAATTTGACATGGAGAAAGATGGTAGTTCGGTTAACGTTATCGACGCTGCTGCGCGCGGGGCAGGCGATGGTTTGAAGCTCGCGTTAAATGTTGGTGCAATGTTACTTGCTTTTATTGCATTAATTGCCTTGATCAACGGCATGCTAGGCGGCATTGGCGCATGGTTTGGATTTGAAAATCTCACACTTGAAGGCATTTTAGGCATCATATTCTCGCCGCTAGCTTTTGCAATTGGTGTTCCGTGGGCTGAAGCAGTGACGGCAGGTAGCTTCATCGGTCAAAAACTCGTCTTAAACGAATTTGTTGCGTATGCGGCATTTGCGCCTGAAATTCCAGCGCTTTCTCCTAAGACGGTTATTGTCGTCAGTTTTGCACTCTGTGGATTTGCAAACTTAAGTTCACTTGCAATTCTGTTAGGCGGCTTGGGCGAAATGGCGCCGAGCAGACGTCCAGATATTGCACGACTAGGCATTCGGGCAGTTGCGGGTGGAATGCTTGCTTCATTACTAAGCGCAGCCATTGCAGGGATGTTTATTTAAGTAAATACGAGTAAAAAAACGAAAGATGGCATGATCTTTCGTTTTTTAAAATCGATAATTTTCCGATTGCTCATAATAAAGTCGAATGTTAAAATTGAATTAATTATTTGGGCGAGTGAAATTTTTACGATGAATTTTAGACGATAAGGAGCGGTGCAAGTTGAAGCAAAAGTTATTAGACATGCTTGAAAGTCGAAAAGATGAAATGATTCAAATCCGACGTCATCTACATGAAAATCCTGAACTTTCTTTTGAAGAAGAACAGACAGCGAAATATATTGAGAATTTTTATAAAGGGAAAGATGTAGAGGTTCAAACGAATGTCGGAAACGGCTACGGAATTATCGTCACAATTAAAGGTGATAAACCTGGAAAAGTCATTGGTTTACGTGCAGATTTCGATGCATTGCCGATTCACGAAGAAACGGATGTCCCGTTTAAATCGAAAAACGAAGGCGTTATGCATGCGTGCGGTCATGACGGGCATACGGCTTATATGATGATTCTGGCAGATTGTTTGATTCAAATAAAGTCATCGATTGCAGGCACAATCAAAATTATTCACCAACATGCGGAAGAAACACCTCCGGGCGGTGCAAAAAGTATTGTGGAATCGGGTATTTTAGACGACTTAGATGCTGTTTTCGGCACACATTTATTCCCAACAAACCCAGCTGGCGAAATCGGTTATCGTAGCGGTTATGCGATGTCTGGAAGATCGTATTTTAAGTTGGTGATTCAAGGGATAGGTGGACATGGTTCATCGCCACAAAATGCGAATGACCCAATCGTTGCAGGTGCGCATTTTGTAACTGCTGTGCAAACAATCGTCAGTCGGCGAATCAATCCGTTTGAGATGGGTGTTGTCACAATTGGTTCATTTGATGGAAAAGGAACATTTAATGTCATTAAAGACCGCATTGAAATTGAAGGCGATGTCCGCTATATGAACGACAAAACGGCAGAAATCATCGACAAAGAAATGCACCGGATTACGAACGGGATTCAAGAAGAATTCGGCGTTACATGCGAATTAACCTACATCCCAGATTATCCGCCGTTATATAATGATCCTGAAATTACTTCGGAAGTTGCGTCAATTCTAGAAAACGCCAACGACCCGGCGATTACGAAAGTTGCCGAGTACCCAATGTTATCAGGCTCAGAAGATTTCTCGTATTACTTGGAAAAAGTACCAGGCACCTTCTATTATATCGGCTGTAAACCAAAGGGTGTTGAAAAGGCCTATTTTAATCATCATCCTAAATTTGATATTGATGAAGATGCATTGCTCGTCGCCGCGAAATCTGTTGCGCATGTTGTATGGGAGTATGTCGGGGAATAAAAATAAATAGTAGAAGTAAAAAGTCGACAATCGTGTAAGTTGTCGACTTTTTAATTTTTGGATTTCCCTATGCATAGTTCAATTATGCGTAAACAATGTTAAAAGCCCGTCCAATGTTGAAATAACGGGCTTAGCATAATGATAGAATTATGAGCCACAAGTACCTAAACCGATTACAACGCCTTCAACATCCCGCCATCCACAACGAGCGATTGCCCTGTAAGGTAAGTGTTCGCACTGGATGCAAGAAACACGACTATCTTGGCGAATTCCTCCGGCTTACCATAGCGACCTAACGGAATATGTCGATTGTTCATGTCGACTACTTCCTCCATAGAAACCCCTTTTTTATCAGCTGTAATCGTATCGAGTTCAATCAGGCGGTCCGTTTCAATGCGGCCAGGTCCTACAGTATTGACGAGTATGTTGTGTGGTGCCAATTCACGGGCGAGTGACTTTGTAAGGCCCACCATGCCAGAACGGAATGTGTTTGAAAGAATTAAGTGATCAATTACTTCTTTGGTAGAAGAAGAGGAGATGTTGATAATACGACCGAATTGTTGGTCTTTCATATGCGGAATCACTGCCCGGGTTGTCCGAATATAACTGAGCAAATTTTTCTCGAAGGATTCAAACCAGTCTTCATCAGTGACTGCTTCAAACCCACCCGCTTTAGGGCCACCCGTATTGTTAATGAGAATATCAACTGAACCTAGTTTCTGATTGACTCCTTGAAAAAGATTTTCAATATCCTCTCCGGAAGCCATGTCACATGGTTGATAGTAGATTTTTTTATTTCCAGATAGTTGTTTGAGCTCATCTGCTGTTTCATGCAATGATGCTTCGCTCCGACTTGTCAGGAAAACATTTGCCCCTGCCTTGGCAAACTCTAAAGCCGTCGCCCTTCCAAGTCCTTTACTCGATGCCATTACAACAACATTTTTATTTGTTAATTCAAGATCCATCATAATCGCCCCTATCGAATGATTTAATAGACTAATGATCTTATCTTACCAGATGTTTAGGAATATTCTATTAACAATGCATGAGGAACTGTAAGTCACTCATTATTTGTTAAACAAATAGTTGTATTAATATGCAGTAACGGTTATAATTATGATTATTAGTTACAGTTTCGGGAGGGAACGCTATGAGTAGAAAAAAAGTGATTATTATCGGCGCGGCAGGAAGAGATTTCCATAACTTTAATACATATTATCGTGATAACAACGAATATGAGGTTGTTGCTTTTACAGCAGCACAAATTCCTGATATAGATGGTCGTAAATATCCGAGTGAATTAGCGGGGGAATTGTATCCAGCGGGGATTCCGATTTATTCACAAGATGAATTGCCTGCATTAATTCAAAAACTAGAAGTAGACGAGTGTGTGTTTGCTTATAGTGATGTCAGTTATGATGAGGTCATGGGTGTGAGTGCAGTCGTGAACGCAGCGGGTGCGAATTTCACATTGCTTGGGCCGAAAAGTACGATGTTAAAGAGTAATAAACCAGTTATTTCTGTGTGTGCAGTGCGAACGGGAACTGGGAAAAGTCAAACGGCACGAAAAGTGATTGAAACCTTACTTGCGCATAATTTAAAAGTTGTTGCCGTTAGACATCCAATGCCTTACGGAGATTTAAATGCGCAACGCGTTCAGCGTTTTGCAACGGTTGAAGATTTAAAGAAACATAACTGTACGATTGAAGAAATGGAAGAATATGAACCACATGTAGCGCGCGGAAATATTATTTATGCGGGTGTGGATTATGCGGACATTTTAGAGGCGGCGGAAAATGATCCTGATGGATGTGACGTCATTTTATGGGACGGTGGAAACAATGATTTTTCATTTTACGAGCCTGACTTAGCCATCACTGTATTGGATCCGCATCGTCCGGGACATGAGTTGAAATATTATCCAGGTGAAGTTTGTTTAAGAACGACAGACGTTGCGATTATTAATAAAGTAGACAGTGCATCTGCTGAAGCAGTGGAGATTGTGGAGAATAATATTAAATTCGCAAGTCCTGAGAGTACGATCATTAAAGCCGAATCAACAATTACAGTCGATCATCCTAAAAGTATTGTTGGAAAACGTGTACTTATCGTTGAAGACGGCCCGACGTTAACGCATGGGGAAATGCATCTCGGTGCTGGTTCAGTTGCGGCGGAACGTCTAGGTGTGAAGGAAATCATTGACCCACGTCCTTTTGCAGTAGGCTCTTTAGTAAATACTTTTGATAAATTTGACCATATTGGCAACGTTCTTCCAGCGATGGGGTACGGGGAACAACAATTGAAGGACTTAGAGGAAACGATTAACAACGCTGATTGTGACGCAGTGATTATTGGCACGCCAATGGATTTATCTCGAGTCATTTCGATTAACAAACCTTATACACGTGTGCATTATGAGTTGGATGAAGTAAGTAGTCCGAATTTGAAGGATGTATTAGAAAGCTTTATTAAGGAAAAGATGTTGGTGAAATAATTAATAAAGACATGAAGGAAGCTGACGATACAACAAATTGTCAGCTTCCTTTTTCAATTATTCTAGCTTTAGAGCGGAACGCGAGGATTTAACACGAGTGATTTCTTTTCACCTTCAAATACATTTTTCAAATGATCAAGAACAGTTAAATACACGAGTCCGCTACCTTCCAATTTCGGCGAAAAGCCTAATGGTACTGTTCTTTTAATCAGTTGTGCATACAGTTCCGGTTCAGTCAGTTCGCGTTCGAAACTGTCGTTCACTAAATTTTTAATTAGCGCGAGTGCACCGGATACGTGGGGGGCTGCCATTGATGTGCCGCTTAATGTTGCATATTTTCCATTTAAATAGGTTGATAGAATTTCTTCGCCTGGCGCAACTACGTCGATTTCATTATGCGAATTCGTGAAGTCGGTCGGATTGCGTTCGTGGTTAATCGCGCCAACGGAAATCACTTCATTGTAATGGCCGGGATAGGCGTATTCATCGGTATCTTCATTGCCATCGCCTTCGTTGCCAGCCGCGCAGACAACAAGAATATTGTGCGCAATTGCCTTTTTTATTGCTTCGTGCAGTTCAGGCACATCTTGCGGTCCACCTAATGACATGGAAATAATATCCACTTTTTGTTCGATTGCATAATGAATGCCTTGAATAATCCAATCATATTGTCCGGCCCCTTTTTTATTTAACACCTTTACAACGAGCAAGTTTGCTTCGGGGGCGACGCCGATGACCCCTTTTTTATTCTCCTGGGCGGCAATTGTGCCAGCGACATGCGTGCCGTGCCCATTGTAATCTAAGAATATATCTGGATTGCCTCGATCATCGTCGGTAAAATTCCGACCCCCGATAATTCGTTCATTTAATTCGGGATGGTTATCGCAACCTGTGTCTAGAACGGCTACGGTAATCCCTTTTCCTTTAGTTGTCGGCCAAATTTTCGGCGCCTGAATCAGTTCAACACCTGTAGGTACTTCATTAGCTTCCGCTACGTTCACAATCACTTTATGAGGAATCAAGTGCACATAATTTGCCAAAATAAATCCTCCTTTAGGTTTATAGTTAAAACACGTTAAAACTGCTGTAGGAGGGGGCTGAAAGTCATGCTTTCTGCATAAGTCTAGTTAACTAGTCATTATGGGGAAGGTGCCCAAATGAAAACAAGAGCTAAACCGCGTTGTTGTAAATAAATGGTGTCATTTAAATTTGTAAATCTATTAAAAAAGTGTTCATATACTAGAAAAGTTAACATACAATAAGAAGGGATTGGGCGTTTGTCATTGAGCATTCAGTCCTACAGCAGTCCTAATCCTCACTTTCTTTTACCTCGTACGACGGTGTATCTATGTTTGGTACAGTAAAAATGTTTTCCTAAGAAAAGAAGTAATTGTCGACACTTTTGCCGAGGGAAGACGGTTACTTCTTTCTAGAGAAGAAAAAGATCACCGACAACAACACCGAGATCGCAGCAATCCATCCGCCAGAGAGTTGCAGAAGCAAGCTAAGCGTTTCGTACGTTGTCATTTGATTTCACCTCCTTTAAATGGGAGTGCCTAACAAACCGTCGTACATTTTTAGTAACAAGTTTTTCAAATGAGGAATATAATAAAACGTGTTTGTATAATGTATATGTGCAAGAAATTGGTATATGTCGAATTAATCCAATTAATGCTTAGGAATTTAGTATTCTTTATGAATTTATTAAAAACGTCCATCTACTATTGATAGTAGATGGACGTTTTTTAGCTGTGATAATCTTTCGAAGCGAATGATTCTTTATCCTATTTTACTTGATTTGCCAAAGCTGTTAGAACAACGCTTATGTAAATGTAATCCACATTAGGGGAAGTAATCATCACTTTCACAAAAGTTCACAACGTCCACAGGAAAGAATGCAACGTTTCTATAAAAGTAATCAACGCTAGGCGGAGTATGCAACGTTATTATAAAAGTTCACAACGTTCTTAAGGAAGCATGCAACGCTTCTATAAAGGTAATCAACGCTAGGCGGAGTATGCAACGTTATTATAAAAGTTCACAACGTTCTTAAGGAAGCATGCAACGCTTCTGTAAAAGTAATCAACGCTAGGCGGAGTATGCAACGCAATTATAAAAGTTCACAACGTTCTTAAGGAAGAATGCAACGTTTCTGCAAAAGTAATCAATGCCTTCCGGAGTATGCAACGTTATAATAAAAGTTCATAACGTTTACAAGAAAGCATGCAACATTTCTATAAAAGTAATCAACGCTAGGCGAATAATGCAACGCCAAAAGAAATCAAGAAAAAAGCAGTTTGCCCTCCATCATCAATCAATGATAGAAGTCAAGCTGCTCTTAATATTATTTCCTGTCCGTCTCCGGATGTGTGCCTCGCAAGGCGTTTTCACGACGTTTATTTTTCGCTTTAATCGCCTCTAGTTCTTTTCCTTCTGCAAACTCCGCCGCGAATTCCGCGGATTCCATATTACGAATTGTTTTTTCCACTCTCTCTTCATGATCCGCCTCAGTGTCATTGGGTCTTGGGAAATTTTTTGGCATATGTTGACCTCCGTTTTGTTATATTTGACTTCATCTCGTAATATGCCCAAAATTGTGGTAATTATCGATGTTGAAATTATACTAAATATCGATGACATGAATTTAACAAGAAAGGATTTCCTATGGAACAATTCCCCGAAAATGAAAAACAAACGATTGCGATTGAAAAGCAGCAAATTATTGAACAAGCCCATAAGTTAAGAGAGAAATTGCTAAAAGCGATTGAAAAAGGAGATGTTGGAGCGACAAAACAATATGTGGCGGATGTGGATCGCCTAATTGGAGATGACTCTATGGATTTACTAAAAAGAAATCCTGGAAATAAACTCCGTTCTTACAAAAATTTCCTTCTTTCCCACAATACACTTTACGGATATTTTGCTGAAAAAGGCGGTTTAAGTGCGGTACAAGCCCATTATATGACGGAGAAGTATGCGATTTTAATTGAACATAGCGATGCGATTTCACGTCTCGAGCAAATCCATTTGGATATGTTAAATTATTATTCCAATCCAATAAATCGATTTCAATATAATGAGAAGAACTCACTTGTTTTGAAAACAGAGAACTTTATCGAGATGAATTTTACGGAAGAAATTCCAATTGAACAAATAGCTAGGCAATTATTTGTTCATCCGTCCCATTTGATGCGGACATTTAAGCAGGAAAAAGGCGTCACAATTAGCCACTTTAGAAATCGGAGGAGAATAAAGGAAGCGAAGCAACTGCTCGTATATTCTCGACTTCCAATTACCGGAATTGCCCATATGGTAGGTTTTACAAGTTCACAATATTTTTCAAGAGTTTTTAAGGAAGAAGTAGGAATTACGCCTAATCAATATAGAAGAAAGTCATAGAAGGTCGTTTTGTTCATGTGAAAATGAGCAAAATGACTTTTTGGGTGCGAAGTGCAATTTTAGTGTAAAAAGACGTTATATTATTGCAACTATTTTAGGATAGAAAATTATATAATCGTTGTATTAATAAAGTTCTTACAAAACTTACTAACAAATGTAAGCGCTTTTGTTTATCGGGAAATATGAAAATAGGAGGCGTTTTTGGTGGAAATGAATCCAATTCTTAAGAAAATGGGATATTCAAAAGAAGATAAAGTTGTCGTAGTCCATGCGGATGATGTTGGCATTACGCAATCATCAATCGATGCGTATCTTGAACTGCTTGATTTTGGTACGATTTCGTCGGGTTCTACGATGGTTCCCTGTCCGTGGTTTCCTGAGGTTGCAAAGGTGTTTAGAAATCATCCTCAAATAGATCTTGGTCTTCATTTGACTTTAAACTGTGAATACGAGACCTATCGTTGGCGTCCAGTTTCAACCCTTGACCCTTCATCTGGAATCATAGATGAAAATGGTTATTTTAAGCAGGATAAACATGAAGTGATGAAAACTGGTCTTCCAGAATATGTGGCGACTGAAATAGAGGCTCAATTAACCGTTGCCCGAAATATGGGCGTATCGCCAACACATGTAGATTCCCATTCTGGCACACTTTGGAATCCTAAGTTTATCGATGCTTATCTTGATTTTTATAAAAAACATCAAGTGCTTCCTGTCGTATTTAATTTACCTGGAATGGCTGATTCACTCGCGGACAGCATGAAGACATTATTTAATGTACCGGAAGAAAAAATCAATCGTTTTGCCGCACAAGGTTTGCCAGTTGTGGATGCAATCGCTGGTCTGCCCGTCGAACATACATATGGGAGAAATGACCGTTTGCAATTGGCCAAATCGATTTTAAAGCAATTACCCAAAGGAAAATTGACGCATTTTGCTTTCCATCCAATGAAGGATACACCTGAATCACGTGGATTAAAGCGTTATTCAGAAGGTCGAATTGGGGATTATGAGGTATTTATGCAAAATGAATTGAAAGATTTCTTGGTGAATAATGGCATACAACTCATTGGTTATAAAGATTTGATGAAATATGTAAGTTTGCCATAAAGAAATAAGGGCGAGTAGTAAGGGTATCATATTGCACTACTTGCTCGTCATCTGCTTAATTTTTTAAATTAATGAAAACGCATTCACTCTATTTTACTTATGAACATACGAATTATTGGAGGAAATAATATGAAAACAAGAAAGTTTGGCATCCGGGATCAAATTGGTTATATGCTCGGAGACATTGGTGGTAGTTTTGTTAATTTGTATATAGGTTCTTTTTTCTTAATATTTGCGACATACGTATTGGGCGTTAGTCCTTATTTCATGGGGACGTTGTTTTTAGTCGCTCGTATATTCGATGCTGTGACGGATGTTATCATGGGGACGATTCCAGACCGTTGGCAAATTGGGAAAAGTGGGGATAAATTTTTACCTTATATAAATATTTCGAAATGGTTGTTAGCTGCTTCTTTATTATTAGCATTCGCTGATGTGTCCAGTTTCTCAACAACAGCTATTCACATATGGGTCGTTGCTGTCTATTTGTTTTTCGGTGTTGCCTACACAGCAGACTCTATTCCTTATGGGTCGTTGGCTGCTGTAATTACGCAAGATCCCATTGAAAGAACGAAATTATCTCGCGCGCGTGCCATTGGCGGTATGATTGTCGGAATCGGTGCATTATCCTTTGTTCCCATGTTTATTTACGATGATGCAGGAAATGTGATTTCAAGTGGTTTCTTTAAGGTTGCCATCGTTTTTAGTATTCTTTCGTTATTGTCCTATACAGGACTTGTAAGATTGACGACAGAACGTATTCGAGATAAACACTCAAATGGTCAAAAGTCAGAATATAGATTTACAGACGCTTTAAAAGCTGCAATGAAAAATAGACCTTTAATTGGAATGATGATTGCTTCAGTAGGTTCGTTAATTATGATTAACGGTGTGAACCAATTAGCCGCAATTGTTTTTGCAGAATACTATGGAATGCCAAGTGCTTTTGCAATTAACTCAATTTTCATGATTGCCATTACAGCTATTTTATTCATTACGGTTCCTAAACTTGTTGAGAAGTTTGGAAAACGGCTGTTAATTATAGCAACAGCTGGATTTAGTTTAATTGCATCGACGCTCATCACGATGATTGCCATAGAAAATGTGTATGTTTTTATCGTGTTATATAATCTTGCTACCATTGGCTCAATCGTATTCATCATGATTGTTTGGGCGCTTGTCACAGATTGCTTGGATTATACGGAATTGAAAACAGGGAAACGTTATGATGGAACGCTATATTCCATCTATTCTTTCTCAAGAAAAGTAGGAATGGGGATTGGCGCGGCGCTAGGTAGTTATTCACTTGGATGGGTCGGCTTTGTTTCCGGCGCTAAATCTCAATCCGCAGAAGTCGCTGCAGGTGTGTTGAAAATGTATACAGGGATGCCAATTATCACGTTCGTATTAATTTTAATAGGAATAGGATTAATTTTTAATTTAAATGACACAAAGACAAAAGCTATGTACGAGACTTTGGAAGAGAGAAGAGCATAATAAATATCGGAGTAAAAAAGGGAAGCCAATCGGTAATTGAACTGAACCCTTATTTACGGACAGTTTAATAAAAAGGACTTTTTACAGTCTAGGCTGCAATTAGGTGACTTCGGTATTGTGCCGGAGTCATCTTTTTTAACGTCCATTGTTTGCGCGTCGTATTATAATGCTCCAAGTATTCGTCTATCATTTCCCTTAATTCACGTAAATTACATGCTTCCTCATAATCTACTTCATCTTTAAAATGCCCAAAGAAAGACTCCATTGGTGCGTTATCTAAACAGTTTCCTCGACGTGACATCGACTGAAGTAAGCCTATTTTCTTAACGCGTCCTTGATACTCTGGATGTGTATAATGGACACCTTGATCTGAATGGATCATTGCTTCTGGGTGAATATTTCCGTCTAATGTCTCTTCTAATTTATCTAATGTGCGATAAACCAATCCCATTTTCAAGCTAGTCGAAAGTTCATAAGCGACGATTTCCCTGGTTGCTACATCTTTGATACAAGATAAATAAGCTGTTTGACCATTACGGTACTGTAAATAAGTAATATCAGTTAAATATACTTTTCCGGGCTCATCTTGATTGAATGCTCGATTCAAATGGTTAGGAACCGTACGATGTGCCTGTGTTGCTTTCGCAATATATTTATATGGGTTTGCTCGACGCACTTTCGCAAAGAAATTATACTTTCTCATTAAGCGGAGAATCTTTTTGTGATTCATCGGTGTCACCACTAGTTCTTCCAATGCCATGTAAAGTCCTCGATACCCAATTTTCCCTTTGAATGCATCATAAATGCATCTTAGTAATAAATAATCTTGATAATCTTGCTCTTCACGAATCGCATGTTTCTCCGAATTTTGAAGCCAGGCATAGTATCCACTTCTACTTACACCTGTTAAAGCACAAAGGTAACGCGTCATATTCTTTAGTTGATATTTCCGAATGACCTCGTTAATCAATGCGTATTTTTCGCGGGGTGCTAAAATTACTTCTTCACCTGCCTTTCGAGTTCCTCTAGCTTTTTTAGTAATTCTAATTCAGCTTCTAAATACTTTATACGGGCTTCAGCTTTTTCTAATTTCTTCTCAGATGATATATCTTTTGTGGAAGGGCGACCTGTGCCGCCTTTCCCCCGACGCTCTTCTAAAAAACCTTGTTCCCCCAATGTTTTATAAGTGTTTTTCCAACGACTTATTGCCGATTGGGCTTTTTTAGCTCCAATCACATCCAAGTTAAATCCATTCTCCATGAAAATCTGAGTCGGTCCCTTACCGTTCATATTTTTTTTGACGGCACGTATTTTAAATTCCGCATTATATTGAATGGCACGATCTGATACAGAGGCGACATTTGGATTTGATTCTAGTTGCTTTCTTTGAATTTCGTTGAAAATTATTTTACTCATTCGAAAATCTCCCGTTCTAAGTATTTTTTTTAGTATAACGGGTTTTTAAAACAGAAAAAACCCCGAATAGGTCACTTTTTTTAAAGTGTCCACTATTCGGGGTTCAGTTCAAATACACGAATTGGCTTCTTTTTGAATAATGCAATCTACTGGCTCATTTACCTATTATTTTGTTTCGTGTGTATTTCACCTTCTTTACGACTAATTTTTTCATGGTCATATTTTTCAGTTGCAGCTTCAACACCTAAACGTCCTACTTCCTGGACACTCATTCTTGAATGATACTTTTTACTTCGTTTATCAACTGCCACTATTGATTCCTCCTCTAATGAAAATGATATTGTTTTATTTTTTTCATCGTTAGGCACGTTGCTAGCGGTTTCAAAATCCTCCTTAATTCTCGTTATTTCGCACGTGTATTTTGTCTTCCCGGCTTCGAAAAATATAAACCTTTTTATCTGATAAATTAGTATTCTGTCATGTGCTAGTTTCTAATTCATTCACTTGCTAGATTTGGCTTGCATAAGCTAGTTTAATTAAGCATTTTAGTAATTATCACGCTGAAAAAAGGAGAATCAAGCATGATGAAATCCCACTTCAGAAAACTGATTGAAATGAAAGAAGGGACAAAATTCCCTTCTTTAACATATAAAAAAGTTATCCTCGAACCGGCTTACAATGGTGCGAAGGAAAATTTTGTCGATTATATGATGCAAATTAATATTGCGCACTTAATGATGCTGGAGGAGCAAGGATTGGTGACTCAATTAGAAGCGCAGAAAATTGGGAAAGCGATTACTGAAATCGATAAAGAATTTTATAAAAAGAGCTCGTATGATGGCACTTATGAAGATTTATTTTTTAGGATAGAACATGAATTAATTGAAAAGGCGGGGGATATTGCAGGGAATTTACATATTGCAAGAAGCCGAAATGATATGGGGATTGCGATATATCGGATGACGATTCGGAAAAAATTACTGATGATGATGGAGAGGCTTTTAACATTCCAACGCGTTTTACACTTTTTGGCAAATGAACATCTAGACACGATCATGATTGGGTATACACATACCCAACAAGCGCAACCGACAACATTTGCACATTATGTAAAAGGATTAATGGATCAATTGGAGCGAGATACGAAAAGGCTTCAAGCGGCTTTTGAGACAGTCAATCGTAGTAGTATGGGCGCAGCTGCATTGACGACTTCAGGTTTTGAAGTAAATCGCGACAGAATGTGTGCATTATTAGCGTTTGACGATGTAATAGAAAATGCTTGGGATAGTGTGGCGAGCGCTGATTATTTAATGGAAGTTGCCACTGCCATCCAAGTGGCAAGTTTAAATTTAGGGCGGTCGATTCAAGATTTTCTAACTTGGGTCACGCACGAATACAATGCCATTCAAATCGCGGACCCTTACGTGCAAGTGAGTTCGATTATGCCGCAAAAGAGAAATCCAGTTGCACTCGAACATAGTCGGGCTTTATTGTCAGCAATTGTAGGTGACACGAATACAGTGTTGACAATGATTCATAATACGCCTTTTGGTGATATCAATGATACAGAAGATGATTTACAGCCTTATCTATGGCAATCGATTGATAAACTAGCCGATATTTATGAACTACTAACAGCCGTATTTGCAACAATGAAGGTCAATAAAGTAGTGCTAGAAAAACGTGCGAGGGATAGTTTTGCGAATGTAACGGAATTGGCAGATACGTTAGTTCGTGTGGAGAAACTATCCTTTCGGCAAGCGCATCATCTTGTGAGCACTAGTATTCAAAAAATAACACCGGATCAAAAGCTTTCCGACCTCACATACGAAATCCTACAGGAAGAATTTATTCGATTGGTGAAGCGGCCTCTTAAATTGAGCAGAAAGCAATTTGAAGAGGCAGTATGTCCGCGTAATTTTATTCAAGTGAGGAAAATTAAGGGAGGTCCGGCCCCAGGAACGATGATAGCTTCCCTTAATGCATTTGAAGGAAGATTTGAGAAGACGAAGCATTGGATAAAGTGCAAGCAAGAGAAGATCGAGGAGCAGGAAGGTTATTTAGATAGTTATTGTGAAAATTGGCTTGAATAAAAGCAAAAAGCGACTTTTAACGATGAAAGTCGCTTTTTGCTGATTTTAATTATACTTGACAGGCACATGGTTAAAAGCATCATCACTTATTCCGGCATCTACTACTTGTTTTGCGTATTGTTGGGCAGAAAAGAGTGAGTGGTCGCGATAATTTCCGCATTCCAGAGCGGAGACAGCTGGAATATGTTCAGTCGTGACGACTTTTTGAAGTACTTTTGTTAATGCGATTGCAATGTCTTTTGGCGCGTGCTCATTCCAAATAATCATATAAAATCCTGTTCTGCAACCCATTGGCGAAATGTCGATAATTCCAGTTAATTCGTCGCGCATATAGGTCGCGAGCAAATGCTCCAGTGTATGAACTGCTGAAGTAGGCAATGCATCTTCGTTCGGCTGCAGTAATCGTAAATCATATTTTTGAAGCAAGCCCCCATTTTCATGCTGTTCCGATCCCGATAATCGCACGTAAGGTGCTCTCACTTTCGTATGATCAAGTAAAAAGCTTTCAACTTCTGCCAAACAATCACCCTTTCTAATGGTTGACTATTAAATTATGCAAGTTGCACGCGGAGAAGAATAAAAATGAACAACTGTCAGGGGATAAGCCCTGACAGTTGGTTTGCTAAGAGCGGGGAAATGGGTTCGAAGTACTTAAAGCCGTAACGAGGCTAATAAGCGGGATAGCCCTTTTAAAATAATTGCTATTGCGAATAAAACGATCACAATAACAAGAATGATTATTCCCACCAAGAGAAGTGTCGAAACGCCAGCAATTAAACCAGGGACAAAGTAAATTAATCCCAGTAGAACAACTGCGGCCAAAATTCCAGCTAGATAAAGAGAAACACTGCTACTACAAATTTTGCTCATCCTATACACCTCCTTTTTATACTGTATGTCCATCCCCTTCAAGCAGTGTCAAGGCAATTATCACCTGAATAAGCAGCACATATGGAAATGGAAATGTAGTGGCGTGTAAAAGAACGAGTCTCATTCAGTCTAAAGTTGTACAACAATACCATTCTCCGGCCCATGGTGAAAGGAGCGAATGGAACGTATACTATAGACAAGAGAGAGGGGATTAAAAGATGCGCAATAAAGTATTGGTCGTTGGCATTATCGTTGGATTGTTATTTCTGTTTTTTGGAACCCGCTACGTCGTTAATCAAGTGAGTGGGTTTACGTTTAATCAACCGGTAGTCATTGAAGAGGAAATGATCATCAAAGAACCCTATGAAAAAATCGATTTGCTGACAACAAATGCAAAAGTGGAATTGGTTCCAACGCAAGCTGAAGAAACAACGATAACTTACGGAGGTAAGAAGAAATTTGGCGTTCATTTTAAAGCGAATGTAAAAGGGGACACTTTATCCATTCAATTGAAAGAAAAGTGGTTCAATTTCTTGAACTTTTCTATGAGAGGTATGGTTTTAACGGTGCATGTGCCGGAAAGAACCTATGAGGAGATTAAGGTTGTAACGGATAATGGTCTAATAGAAGCGAGTCATTTACATGCAAAAATGATTGAGTTGGAGACGGATAACGGTCTAGTAAAACTGGGAAATAGTGAGGGGGACGTTGTGAAACTTCAAGCTGACAATGGACAAATCTCCATTTCCGATGTCAGTGCGAATATCGTTGCGCGAACAGATAACGGACGTATTACGTTTGAAGCGGATACCATTACGCACGATGTTGATTTGCGCACAGATAATGGTGCAATTTATGTGAAATTAAGCGATAAACCGACGAATGCTAGAATTAACGCAGAAACTGATAATGGTATGGTGACTATTTTCGGTACAAAAGAAAGGACCGTTACTTTTGGAGAAGGAAAATATTTGATGAAACTGCAAACTGATAATGGAAGAATTGTAGTGGAGGAGTGATTGCCTTGTGGGTAATCACTTTTTTCATTTGATTCTTCTCAGAATAAAAAACCCTCCAAAACTTGTGTTTGGAAGGGAATGAGATTATTTTCTGTTCATTTCGCTCGGTACCGCGTTAATTCTTTTACCGGAGTCTAGTGCGGAGATTTTATCCATATCGGTCGAATTTAACTCGAAATCGAATACGTCCAAGTTTTCCGCCATGCGTGATGGTGTCACTGTTTTCGGGATGACGATTGTGTCCGTTTGCAGATGCCAACGCAAAATGACTTGTGCTGGTGTTTTACCGTATTGTTTTGCAATTTCTTGGATTGTCGTATTTTCTAAAACATCTTTCCCATTCATAAGCGGACTATAAGCTTCCACGTGAATTCCGTGTTGTTGGCAAAATGCCTTTAGTTCGGTTTGTTGCAAATATGGGTGGCATTCGATTTGATTAATAGCTGGAACAATTTCACATTCATCGATAATTCGTTGTAAATGTTCAATATCAAAGTTACAAACGCCAATTGCCTTTGCACGACCTTCTTTGTAAATCTTTTCCATTGCTTTGTAAGATTCTACGTATGTATCATACATCGGTGTAGGCCAATGAATTAAATATAAATCGACGTAATCTAAACCAAGTTTTTCCAAACTTTCATCAAATGCTTGTAAAGTCTGTTCATAACCTTGATCACTATTCCAAAGTTTTGTCGTAATGAATAACTCTTCGCGTGGAATAGCACTTTTTGCAATCGCTTTTCCAACGCCGACTTCATTGCCATAAATTTTTGCCGTGTCAATCAGTCTGTATCCGGTTTGAATGGCTTCGTCTACTGTACTTATAGCTTCTTCGTCAGATACTTTCCAAACGCCGAATCCAAGTTGTGGAATTGTCATTCCGTTATTAAGTGTTTTTGTATACATTGAATCCACCCTTTCTTTGTCTTAATTTAGTTTATCACAGGGTCGAAAAAAATAGAATATTAAGAGATATAACTGTATTTTATTTCTCGGGAAATATTTTGTGAAAGGAGTATTAATAAAGGCATATTTTAGGAACTGATGTTGGTAGAACTTTAAGTGAAAGCGCATTAAATAGTTTGCAAACTATAGCACTCATTTCCATATTCTGTAAGTGACGATGCTGTGAATCGTATGTCGACTAACTGAATAATCTCTTGCTAGTCGGCGTAAAGAAGCGCCACGTTCATTGCTATATCTATCGCGAATTTCTTTTACATCTTCCGCGGTTAAGTGAGAACGACTCATTGTTGATTTGGGCACAAGGGGATGATTGGTTTTGTAATTTCCGCCTTTACCCAATAATGTATTTTTTATCTTTTCTTTCGTCTTGTCAGAATGAATTTGACCTTTTCTTGCGATTGCTATGTTTTGTTTATGTTCATTTGAAAGGGTCCTTCCTTTCATCGCTAGGCTAATCTTTTTATTTTTCGTTAATTTATCCACGAAAATTAGCAATCCTCCCTCATATGAAAATTGAAGTTATCATGTTGTCTGTTCATGCTCTTCTGTCTAAGGATAGCTAGGATATTGTCCGGATTATGAATGTTACTTATCGTTCGCAATATCAACCTTTTAATAAGATGAAAAAATCTCATCGGCAATTATAGTTTTGGGCTTGTCTTAAGGGCCCATCACATTACTCTCATTAGTTTTTCGTTGTTAATTTTTCTGTCTATTTTTTATATCGGCATTAATTCTGTATTTTTAATAGATATATCCTGAAAAATTCGAAAAATAATCCTTCATTCTAGTTATATTTAACCATTCAAGAATAATTGATTACTGTTTATACCATACTATAGAGACTTGGATAAAGAAGAAGGGACGATTGTTGGATGGATGTTACCAAAGCGATATCGCAAATTGCTTTTTGGGAAATGACGTTCAGAGCTGTCGTTACATTTATAACATTGCTTATACTTACCCGGCTTATGGGAAAGAAGCAGTTAAGTCAGCTCTCTTACTTTCATTATATTAACGGAATCACGATTGGTTCGATTGCGGGTGAGATTAGTGTGCAGGAGAAGACACATTTTATAAACGGCTATATCGCACTCTTCTGGTGGTCTGTTTTAACGATCTTGATGAGTTTCATCCTATTAAAATGGAAAAAGGCTCGAAAAATTCTTGATGATGAACCGACAGTGATAATCCGTGAAGGGAAAATATTGGAACGTTCGTTAAAGTCGTTGAGATTGCATATGGATGATGTGATGATGTTGTTACGGGAGCAAAGTATTTTTTCGATTCAAGATGTGGATTGGGCGATTCTAGAGAATAATGGAGAACTTAGTGTATTGAAGAAAACTCAACTACTTGAAGCGACAAGAGAAGATGTAAAAGCCGCAGCAACTCAACCGAAGTATTTTCCGACAGATATCATATCCGATGGCAAGTTGCTTCATCAAAATCTGAAGGAACTTGATTTAACAGAGGATTGGGTTATGAAGAAATTAAGGAAGAAAAACATTTTGAATGTTGAGGATGTCTTTTACGCACAAATTCAAACGGATGGTTCATTATTTATTGATGAGCGAGGTAATGATAACTAAATATTTACGTTAAAACTATTCAATTCGATTAGGTTTCGAATGAATAGTTTTTTGTTTAGGAAGTTCTTTAACAGTTGGGGAAAATGATTAAATGGTTTTATTAAGAACGATTCACGGAAGTTCAACCAAACAAGTTTGTTTGAACTTCCGTAGTTTTTGTGTGACGTTTAGCTTAATATTTCCCGTAACTTCATCAGCATTCTTTCTCTTCTCTTTTTAATGCCTGGAATTGAAATCCCCACTAATTCTGCACATTTTACATGGGAGAATTCATTGATAAACAGAAGTTGTATTAGTTCTTTTTCTTTTACAGTTAACTGTCCAATTGCCCAACTAATCTTTTCTGACCAAGCTTCCAATTGGACTATATCTTCGCCAGCTAAACTCATTAATAATTCATCTTCCGTTTGAACGATGTGTTCTTCAAATCGATGCTCCCTTTTGATTTCATCCAACATTGCGCCACGTATACTCCGCGAGGCGAATGGGGCAAAATGACCTTTGCCTTCTTCGTATCTTGTCCAGGCTTGCCATAAAGCTATCCTTCCAACTTGTCTAAATTGTTCATAATTACGATACACATGTAGCTGTCGCATGGACGCAGTAATCATTGGTTCATACTGTACTAAAACTTCCTCAAAGTTTTTCACACTACGGCCCTTTCAACCGTGCACGATTCGTTTATTCCCGGGTGCTTATACATTAGGACAAACTTGAATCTAGGTCGAAAGGCTGTTTGTGAGAAATGTAAGAGGTCGGATTACTATCAGTGACGTGAAAACTGAGTATTCACTCGAGAAATACCATGAAAACTGCAAGTTGGGGCAAAAACCGGTATGGAAATGCCATTTTCCGTGTCTACTACTTGTATATATGAATTATTTTAATGGACTTTCGTAGTTAACGAACAGAATACCTGGGGAGTATGCAACGTATCGGTAAAAGAATGCAACGCTCCTGTGAAAGTCCTCAACGTTTTATGAAAAGTACGCAACGCTGTCGAAAGTATGCAACGTAACGGTAAATGGATACAACGCTCCTGTGAAAGTATTCAACGTTTTATGAAAAGTACGCAACGCTGTCGAAAGTATGCAACATAACGGTAAATGGATACAACGCTCCTGTGAAAGTATTCAACGTTTTATGAAAAGTACGCAACGCTGTCGAAAGTATGCAACGTATCGGTAACAGGAAACAACGCTCCTGTGAAAGTCCTCAACGTTTTATGAAAAGTACGCAACGCATGCGAGAGTATGCAACGTATCGGTAAAAGAATGCAACGCTCCTGTGAAAGTCCTCAACGTTTAATGAAAAGTACGCAACGCATGCGAGAGTATGCAACGTAACGGTAAAAGAATGCAACGCTCCTGTAAAAGTCCTCAACGTTTAATGAAAAGGAGGCAGCCCTATTACAAGAACATACAAGGCTTTTTAAAAAAGTTGGTCATTCACATGCAGGTGAATGACCATTTAAGTTGGGAAAAGCAATTTATAATTAGTTCTTGCGTTTTATGATGAAAAACGATAACATGTAAACTAAATAATCAGAATAGGAGGGGTTCAAATAAGCCCACCACGACAACCACCAATTGAATTAAAAATAATCAATCGTTTATTAACTAGACTACCGACCCAGCATCAGCGTTACGATGAAATTTTAGACAGAAAGAATCGAATTGAAGCTGGCTATTCAGGAGAGCTCAATGTCGATCGTGTTTTGCATGAAATCAATTTTCCCCCAAGCACAAAAATCTTGAAAAATATTAAGTTACAAGTAAATCCCCATTACTTGTTTGAAATTGACACACTTATCCTTTCTCCGTCTCGTATTATCCTATTAGAAATTAAAAATTATAATGGTACAGTTTATTTTGATGAAGAATCAGGCAAAACAATTAGAGTCTCACCGACAGGCAAGAAGGATTATTTTGATTGCGTTATTCATCAGCTTATTAGAACAGAGACAGCACTTAGTCGATGGCTCGCCAATCGGAATATTAATGTTTCTATAGAAGGTGTTCTTGTGATGGCAAATCAACGTACGATTATCCATGAAATGCCAAAAACTGTACTTGTCAAATATCGAAAACAGCTGCCGCGATATATATCGGGGTTACCAAAACTCTCGGCTATTTTATCGGGCGAAGAGATTACTAGAATTGTTAAAAAGATAGAAGAAAGTTCACGCGAAAACTACCGGTTAGCTTGTGAACGGTTTAACTTTCAGCCATCTGAATTAAAGAGTGGAGTATTATGTTCCGATTGTAATGGATTAATGAATAGGAAAAGGGGGCAAAAATGGCGTTGTCTCAGTTGTGGGAAATATGCCACTCAAGAACTTTATCAAGTATTGGAAGATTGGTTTTTACTAATAAAGCCAACGATTTCTAATGCTGAATGCCGAGCATTTCTAAATTTAGAATCGAAATATGCGGCAAGTATTATTCTGCGCCATTCAAAATTAAGTAGAAAAGGAAAACCGCCGAAAACTCATTATTTTTATGCTGATCAAGAACAACTATATAGGAAGTAACACAAATTTGCCGTCCATTGCATTGGACGGCTATTTGCATTCAATTTTATAGGTGGTAAGTTTATTTTACATTTTGGAAGAAATTACCATTACTCTAAAAGAACGCAACGCTTCCGGAAAAGTATGCAACGCTCCCGAAAGTACTCAACGTATCAATAAAAGTATGCAACGCTTTTCCCAAAGAACGCAACGCTTCCAGAAAAGTATGCAACGCTCCCGAAAGTACTCAACGTATCGATAAAAGTATGCAACGCTTCTCCCAAAGAACGCAACGCTTCCAGAAAAGTACGCAACGCTCCCGAAAACGACTCAAAAAAAAGAAGAGAAAGTGATAGCACTTTCTCTCCTCATAAATCTATTTTATGCATATTCTTGGAAAGCTCTATGAATCTTAGCGCGCCCTGCTTTAATTTGCGGGTGGAATTGGATAGAAGCGGCTTCGCGAATTGCTTTTACTTCTTCCTTCGCTTTTTCGACTTTGTCTTGTTGCTCGGCGATTGCATAGCCAGCGACAGTTCCTTGTGCACGGGCTACTTTGGCGCTTTCGATGCCTGTAATGTTACCTGCAACATAAAGACCATCTAATGGCGTTTCCATTTGTTCGTTGTGTACTGGAACGTGCCCGCCGAGTTCTTCAATATAACGGAATGGACAGCCTACAACGGAAGCTAGTTCACTTAATGGATATAGTCCGCCAGCGATACAAACGAAATCGACTTTAATGATTTCTTCTGTGCCTGGAATGATTTCGCCTTCTGGTGTAATGTCTACCATTGTGACGGATTCGACTTTATCGGTTCCGTTAATTTGCGAAATCGCTTTGCGAATGTGGATCGGCATTCCCCACATTTTTACGCCGCCTTTAGGATAAAGTTTAACAGCTAACTCGCGGACTTTAGCGTTCTGTGCAAATTTACTTCCGAAACGTAAAAATGCAGAAGGCGCTAAATGTGCGATGCGAACTAGGCCATCCATTACTTTCCCTGGATGCGCATGGTCTTTCGTTACCGGATTACTGACTGGTAAGGCCATACTATGTAAGTCGATGCCTGCAATTTGAAGTTCACGTGCGATTGCCGCGGATAAAACGTTTACACCCACAACAATGCCTTTCTTTCCAACTTGTACACGATGAACGTTTGTCATGACTTGTGCAGCACCGATTGACATCACGCCTGGAAGTGTCCATCCAGGAATCGGAACTGCTGTTTCAGCGGCTCCTGATGCAATTAGTAATTTTTTTGTTTTAAGAAGGCCATCGTTTGTATGGACGATATATCCTTCATCTGTTTTCTCGATGTGGTGACAGGAAATGCCACATTTAATCGTTGTATTGAGAGCGTTTGCTTTATCAAGTAGAATTTGCGTTTCTTTAATCCCATTCCACCATTCGCCTGTTGGTTCTTGGTGAAGTTGGCCTAATAGTCTCCCACCTGGTTGCGTAAATTCATCAATTACGAGTACATTTAAATTTGATTCACGACAAGCAATAGCCGCTGATAAACCAGCTGGTCCAGCTCCGATGATTACGACATCAAACATTCGAATCACCGTCCTTCTTATCTTTATTTCTTTCTTCATATTCTGCATATGTACGTGGCCAATTTTCTGGTGACGTATTGAAAGGTGTCGGTTGTCTTTTACCGCTTTCAACTTTCAAATCATTTTGGATTGGGG
The DNA here is from genome assembly GCF_001753205.1 of Sporosarcina ureilytica. Taxonomy (GTDB): domain Bacteria; phylum Bacillota; class Bacilli; order Bacillales_A; family Planococcaceae; genus Sporosarcina; species Sporosarcina ureilytica. The sequence continues at coordinate 2,993,866 of NZ_CP017560.1, read as the reverse complement.
TCATGCATGCACGAACCGTATCTGTTTCGTTTACAGTTACACGACACTCAAAGCAATGTCCGATGTTACAATAAATGGCACGTGGTTCACCTGTTTCTTCATGCACACGTAATTGTCGAATTCCGTTTGCAAGAAGGGCAGAAGCAATAGTATCTCCCTCGTAGCCTTCAAATGTTTGACCATCAAAAGTAAATGTAACGGTTTTTTTATTTTCTAACCTACCTAATACTGGATGATTCATAATACGATTAGTCGTCATTTCGATTACCTCCTAAAACAGATAATGTAACAGGACGAACAGGAGGTTGTACTTTTAATGGTATTGTATGTCCTGCTTTTTCTCCTGTAACATGTTCTAAGACAGCATCTACTGCTGGTCGGCACGTGCGTCCGCCGCAATAGCCCATTCCTGCTCTCGTACGTAATTTAACTTCTCGAGCTGAGCAGTTATATGTGTTGGCGGTAGTTTCGATGTCTTCTAAAGAAACGTCTTCACATCTACAAATAATTGTTTTTTCCACGGGGCCAACTCCTCCTTTTACATAATTGCAAAATAAATTTGACAGGTTGTCTAATCCTATTTTAACATAGAAGTGTAGATAAGAATCAAATTTCTATAAAAATAGAAGTTATTTTTAATACTATCTATATTTATAATACTATCTATACTATAATGTAGTATAAATGCTCTTTCTATGTCAAAGGAGGAAACAATATGTCGACGAATCATGCAGAAGTTGCGATTATTGGCGGTGGGATTGTCGGATGTGCAATCGCTTACTATGTTGCCAAATCGGGGATTGATTGCGTATTAATTGAGAAAAATGACATTGCGAGTGGGACGTCTTCACGCTGCGATGGAAACATAACAATTGTTGATAAAGATCCTGGATTCGATAGTCTTATGTCGTTGAAAAGTCAGGAATTAACTGTTGATTTACATGAAGAGCTTGACTTGCCATTTGAATACCGTCCATTAGGCAGTTTGCTAGTTTGTGATAATGACACTGAAATGGAAGCTGCAAAAGAGTGGGTAGATATCCAGAATAAGGCTGGCTTAAAGTTTAACTTATTGGATCGTTCAGATCTTCGACAGGAATCTCCTTATTTTGCAGATGACATTCCAGGTGGATTGGAATGTGAAACCGATTCGCTCATTAACCCATATTTATTTTGCTATTCGTTAATTGATAAAGCAAAGCAGTACGGACTTAAACTACATACACAGACGGAAGTCACGGGCATGAAGAAGAAGGACGACTTTATCATTGAGACAACAAACGGTACGTTTACTGCGAAAAAAGTAGTGAATGCGGCAGGCGTTTGGGCACCGTTTCTTGGAAAAATGCTAGAGTTAGATATTCCTATTATTCCAAGAAAAGGACATATTCTTGTAGGTTCACGCCAAGAGCCGGTCATGATGCGAAATGTGATGGAATTCGGTTACTTAATGAACAAATTTGGCCGTGAAAGAATTACGGATGAGCGTACAGAAAAACACGGTGTTGCACTCGTTCTAGAACCACTTGAAAGTCAAAACTTCTTAATTGGAAGCAGTAGACAATTTGTTGGCTATGATGGAAGAATCGATATTAATGTCGTTGAAACGATGGCAAGAAGAGTGCTTAGATTCTATCCAGAGATGAATGATTTCAATATCATTCGTACCTACACAGGTTTCAGACCTTGGACGTCGGACCACTTACCAATTGTTTCAGAAGTTGAAGAAATTCCTGGGTATTATATTGCCGCAGGACATGAGGGTGACGGGATTAGTTTAGCAACAGTCACTGGAAAAATAATTGATGAGTTAATCCGCGGGGTAGACACGATTATCCCAACGGATCCGTTAAAGTTTGAGCGTTTTAAAGAAGTCGTTAAAAGTTAGTTGAAAAAGTGCCTCTTTCGATAACGAAGCAGGCACTTCTTTATCAAAAGAGGAAAAATTGAATAGGACATGCTCAGAAACTTTTACGGGTTTTAACTAAAGTAAATTGGGGGGGAAAAAGATGTTTAGAGTTTTGAAAATTGGGAGTGCTTTTATTGGCATCATCGTAGGAGCGGGCTTTGCTTCAGGACAAGAGATTTTGCAATATTTCACAAGTTTTGGTCATTTAGGAACGGCAGCAGCTATTTTATCAACCGCATTATTTGCTTACATGGGGATGACGCTCACACGATTAGGAAGTAGAATGCGAACGACAAACCATAAAGATGCAATTTATAAAATTAGTGGTAAATATTTAGGGGTACTCGTTGATGCAATCATTGTTTTCACACTATTCGGAGTAGGCGTTGTCATGATTGCAGGCGCGGGATCGATTGGGAATCAACAGTTTGGTATGCCTGCCTATTTCGGTAGTGCACTACTCGTTGTTTTGCTAATTTTCACAATGTTGATGAACGTTGAGAAAGTAGTTGGTGTGATTGGAAGTATTACACCTTTTCTAGTTTTAGCCGTCATCGGGATTAGCGTCTATAGTATATTTACAATGGATTTATCATTTAGTGAACTGAATCCAATCGCTCTAAATCATGAAACAACTTTACCGAACTGGTTTATTTCAGCACTTAACTATGTCTCCTTTAATATCGCAGTAGGTGCCGCGATGTCGCTTGTCATGGGGGGCGCTGAGAAAGATGAAAGAACAGCAGCTCTAGGTGGATTAGTCGGCGGACTTGGACTCGGTATTTTGATTATTCTGAGTCACCTTGCAATCTTCTCGAAAGTCGATGTCGTTGCATCTTATCAAATGCCGATGTTAAAAATTGTGAACGACATCTCACCAGGGCTAGCAATCTTTATGTCATTTATTTTATTCGGAATGATTTTTAACACGGGTGTAAGTATGTTCTATGCATTCGTAGCAAGATTCTTTGATATGAACAAAAAAACATCGAATGTTGCGGTTTTCGTCGTATGTATCGTTGGATTTGTATTAAGTTTCGTTGGATTCACAGAGTTAGTTGCTTTCTTCTACAACTTAATTGGATATCTAGGTCTATTCTTAATGGCCGCGTTAATTTATGCACCAATTAAATTGTCGAAAGAGCGGAATTTGAAAGCGTCTCGATTGCAGGAAGTTAAATAAATGGAAGCTTTGCTATGAGAAGTCTATTTCATAGTAAAGCTTTTTTTCTGGAATTAATGTTTATATGGAAATATGCGTATGATTGATTAACGTGCTATCTAGAAATAACAGTTGTACGTTGTTAATTATCTTAACGTATAATAAATTACATAAAGTAGCCAGAATCCACTTCCTATGCTACAGTTAATTCAAAAAAAGAGAATATATAGGGGGAGAACGCTATGAACCTATTGGCAGTAGATATTGGTGGGACTTCTATTAAAATTTGTCTTGTAGATGAAAAAGGAAATACATCAAATTTTCGAGAGATTGATTCGGAGGCAATGAAAGGTGGACCGTATTTAGTTGAAAATCTGATGAAAGTAATTGAAGCACATTATTCAGGTTTTAAAGCGATTGGCATTAGTACGGCGAGTCAAGTTGATAGTGATAATGGAATCATCGTTTATGCGAATGAAAACTTTCCCGGTTACAAAGGGATGAATTTGAAAGCACTTTTTGAAGAGCGTTTCAACGTGCCGGTAAAAGTAGAAAACGATGTGAATGCGGCAGCGCTTGGCGAAAAGTTCTTTGGTGCAGGGAAGGATTTTGATGATTTTCTATGCTTAACTTATGGTACGGGAGTTGGCGGCGCAATTGTTATGAATTCGACTGTTTATAAAGGTCTGAATGGCATTGCAGCGGAAGTCGGCCATCTCGTTTTGCATCCTGGTGGGGTGAAATGTAACTGTGGGTGCTATGGTTGTTATGAAATGTATGGTTCTACAACAGCTTTAGTGAAACAGGCGATGAAGATCGATCCGAAATATACGAACGGCCGTAAGATTTTTGAGGGGCTAGATGAAGGCGACAAGCGATTAGAGACTGTATTAGAAGATTGGGTGCTTGAAATTGCAACGGGATTAGTTTCATTAACGCATATTTTCAATCCGCCTGCGATTATTATTGGCGGTGGCATTATGGAGCAAGATATGCTGATCAAAATGGTGAGAGAAAAAGTACAAGAACTTATTATTGATAGTTTTAGAGATGTACAAATTATGAGGGCTTCACTTGGCAATAAAGCTGGATTACTAGGGGCGGCAGCGCTTCACATGTAAGTTGGATGACAAAAGAAAGGGGGAATTAAAATGACCAATCCAGGTGGGTTGATGGGCGGACTTTATGCGCTTTGCGAATGGTTTATGAGATTTGCAGTTGTGAATTTATTATGGCTGCTCTTTAATTTCCCAATCGTTTATTTAGGTTTTAATATGCTTGTATTAGGTAAAGTTGAAGCGATTTTTATTTTCCTTATACCCATGATTGTGCTCATTCCATTTGTCTTCTTCCCGGCAACGACCGCAATGTTTGGAATGGCGAGAGAATGGGTGTTTAAAGATCGTGAGGGCGGTTCGTTAATTAAAGCCTACTGGCAATACTACAAAGAAAATTATAAAAGGAGTATTGTCAACGGGCTCGTGTTTACAGCTATTTGGTTAGTCTGGGCAGTAGATGTTTATTTCTTCTATGAGAATAATGTCTACTTGTTTATTTTCTTCTTAACGATGGGGATTGTGCTATTTGTCTTTACAATCAATTCATTTTCCATAACTGTCCATTATGAGATGACAGTTCGCGAGTCTTTAAAAAATGCATTTTTTATTACAGTAGGGAGTCCGGTGTTGTTCTTAGCCATTGCGATTAGTAGCGGGATGATCATCTATATGAGTTTCAATGTACTCTTATTTTTGCTGCCATTTTTTACAGGTTCGCTCATTGCATTTTTATCGTTTGCAGCATTTTACAGTCGGTATTTAAAGATTACTCAGGCGGGTATTAATTCTGAAAGTTAAAAATTTTGCAGTTGCATAAATGAAAAGGACGTGATAGGCTATAGAGGAATTACAAATGCAAGCGGTTTCATAGTGTGGGAGATACCTAAGTTATTAGGTTGATATCTCTCTACATCGCTTTATGCAACCGCTTGCACTAGGAGAAAGGGGAAGTTAAATTGAAAAGCAAGAAATCATTTTTTCGTATCGTTTTAATCATGTTAGTTGCTGTTCTTGCACTGGTTGGGTGTTCATCTTCTAATGACAGTGATCAAGAAAAATCATCAGTTGATCAAGTTACTATTGATATCATGCAATTCAAAGTTGAAATTAAAGACCAATTCGAAGATTTAGTCAAAGTGTACGAAGAAGAAAATCCTGGCGTAAAGATAAACGTAAAAACAATTGGTGGAGGAAATGATTACGGATCTACTTTAAAAGCGGCGATTTCTGCAGGAGATGAGCCAGCGATTTTTAACGTAGGTGGTCCATCCGATGTTGAAGAATACAGAGAATTTTTAGCAGACTTAGCTGATACCGATGCTGTGGAAGCAGCATTAGATGGAACATTAACGGCTGTTCAAGAAGACGATAAAATCTTAGGTTTACCTGTCAACCAAGAAGGCTATGGTTTAATTTATAACAAGAACGTATTTGAAGAAGCAGGCATTAACGCAGAGGACATTGTCTCATTCGAAGATTTGCAAACTGCTGTAGAAACATTAGATAAACAGAAAGACGAGTTAGGTCTAGATGCGGTGTTTGCTCTGCCGGCAAAAGAACTATGGGTTTTAGGTGACCATATTTCAAATATGTTTATCGCACCAGAGTTTAACAATGATATTCAAGAAGCTTATCATGCAGAAACAATTGCATTTGAAAAAGGTGACGAGCTGAAAAGATATCTAGACTTACAAAATAAATATTCTGTTCAACCAATTTTAAGTTTGGACTACTCGCAACAAGTAGAGCAATTATTTTCTTTAGAAAAAGTTGCAATGATTCAACAAGGAAACTGGGTGTACAATTCAGTTTATGATATGGACCCGGAATTTGCGGAAAATGGGATTGGAATTTTACCAGTACCAGTTGAAGGATTTGAAGGACATGTTCCAGCAGGTGTTCCAATGTTTTGGGCTGTGAATGGTAAAAAAGATGACGAAATAGTCCAAGCAAGTAAGGACTTTTTAGATTGGTTGTATACTTCTGAAACAGGTAAAAATGCTGTACTAGAAGATTTTAAGTTTATCCCAGCGTACAAAGACTACGATGTAGAAAAGATTTCGGATCCACTTTCAAAACAAATTTATGAGTTCGCTGAGGCTGGAAAAACATTTGAAGGATGGGTTTACCAAGGTACACCTACTGGGTGGAATCAAGAAACACTTGGGGTAAACATTCAAAAGTATTTAAGTGGCGATATGGAATGGGATGAAGTGATTTCCAAGTCGATAGAAAAATGGGAAACGGAAAGACAATAAGAATTAACCATGTTTAAGAAAAGATGAAAGTGCTGTCAACTCACTGACAATTACTTAGGCTTTGAAAGTAATGCTGATACTTCTATACTTTAGAAATGACTTGAGAAAGAGTACTTAAAATTTTCCATTGCAGCGAACAAAAACATAAAAAATTTGTTCGCTGCTTTTTTTACAGAAGTAAAAGATGGAGGTGCATTCATGCGTAATCGCGATATTTCGTTTTGGTTATTCTTAGCTCCGGTTCTTTTAGGATTAAGCCTTGTCATTTTGATTCCGTTTCTTTATGGATTTGTCTACTCATTTACGAATTGGAACGGACTCACGGCGACTGAATTTTTGGGATTTAAAAATTACATAACATTATTTAAAGATGCAGAGTTTAGGGCATCCATTTGGTTTACAACGAAGTTTGCGATTGTTTCTGTTGTTTTATTGAATTTTATTGGGTTAGGCCTCGCTTTACTCGTCACACGAAAAATGCGATCGAGTAATTTGATGAGAACAATCTTCTTCATGCCGAACTTAATAGGTGGGCTTATTTTAGGTTTTATTTGGCAGTTTATCTTTATTAATGTGTTTGGAAGTTTAGGAGATTTATTAGGAATCGAAGCATTGACTGGTTGGTTATCCACAACTGCAACTGGTTTTTGGGGGCTTGTCATTTTAACGTCTTGGCAAATGGCAGGTTATATTATGATTATTTATATCGCCTATTTAGAAAGTATCCCGAAGGATCTTATTGAAGCGGCGAAAATTGATGGCGCAAACAGCTTTCAACGTTTTCGAAATATCACTTTTCCATTAGTGGCGCCAGCTTTTACAGTGAGTATGTTTTTAACTTTGTCTAATTCATTCCAAATTTACGATCAGAACTTATCGTTGACGAACGGCGGTCCTTATAATTCAACACAAATGGTTGCCATGAACATCGTTAAAACGGCTTTTACTGAAAATAAAATGGCCTATGCTCAATCACAAGCTGTCATTTTCTTTATTATTGTTGCATTGGTAGCGATTACACAAGTTTACTATAATAAGAAACGGGAGGTTGACTTATAATGAAGACACGTAAACGAAAACATTACTTACTTGAAGTTTTCGGTTTGTTGTTAGCTTTGTTATGGCTCTCTCCGTTCTATTTAATGATTGTCAATGCATTTAAAACGAAACGGGATATTTTCTCAGATGTACTTGGACTCCCGAGCGAATTTGTTACTGAGAACTTTGTGAAAGCGTATATTGACTTAGATTTTACAAAATCACTCTTCAACTCCTTGTTTATTACTGTTTTGAGTGTTGGGGTTATTATTCTTTTCTCATCAATGGCAGGATATGCGCTTGCTCGGAATAAAAGTAAACTTAGCGGTGCACTGTTATTAATTTTCGTAGCGGCAATGTTAATTCCGTTTCAGTCTGTGATGATTCCACTTGTATCGTTATTTGGTAAAGCAGATATGTTAAATAAAACAGGTTTGATCTTTATGTATTTAGGCTTTGGTTGTAGTTTATCAATCTTCTTATATCACGGGGCAATGACAGGAATCTCAAAGTCATTGGATGAAGCAGCGATTATTGATGGAGCGAATAAGTTGCAAGTGTTTTGGCATGTCGTATTTCCATTGTTAAAACCAATTTCGGTGACAGTTGGTATATTAAATGTCATTTGGATTTGGAATGACTATTTACTTCCATCCTTAATTCTGTCAGATTCCAGTGCCACGATTCCGTTAAAAATGTTCTTGTTCTTCGGCCAGTACACGAAACAATGGCATTTAGCGTTAGCTGGATTAACAATCGCAATTATTCCTGTGATTGTCGGTTATTTCTTTGCCCAAAAACAAATAATTGAAGGTGTTTCTGAAGGTGCTGTCAAATAGTAGTAGATGAGGTGAAGAATATGTCTGTAACGATTCGGGATGTCGCAAAAGCCGCAAATGTAGCACCTTCTACTGTATCGCGTGTGATTTCTGACAGTCCGCATATTAGCGATAAAACGAAAAGAAAAGTACAAAAGGTAATGGCAGAATTAGGTTACCATTTAAATTATAATGCTCGAAATCTAGCACAACAATCTACTAAAACGATTGGTATCGTTGTGAAGCATTCTACTCAAGCATCAATGTATAATACGTTTTTTCCTGAAGTCATTGCGGGAATTAGTGCATTATGCAGTAAGTATGACTTCAGTATTAGTTTAACGACGGGAGAATCTGAGGAAGAGATTTATAACGACACAGTGAAAATGGTGCGTGGAAAAAGAGTAGATGGCATGATTGTTCTTTATTCAAAGGAAGATGACAAAGTTGTTCCCTACTTAGTTGACGCAGACATTCCTTTTGTCGTGATTGGAAAGCCGGTTCATTCGCAAGGTCAAATTACGTATGTCGATAATGACAACGTACAGGCAGCTAAAGAGGCGACGACTTATTTAGTCGATTTGGGGCATAAGAACATTGCGTTTATTGGTGAGGACACACAGTTTGAAGTAGATGAAGCGAGGTTAAATGGCTACTTATCGGCCTTAAATGAAAAAAACACCCCAATCAAAGATGAATATATTAAAAGTCTTAAATTCGATGCAGCGGAAGGAAGAAAAATTGCCGGAGAGTTGCTCGATGTAGCTGAACCGCCGACTGCACTGGTTGTTGCTAGTGACTTAAATGCACTTGTTATGTTAACGGCATTAAGTGAGAAAAATATTAAAGTTCCTCAAGATATGAGTATCATTTGCTTTAATAATTCAGTGCTTACACAAGTGTCTAATCCACCGTTAACTACGATGGACACACATATTTTTCAATTAGGTTATGAGTCGGCAAATTGTTTAATTGAAATCATTGACGAACCGTCTACATTTAATAAAAGTATCATTGTTCCAGCATTACTGATTGAAAGACAATCTTGTTTACAAATGTAACGGGTTGTTTCGAACTTAATTGCAACCGGTTGCATTAATTGTGCAACAGAGTAGCGTAGGAGGCATTATTTATGAACATAGTCGTTTGGAATGAAAATCGCCATGAGAAAGAGAACCCTGAAGTTTCTGCGATTTATCCAGAAGGTATTCATGGTGCGATTGCAAATTTTCTTGGTGAAGAATTTGAACATGTGAAGACTGCTACATTGGATGAGCCTGAACATGGCTTAACAGAAGAAGTACTTAAAGAAACAGATGTCCTCATTTGGTGGGGGCATATGGCACATGACGAAGTGGAAGATGAAATTGTTGAGAAGGTAAAACAAAGAGTCCTTGAAGGGATGGGGCTTATCGTTTTACACTCCGGGCATTTTTCAAAAATCTTTAAGACCTTGATGGGCACAACTTGTGATTTAAAGTGGCGGGAAGCCGATGAAAAAGAACGTCTATGGGTAGTGGATCCAACCCATCCGATTACAGAAGGCATTGGTGAATTTATTGAGCTGGATAAAGAGGAAATGTATGGAGAACATTTTGATATACCAACGCCGGATGAGTTAGTGTTTGTGAGCTGGTTTGAAGGCGGGGAAGTGTTCCGAAGTGGCGTAACTTTTAAACGGGGTAGAGGGAAAATCTTTTATTTCCGTCCAGGTCACGAAACATATCCAACTTACTATCATGAAGATATTCAAAAAGTAATTCGTAATGCCGTGAAGTGGGCAGCAACTACAAATACGCCTGTTCCTGTCTATGGAAATGCTCAACCTTTAGAAGAGATCAAATAAATTTAAGGAGATGGGTTCATTGACAACGTTGAAAGTAGCTGTGATTGGTTGCGGGAGTATCGCGAAAAACCGTCATTTAGGAGAATTTGATCATAATCCAAACGTAGAAATTGTCGCGGTATGTGACATTGTTGAAGAAAGAGTACAAGAGGTTGCGGAACAATACGGTGTGAAAGCTTATACAAACTATGAAGATGTATTGAAGATTGAAGAGATAGATGCTGTCAGTGTTTGTCTACCAAACTATCTACATGCGCCTGTTTCAATAGCTGCATTAGAAGCTGGGAAACATGTGCTATGTGAAAAGCCAATGGCAACTTCGATCGAGGAAGCTGACGCAATGATTGAAGCAGCGAAAAAGAATGATAGAAAATTAATGATTGCACACAATCAACGTTTTGTCTCCTCTCATCAGAAGGCAAGAGCGTTAATTGAGAGTGGTGAAGTTGGGAAAATCTTTAGCTTTAGAAGCGCATTCGGCCACGGCGGTCCTGAAACTTGGAGTGCAGATGGAAAAGATAGCTGGTTTTTCAAAAAAGATGAGGCGTTTATTGGCGCAATGGGCGACCTTGGCGTACATAAAACGGACTTGCTTCGTTATTTGCTAGGTGAAGAGTTTGTTGAAGTGGCAAGCTTTATCGAGACGAGCGCCAAGGACTTTGCCAATGTTGATGACAATGCAGTTTGTATTTTGAAATCAGAAAGCGGCATTATCGGTACACTTGCAGCGAGCTGGGCATATACAGCCGGAGAAGATAATTCAACGATTATTTACGGTGAACATGCAACATTACGACTTGAAGATGATCCTAACTATTCGTTAATCGTTCAGTATAAAAACGGTGAAGTAGTCAAATACGAATTAGGCGCAATTCAATCGAATGAGGATGGCGGCCAAACGACGTCCCATACGATTGACCATTTCGTTGAGGCAGTACTTGAAAATAAGGAACCGCTCATTGACGGTGAAGAAGGAAAGAAATCGTTAGAGGTTATTTTAGCGGCATTAGAATCGATGGAGACTAAGAAGTTTAGTCGGATTAACTGAATTGGGTTCATAATATAAACTCCATAGAAGGTTGATTTCCGCTGCAGGCGGACGCTTTCCGTGGGGCGGGCGGTAATCCCAATGTATATCCCTGCTCATAACGCTGCGCTTTTATTCGCAAAAGCCGTTCTTCGTTACGGCTTTCGCTAATCCCACAGGAGTCGCCGCCTTCCGCTACAATCAATGAATGCACAAATAATAAATATATTTCCATTCGGAGATTTAAGTGAAATAAAATAAACAGGAGGATGTATCCCATGAAACTAGGCGTATTTACAGTATTATTTTCAGATAAACCATTTGAAGAAATGTTAGATTATGTACAACAAGCAGGTATCCAAGCAGTTGAGATTGGAACTGGTGGATATCCGGGCAATGCGCATTGTAATGTTGATGAGCTGCTTGCCAGCGCTGATAAAAGAAAAGCGTACTTAGAGCAAGTGCATTCAAGAGGATTAACAATTAGTGCATTCAGCTGTCACGCCAACCCAGTATCACCAAATGAAGCAGTTGCAAAAGAAGCGCATGATACATTTGTAAAAACAGTGAAATTAGCAGAACTTATGGATGTTCCCGTTGTCAACACATTTTCAGGTACACCAGGATCAGGCGAACACTCTCAGATTCCAAACTGGCCAGTTTCACCGTGGCCAACGGAGTACTCCGATATTTACAATTGGCAATGGGAAAAGAAATTAATACCTTACTGGAAAGAGGCAGGAAAGCATGCTGAAGACCACGGCGTGAAAGTTGGAATAGAATTACACGGTGGTTTTTCAGTACACACACCGTATACAATGCTGAAATTACGTGAAGCAACATCACCAGCAATCGGTGCGAATTTTGATCCGAGTCACTTATGGTGGCAAGGGATTGATCCAGTCGCTGCGATTAAGATTCTTGGAAAAGAAAATGCAATTCACCATTTCCACGCGAAAGACACATATATTGACCAAGACAATGTCAATATGCATGGGTTAACAGATATGCAACCATACGGAGACGTTCAATCACGTGCTTGGACATTCCGTTCTGTCGGATGCGGGCATAGCATTCAAGAATGGTCAGATATGATGAGTGCACTTCGTACTTACGGCTATGATTATGTTGTGAGCATTGAACATGAAGACCCGCTGATGTCAGTAGAAGAAGGATTGACGCGTGCGGTGACGAATTTAAAATCAGTGTTAATTAATGAGAAGCCTGCGGAGATGTGGTGGGCTTGACGGCGATAGGTAGCTGTTAGATGATAGTTGTGACGTAAGGATTGCTAACGCTACGTCACAACTTTTTTCAATTAACAGGAAAGTTAAATGTCAATAACCTACATAATAGAAGAGAGTGTTACAAATGAAGAGGTTACGAGTTGGAATAATTGGAGCTGGCCTAATCGCAAAAGATGTACATATTCCTCACTATTTAGGACAAGGTGACCGGGTAGAAGTTGTTGCGATTGCGGATGTCAATGAAGCACGAGCAGCAGAGGTTGCAGAAGTTTTTGGTATTCCGAAAACATATCGTTCGTATCAAGAAATGTTTGCTCAAGTCAAACTAGATGCGGTTAGTATTTGTATTCCGAATAAATTTCATAAAGAAGCGACAATCGCAGCACTTGAGGCAGGTTGCCATGTGCTATGTGAAAAGCCTCCTGCCATGACAGTGAAAGAAGCAAAGCAAATGGCTGAAACAGCTAAACAAACTGGGAAAATTTTAACGTTTGGGTTTCATTACAGGTATCAATCTGATGTGGAAATTGCAAAATCGTTTATAGATGCTGGAGAAATGGGAGAGATTTACGCGGCCCGCGTGCAAGCAATTCGCAGAAGGGGTATACCTGGATGGGGCGTTTTTACAAACAAAGAACTTCAAGGCGGCGGCCCATTAATCGATATTGGCATTCATATGTTGGATGCTGCCTTATACTTAATGGATTATCCTGAACCTGCCGTTGTGCTTGGGCAAACGCATCAAAGAATTGGCAATAAAAAAGGTGTCGGTCTATTTGGGGATTGGGATTACGAAAATTATTCAATTGAAGATATGGCTGTTGGAATGATTACTTTTAAAAATGGTGCTTCGATTATCGTGGAATCAGCGTTTGCAGCAAATGTTGAAAAAGATGAAACAATGCAAGTGTCATTAATGGGCGACGAGGGGGGCGCAGATATTTTCCCGTTAAAGTTTTACAAGGAAAAGCATGGAACGTTAGTCGATATCACACCTGCTTACGCGCCTGAAGTGAATGGCCACCAACGTGAAATCAGTCAATTTGTGGAAGGATGTTTAGGCGGAAAACTTCCTTACAGTACACCAGAACAGGGTGTTATTATTCAAAAAATCGTGAATGCACTTTATGATTCGGCCGAGACAGGGAAGGCGATTACGTTTTAATACAACGTTTAGATTAACAAGTCTCTTGACGGGGCTTGTTTTTAATGGAGATTAATCTTGAAATACTCAATTCTCATTTACAAAAGATGATAAAGTAAATATAGGTGAATAACGAGGAGGATACCAATGAAAAAAGTAAAATGGGGCGTACTAAGCACAGCAGGCATCGCACAAAAGCAATTGCTTCCGGCATTTATGCGCGCAGATAATGCGGTCGTTACGGCAATTGCCACAGGGAGCGATATTGAAAAGGCGAAGCAAATCGCAAACAAATTCGAGATTGAGCATGTCTATGATAGTTATGAAAAACTTCTAGACGATCCGACCGTTGATGCAGTTTATATTCCCTTGCCAAATCATTTACATAAACAGTGGGTTGTGAAAGCGGCGAAAAAAGGAAAGCATATTTTATGTGAAAAACCAGCTGCCACCAAAAGGGAAGAAGTACTTGAAATGCAAGCAGCGTGTGAAGAGAATAACGTCTTGTTTATGGAGGCATTTATGTATTATTTCCATCCGCAACATGCTCGTGTTAAAGAAATCATCGATAGCGGTGAAATAGGTGAAGTGACTTTTATGCAAGCTGGATTTTCATTTTATATGCCGGTAGAGCGTAGAGGGAATAATATTCGCATGAGTCAAGAAAAGGGCGGCGGCAGTATTTATGATATTGGAAGCTATGCCATCCACACCATTAGAAATATTCTTCGCGCAGAGCCCGAATCGGTGCATGTTCATGCTGTCATGGATCCGGAATACGGAATCGATACAGATGCAGTCGGGTATTTAAATTTCCCGAACGGAATTCGTGCATCGTTTGATTCCAGTTTTAACTTAGCGATGCGACATGAATATAAAGTATATGGTACGAAGGGAAGCATTACTGTTCCACGCGCTTTTAGACCTGATAATTACGGTGGGGAAGGACTCATTCAAATTGAAAAAGGGGACGTTACGACGACAGAAATTGTTCGAGGCGATCAATATTGTTTACAAGTTGAACATTTATCACAAGCCATTTTAGACGGTGAGAAAACGGTTCACCATACATTTGAAAATACGTTGAATAATATGGCAGTCATTGATGCGTGCTATGCGTCGATTGCGTCAAATCGTGGTAAATCTATAAGCGGCTTTTATGAAAAAATGGGGAAAATCTTACCGTATCTTAAATTCCTTTAAAACTCAAATAGATGACTTCGAAAGAATATTGAAGTCATCTATTTTGGATTGCATGGGTTAACCTATAATTGGTTATCTAATTTTCATATAATTATAAATTACTAATAATTGATTTTACTAATTGTAGTTTGTCGTCTGGAATACTAAGCGGTATGACACATCCAGGTCCAAAAATAAATCGATTATCTCCAACTTGACTTAATGCATCCTTTAAGTGCTCTTTTAGTTCTTCTTCCGTGGCATTTGGTAAGACATTATGTTCATCAATGCCACCTATTAATATTTTATCTGTTAAACTTCGAGCATCTTTTAAGGAGACATTCGAAGTTCGGTCATGCCAGTTTATTGCTTGGACAGGATAGTCTTTTAACTCATCGAACATTGGTTTTAATCCATGTATGTGTAGGATATTGAACCATGTATGCTTTTTGATTTCCTCCAATAAAATCAAGTCGTATCGTTTACCGAACCGTTCGTAGTTTTCCCAAGTCGTTTTTTCAAAGTCGGCAAGTTGGGAAGCAAAAAAGAAGCCATCGACGCCAATAGTTATAAGCTCTTGAATAAAGTTGCAGGTTGTGTTCGTGATGATAGATAAACCTCTATGCAAGTCATCTTTGTTAGCTTCCAAATGCTTTAATAAGTCTACTCCGCATAACTTCCAAGCAATAGTCAATGGACTAAAAATAGTAGCGATAATAGGAACTTTTCCTTTGTATTTAGCGACAATATCTTTCGTATATTCCAACTCTCTTTTTAATGCACCATTATCTAAAGGTAGTGACTCCAGGTTGTTCCAGTCCTTAATTGTTTTGATAGGATAATCTTTTACGACCCCGACGTCTTGTGGATTAGTCGGCCATTCAATAACCGTCCCCCAATCTTCAACACCATATAAGCCATTATAACTAAGTTTAATGAAGTCCAAGTCAAGATCTTCTTGAAATACCTCCGTACGAGTAACAAACGCTTCTTGATTTCGATCCTCTAAAGGGAAATGTTTCCATAGACTGACGAGAGGGTGAGAAATTTCTTTTCCATCCAGAACTGCCTGGATTCTTTCTGTTGCCGTACTTGCAGTAATTGAATTAATATTTGTCATTGATATTCTTCCTTCCTATTAGTAGATTTGTTTACAAATAGAATCGAAAAACAAAAACTGGAGGAACTACATTTCTTCGTTAAAGATTATTACAGCTGTAAACTAAGTTTTTTTTCGTTAGTTGCAATTTTATCCAACGATTGTTTCAAGTCTGCGATAATATCTTTCGGATCCTCTAATCCAGAAGAAAGTCTAATTAATCCATCGGAAATTCCATATTTCATTCTTTCATCTTCCGGAATTGCAGAATGTGTCATAGATGCAGGATGTTGAACTAAAGTTTCGGGATCTCCAAGGCTGAAAGAAATAAGGCAAAGCTTTAAATTGTTAATGAAATCCCTACCACTTGTAACTCCACCTTTTAATTCAAATGATACGATGCCACCCATCGCCTTCATTTGCTCCTTAGCTAATTCATATTGCGGATGTGAAGGAAGTCCTGGATAAAAGACTTTTTCTACAGCCGGGTGTTGTTCAAGAAACTCGGCAATTTCTAGTGCATTATTACAATGTCTTTGCATTCTAATTGGCAGCGTTTTCAAACCTCTCATGATTAAATAAGATTCCCAAGAATTTAGATTTTGTCCTAAATCCCCCATGATTTTCTTTCTCATCATGTCAATTTCATCTTTCTTCCCAACAATAAATCCAGCAATGACATCCCCATGCCCATTCAAGTACTTAGTCCCGCTGTGAACTACAACATCTACCCCCATATCTATTGGCCTTTGTAGATAAGGAGTCATGAAAGTATTGTCTATAATAACTTTCAGATTATTTTTTTTGCCAATAGCGGATAAGGCCGCAATATCCAGTACAGTTAGACCTGGATTAGAAGGAGTTTCTATATAAAGAACTTTAGTATTTTCCTTTATGGATTTTTCTACTAACGTTGGATCCGTGCAATCAATATAGTCATAGTCAATTCCAAAACGAGGTGCAAGGTTTTGTAAAAAACTAAAAGTCCCTCCGTAAACATCTTTAGTAACCAAAACGTGATCTCCATGTTGTAAGTAGGCAAGTAAAGAAATTGAAATGGCAGCCATTCCACTACTTACGCCTAACGCAGCTTCGCCATTTTCTAGTTTTGCTATTTGACGTTCTAATTCGATTGTTGTTGGATTGCCATAACGGCCATAATAAATTCCTTCAATTTCACCTTGAACAACAGCCGCAGCATTTTCAGCAGATGGAAATGAATAAGCAACTGCAGGTGTAATTGACTGTGAAATAACTCCAGTATGTCTTTCTTCTTGTTCTAACGAATGAATAACATTGGTATCTGTACTCCATAGCTTCTTCATGATTTTCACTCCTAATTATTTATAAGTTTATTTAGTAAAACTTTGGCTTTTTATCTAACCCCCAAGTTCAACCATAACCTTATTATTTTTCTAGAAAACACATACAAATAATAAAGTTATAAGTTTATTATATTATCTACTTGTGTATATCATTACCTATTTTTAAAATTCTGTCAACAGATTTTTCTGAACATTTTAATTTAAAGGTGTTTTGTAGTTGTAATTTTCAGAAGTTTTCGGTTAAATGTGGGAACGTATCTATTATTTAAGTGGATATTAAAAGAATAAAAGTTTATAAAAACATTATAGGAAAAATAATAAAAATATATCTTGACACAAAGACAGAATTGAATGATAATAATGATAATTACAAAAAGTTAATAACTTTATAACATTATAACTTGGAGAGCGAGGTCCACATTAGATGAATGGAATAGTTAGTGTAATGGTAGATAAAATTAGTGAAAAGCTAATCTATTGGCGTCGACATTTACATCAATATCCCGAACTTTCCTTTGAAGAAGTAGAAACATCAGATTTCATTTACTCGGAGTTATCGTCATTTGGAGGGTTGGAATTATCTCGTCCGACAAAGACAAGTGTAATGGCTAGA
This sequence comes from Sporosarcina ureilytica, assembly GCF_001753205.1. Taxonomy (GTDB): domain Bacteria; phylum Bacillota; class Bacilli; order Bacillales_A; family Planococcaceae; genus Sporosarcina; species Sporosarcina ureilytica. Next base: position 2,976,140 of record NZ_CP017560.1, on the reverse strand, counting down.
TTAATAGGTAAGAAGCCAGGAAAGACTATTGCGCTACGAGCTGATACGGATGCACTACCAATCGTTGAAGAGAATGATTTGAGTTTTTCATCTAAAAAGCATGGAGTAATGCATGCATGTGGACATGATGCCCATACAGCTATGTTGCTAGGGGCCGCAAAAGTATTAGTTAATATGAAAGAGGAAATTGAAGGTGAAGTACGTTTTATTTTTCAACATGCTGAGGAGCTTTTTCCCGGTGGGGCAAGTGAATTGGTTAATGCCGGTGTAATGGAGAATGTTGATCAAATAATTTGTGCACATGTGCGTTCGACCCTTGAAACAGGTAAAGTTGGCGTGATTTCTGGTCCGGTTTTAGCTTCTCCGGATAGTTTTTCAATCAGTGTTATTGGTAGTGGAGGTCATGCGGCTAAACCACATCAAAATATAGACAGTGTGATTATCGCAGCACAAGTAGTAACAAATTTACAACAAATTGTATCAAGGCAAATTGATCCTATAGAAGATGTTGTGTTATCAGTCACACAAATTCATGGTGGGTCTGCAGACAATGTAACGCCAGGTGTTGTTAAGATTAGTGGCACGGTACGTAGTTTTAATCCTCAACTAAGGACTGAAATACCGGAGAGAATGGAAAAAATTATAAAAGGAGTAACCGAAGCACATGGTGCAAGTTATAAGTTCAATTATAGTGAGGGGTACATGCCAGTAATAAATGATCCAAAAGTAACCCAAGTTGTAAAAGATGTCATAGTTGATTTATATGGAAGTAATGCGTTGGCGGATATTCAAAGAGGAATGGGTGGGGAAGATTTTTCAGCATATTTAACGAAAGCGCCAGGTTGTTTTTATTATCTTGGAGCAGGGGAGATAGATAGTCAGAAAAACTTTCCGCATCATCATCCGCAATTTAAAATTAACGAGGAAGTGCTTCCGATTGGTGTAAATACTCACGTAAACACTGTAATGAAATTACTAAAAAATTAAGGTGTGGGATATTTGGAAAAGCAATCAAGATTGGATAGATTATATTCATATATGGAAAGGGAAAATTTAGACCTAGTTTTCGTCACCCTTCCAAGAAGTATCTATTATTTTACGAATTTTAATACAAACCCTCATGAACGCTTTTTTTGCTTATATATTCCAATAGATGGAGAACCTGTATTAATTCTTCCGGAACTTGATTTAGAGGAAGCGACTAAAAAATCAAATGTAAAAAATATTAGAACACATAGAGATAATGAAAATCCTATGGATATATTGCGAGAGCTTACATCGCAACAAATTGAAAGATGTGGAATACAAAAAGAACATATGTCCTTATCAAGGTATGAAGCAATTAACAATGTTATTGGAGCTAAGAACTACATTGACATAGAAGACGAGATTCAAGATATGAAAGCGCTTAAATCTAGTGGTGAAATTGAAAAAATTAAAAATGCAATTCGTATTTCAGATCTGGCATTATCTGAGGGCTTGAAAATAGTAAAACCTGGTGTTAGTGAATACGAAATTGCCGCTGAAATTCAATACCAAAGATTAAAGCATGGAGCTGACGGTGGAGGTTTAATGGTTGTATCTGGTGAAAAGTCTGCCTTGCCTCATGGCCGTACTGGGAACCGTAAACTACAAGAGGGAGACTTCCTCCTCATTGACGGTGGGGTGATGAAAGAGGGCTATGTCTCTGATATTACAAGGACTTTCGTTGTAGGGAATATTAATTCGGAACAAAAAAGAATTTACCAAACTGTTTTAGAAGCAAATTTAACTGCTATTGATGCAATAAAGCCAGGGATTTCCTTTGGAGAACTAGATCAAATCGCTCGGGATATTATAAGCGATAAAGGCTATGGAAAATACTTTACACATCGTTTAGGTCATGGCATGGGCTTAAATAACCATGAGTATCCTTCAATACATGGATTAAATAAGGACACTGTAAAAGCGGGCATGGTATTTACGATTGAGCCTGGTATTTATATGCCCTCTGTCGGTGGAGTAAGAATTGAGGATGATGTGTTAGTTACTGAAGATGGTTTTGAAGTTTTGACCAACTATCCTAAGGAACTCACAATTCTATAAGAAGTTGATTGTCTCTGTGTAGAAATGATTAATAGAAGAGGAGGGCGATAAGGGGAAGATAAATTAAATTTTTAGGTGAAAATTTGAAGGGGAAAAATGTGAATACTATTAATGGGGGGAATCAATTATGAGGAAAACAAAGAAGTTTAACTTAAGTATTCTACTCTCTTTACTATTCGTTCTCTTGTTATCAGCCTGTACAGAAGGGACTGCAGGGACAAGTAGTGAGGGGAAAACAGCAGATAATGGGAAACAAGAAGCAAGAACGGATTTGAATATTGGTATTGAAGCAAGTCCAACAACACTTATACCAAACACAGATCCAAATTTTATTAAGGACTTACATTTAAAAAGTATTTTTGAGCCTTTGATTGGGAGAAATCCTGATGGAGAAATGACGCCACTTTTAGCAACTGAGTGGGAAAATATCGATGATTTAACCTGGAGATTTAAATTACGTGAAGGGGTAAAGTTTCATAATGGTGAAATTCTAACGCCGGAGGCAGTAAAATATTCTGTTGATTATATTTTAGATGAAAAAAACCAATCCGGATACAAAGGGCACTTTGCTCCAATTGAAGAAGTAAAGATTATTGATGACTTGAATTTTGAAATTATAACAAGTGAACCTATGCCGACGTTACTCATTAAACTGGCAGATAACATGCTTATTATGGAACCTAAACATATGGAAGAGGTAGGAGACAAGGCGTCTGAAAATCCAATCGGTACTGGTCCGTATAAATTTGTTGAAATGGACAGGGACCAAAGCTTTAAAATGGAAGCCTTTGAAGATTACTGGGATGGAGAGGTACCAATTAAAACTGTGAATTACAGAGTAATCCCGGAATTTAGTGCAAGATTATCAGCGTTTTTGGCAGGAGAAATTGATTTGTTGAATAACCTACCTGTAGATTCCATTGATAAAGTTAAGGATAGTGACCTTGGAGATATTGAAACAGTGAGTTCAGCAAGAGTGATTTACTTAGGTTTGAATGACAGTGAAGGTAGCCCGTTTTTAGATAAAAAAGTTCGTCAAGCTGCTAACTATGCAATTGATACGAGAGCCTTATTGGAGCATGTACTTAACAATCAAGGAACACAAATGACTGGCCCTCTTTCAGAAGTTAATGAAGGATATACAGAGACGAAAGAATATGAATACAATCCTGAAAAAGCAAAAGAATTATTAAAAGAAGCGGGATATGAGCCTGGGGAATTGAAAATGACGATTGAAACCACAAATGGCAGATATCCAATGGATGTCCAGGTTGCACAAGCAATGTCAACCCAAATGAATGAAGCAGGATTTGATACAAGTGTTCAAGTAAACGACTATTCAACTCATGTAAGTAGAATAGCAGAAGGGGAAGTAGGCGAAATTTTTGTTAGTAGTCTAGGCACACAATTCGATGCATTTGGTACTTTTAAAAACTTGTTTGTTCCAGGGGGCACCTTCTTAATTCATACAGCACCCCAAGAGATACAAGACAAAATTCATGAAGGCGGTACAATTGTTGATCCGGTAAAATTAAAAGCACATTTCGATGAACTACAACATTGGGCGGTTGAAGAAGCGGTTATGGTCCCACTTTGGCAACAAGGTGACGTTTACGCAATTAATAAAAACTTAGAGTTTCACCCACGTGTAGATCAACGGTATATTTTAACGGATGTAAAATGGAAAGAGTAAGGTTTATTAGACTCATCAAACTTTATAGATAGCAATAATTCCAGGAATTATTGCATGTTGAAAAGCTACTATATAAGTGAATGAATAATAACTTAATAGTAGCTTTTCTCTATATTTATAACTGAAGTGGATTGAATAATCAGAATGGGAGCAACGAAAATCTTTATATAAGTTAAATCCCATGGAAAAGGAGGACCCTATGCTAGGCTATATACTAAAACGCGGAGTACAGACATTAGTAGTGCTTTTTCTAACTATTACTTTAGTATTCTTTATTATTCGTTTATCTGGAGATCCTACTTATTTATATATGCCTGACGATGCGACTGATGAAATGGTTGAGGAGTTCCGTGAGCAAATGGGATTCGATCGTCCACTATATATACAGTATGGAAGTTTTTTGGTAGATGTTGTGCAAGGTGACTTTGGTGACTCGTTAATGCACAGGGAAGATGCGTTAGCAATGGTAGTTGCCAAAATACCCGCCACTTTTCAATTAGCTTTTGCAGCCCTATTTATGGCAATAGCGGTTGCCATACCTTTAGGTGTCATCTCAGCCTACAAACAAAATACAATCTACGACAGAATAGGCACCGGGGTGACAGTTCTAGGGCAAGCAATTCCTGGTTTTTGGCTAGGATTATTATTGATTCTAGTATTTTCGGTCACATTTAAGATACTTCCATCTGGTGGAGGAGGATCTGTAATTCACCTCATATTACCAGCAGCCGCGCTTGCTGCTCACAGTGCAGCACGATTTGCTAGATTTACTAGATCTACCATGCTGGACGTACTGAGAAAAGATTATATAAGAACAGTTAAATCTACCGGTGCTCCTATGGTTACAATTTTATATAAGTACGCATTAAAAAACACATTGATTCCAATTATTACAATTGCTGCTTTGGATTTGGGAGTTCTATTAGGCGGAGCTGTTATTATTGAATCGGTATTTTCATGGCCAGGTTTAGGTCAATTACTTTTAAAAGCACTTATGGGTAGAGACTTTCCAGTTGTCATCGCAGGCGTCTTTTTTATTGCCTTAAGTATTTCGATTATTAACTTTTTTACAGATATTCTCTACGGTCTCGTGAATCCTCAAGTTCGATTAAAGTAAGGAGTGAATTAAATGGTTAGAAATTCGGCAGATGCAAAAATTGAGGAAGTTACGGTAGTAGTTGAAAAGAAGGAAAAAAAGAAGGACTCGAAACTCAAATACTACTTAAAAGAATTAAAGAAAAGTCCCACTGGCCTTTTTGGGGCGACAATCTTACTTGTCATCGTTTTTCTCGGTATTTTTGGTAATTTAGTTGCACCACATGATCCAATGGCTATGAATCTTGCCCAGAAACTCTTACCGCCATTATCTGAAGGACATATACTCGGAACTGATCAATTAGGTCGAGATATGTTATCTAGAATTATCGTAGGTACAAGGATATCCCTCATTATAGGGACTGCTACCGTAATATGTGCAGGTCTCATTGGTACTATAATAGGCATCATATCTGGTTACTTTCGTGGATGGGTAGATGTAGTCATTATGCGAATTGTTGATGTTTCTCTTAGTGTTCCTTTCATTCTATTAGTATTAGTTATCAGTACAGTACTTGGTGCAGGGTTAAAAAACATTATTATTTCACTAGTTATTGCGGGCTGGGTTGCTTATGCAAGAATAGTTAGGGGCGAGGTACTAGCTTTAAGGGAAAAGGAGTTTATTGTTGCTAGTGTCGCAACTGGCGTACCTAGATGGGAGATTATAGTGAAACATATCATTCCTAACCTATATACACCAATTATTGTATTATCATCGCTTCAAGCTGCTAATTATATTATTGCAGAAGCTGGGATTAGTTTCCTAGGATTTGGCGTACAGCCTCCTCAACCGGCATGGGGAAATATGCTCAGTGAGGGAAAAGATTTTATATTTAGCGCATGGTGGTTAATTACATTCCCAGGGGTTGCAATTTTATTAACGGCGCTTGGAATTAACTTATTAGGTGACTGGTTACGGGATGTACTTGATCCAGAATATAATAAGTAAGGAGGTTTTTATATTGCCAGACAACGATGTTGTATTAAAAGTGAAAAATTTAAAAACCTATTTTCATACTAGCCGCGGTAAAGTAAAAGCAGTAGATGGCGTCGATTTTGAAGTTAAAAGAGGAAGAACAATAGGGCTCGTTGGGGAATCAGGTTGCGGAAAGAGCGTAACTTCACTTTCAATAATGGGGCTTTTACCAAAATCACTCGCCAAGATTGAAGAAGGTGAAATTAATTTTAATGGAGTAGATTTAACTAAAAAGAGTGAGAATGCATTAAGAAAAATAAGAGGAAATGAAATATCGATGATTTTCCAAGAACCGATGACTTCATTGAATCCAGTTTTTACAATAGGTGAACAATTAAGTGAACCTCTTAAGCAACATACTAGTTTAAATAAAAAAGAAATGAAAGAAAGAATTATTGAAATACTGACTCTTGTCGGTATACCTAGACCTGAAAGTGTTTATTCAGAATATCCACACCAACTTTCGGGTGGGATGAGACAGAGGGTAATGATTAGTTTAGCGATGATATGTAACCCTAGACTTTTAATAGCTGATGAACCGACCACTGCTCTTGATGTTACGATTCAAGCACAAATATTGGAGCTAATCAAGGAAATTAGGGATAAGCAAAACATGTCTATTATTCTAATCACACATGATTTAGGAGTTGTTGCTGAAATGTGTGATGAGGTAATTATCATGTATGCGGGGAAGGTTGTAGAAAAAGCCGATATTAGAACGATATTTGATTCTCCGAAGCATCCATATACACAGGGATTATTAAAGTCAAGGCCTGGCATGAGTGCTAGCGGTAGGAAACAAGACCTTGATTCTATTCCAGGAAGTGTTCCAAGACCTGATGAATTACCTGAAGGTTGTACATTTGCTGCGCGTTGTCCTTTTGCTATGGGCAAATGCATAACTGAGAAGCCGCCGCTTTATCAATTGGAAAATCAGTTATCCCGTTGTTGGCTTCATGAAGTTGAGGAGAAGGAGGAAGTCAAATGTCTGAGCTATTATTAGAGGTTAGGGATTTAAAACAACATTATAAATTAGACCAAGGTTGGCTTAAAGAAAAAAAGGTTGTTAAGGCAGTTGACGGTATCAACTTTGAGGTTATCAAGGGAGAAACATTTAGTATAGTAGGAGAAAGTGGTTGTGGAAAATCTACAACTGGCCGAACAATTTTAAGATTAAATGAAGCAACAGATGGGGAAATCATTTTTAATGGACAGAACATTGGCGAACTTTCTTACGAGGAAATGAGAAAATTACGAAGAAGAATGCAAATGATCTTTCAAGATCCTTATGCATCTTTGAACCCTAAAAAAACGATTCGTCAAATACTTCTTGAACCTCTGAGGGTTCATAATATGTATAAACCTGCTGAGCGGTTGGAAAAGGTAATTGAGATATTGGAAATTGTAGGATTGTCGGAATATCATATCGATCGTTATCCACATGAGTTTTCTGGGGGGCAAAGACAAAGAATTGGGATTGCGAAAGCGGCGATATTACATCCAGAATTAATTATTGCGGATGAACCTGTCTCGGCTTTGGATGTATCAATTCAATCACAAGTAATCAACTTGCTTTTAAAATTACAAAGAGAATTAGGCCTTACTTATATATTTATATCTCATGATTTGGGAGTTGTCCGTCATATTTCAGATCGTGTCGCCGTAATGTATCTAGGACGGATTGTTGAAATCGCTCCGACAGAAGAGCTATACTATAATCCTATGCATCCTTATACGAAGGCTCTAATGTCAGCGGTTCCAATTGATCACCCAGATGAAAAGAAAGAAAGAATTATTCTTACTGGGGATGTGCCAAATGCTGTGAACCCTCCTAGTGGTTGTGCATTTCACCCAAGATGTCCTGCGGCAATGGATATTTGTAAGAAGGTGAGACCAGTTGTTGAAGAATATCAAAGTGGACATGCGGTTGCTTGCCATCTTTATGAGTAAAACAGTTCCGGTCTGTTTGTAAGTCTTTTCCTACAAACAGATCGGGAAAGCAATGTGGATTGCACTGGCTAGGTATAAGATAATAAGAGTTGAAAAAATTTAAGGAGGAGTAATATGGAGCGTACACAACCAAGAAGAATGTCTAAGGATTATGCTTATTATGAGTTGAAAGAAAAAATTTTAAAGGGTGATATTCAACCGGATCAAGATTTAGTTGAAGGGAGACTTGCTGATAAATTAAATATTAGTAAGACACCTTTAAGAGAAGCTTTACAAAGATTAGAGGCAGAGGAATTGGTAATTAGGCAACCTAATGGAAGACTTAAAACGGCATCCATAACGGTGAAGGAAGCTGAGGAGCTATTTGTAGTAAGAAGTTATTTAGAGGGCATCATAGCAAACCAAGCAACAGTTGAAGCGACAGAAGAAGACATTGAGATACTCTCTAGTCATTGCCAAAGAATTAACCAAGCGACAAAATACTACGATGAAGAGGCCATTCTTCATTACGGTAAAATGTTCCACGAACAACTGTATCAAATGAGTAGAAATCAAACGGTCGTTAAGATTTTAAATCAGCTCAACGATCATATGACTAGATACCGTCGGCTTGTCCCGGTAAATAGTAAATATCTTTACCATCAAAAAAGCGAGGATCATTCGATAATACTCGATTATATTATTAAAGGGAATCGATTACAGGCAGAAGAAACTATGAGGAAACATATTTTAAGTAGTATGGATACTGCAATAGAGGCTATAAAAAAATACGAAAATGAATCTAATGATGAGATTGTTTAGCTACTAGCGCCTTCTGCTTTTATACAGGATATTTCTAATAAATTTTTACAAACCCAGACAGGTGCAAGAACTTTAATCCTCGTTCAAAATAATGTTTATGCAATCCTAAACTATAATAATCTAACGAAAGGGTGGAAGATCAGATGTCTAAATCGATTCTTTTACCTAAAGTGCAAGGATTGGTTATCTTCATTCTTGCCCTGTTAATTTTGTTTTACCCAATCGTGACAAATGCCCCTATGCCTCCAATTATACTTTATGGCTGCATTATGATGGTCATACTATTATTTCCAACTATTAAAAAGTCAACTTTTATTATTTCTTTAATGATGCTACTAATTGGTCATTTTTTATTTTGGTATTATGAGTTAGGTTTTCCAATATGGAAAGACGCATTATCTATAAATCTTGGATTAATCAGTCTTTTTGCTTTTGTGCCTATGTTACTCATTCCCATAGAAGTTGGAGGATACATACACAGTATTGAAGCTGAATTAAAAAAATTACATTCGAAGCAAGGTTCTGTATTCATCCTTCTTTCCATTATAACTTTCCTATTGAGTTCAGTGGTTAACTTAGCTATTATTCGTGTTTTATTTCCTATTTTTAAGAAAACAAACCTTTCTAATGAAAACTTGGGTAGAGCAATGTTAATTGGTTTTACCTCAACAAATTTATGGTCACCTTACTTTGCCTCAGTGGCTATTATTCTTCACTTTATGGATTTGCCTTATACAAAATTAGGACCGTTTATTTTCTTGTTAGCAATCTTCCATTTTATTTTTGGGAATATGATTGTTCTTTTATTAATAAGAAAGACTAAGAAGTTGGAGTATCCAGATGTAATAAATACAAGAGTAAATAAGATGGACGATGACCGGAAGAAAATTGCACGATTATTAATAATAATGGTAGTTATATTTTTTGCACTATTTCTGCTTGAGAAAATGACAGGGCAAAAAATGACGACACTTGTTTCGTTAGTAGGTTTAGTGGGCTCTATCCTGTGGATTGTGCTTGCAAAAGAAAAGCGCAGGTTAAAGCACCTTTTAAGCAAGTACATCTTTCAATCGCTTCCCAAAATTGGGAATGAAGTAAGTTTATTCATTAGCGCTGGTTTTTTCGGGATTATTATTATGAGCACCCCGCTTAACCAAATCGTTAGTCATGCTGTTAGTAGAATAGGGAATGAAGTGCCATTGATTTTTTTAATAGGTATAATCATACTTCTTCCAGTAGTTTTAGCCTTCATTGGAGTCCATCAAATAATAACAGTAACACTATTGGCAACTTCTATTTCACCTGATGTGATTGGTTTGTCAACTGTTTCATATGGTGTATTATTAGCCGCTGCGTGGTGTCATTCGTCGGCCGCTTCTCCATTTTCACCTATCAACCTAACTATAAGTAGTGTTTTAAACAAGAGTTCATTTAAGGTTGGCATTGGAAACAACTATTTGTTTTTTATAGGTTCTTTACTAATTACAGTTTTCTTTGTGTACTTTATAAGGTGATTCTGCAGGTGTATATGCTTAAACATTTTTGAGGACAAAATAATGAGGTTATTGTTACTAAACATGGAGACATGTGTAGGCAATCTTTGATAAATAAAATGATAAAGAAGGAAGTCGGCATTACAATGATCGACTTCTTTTTGCTGTTAGCAAATAAATTAAGCAAAAGACATAATTCGTAAAAAGTAAATGTTGTACAACATAATTTAAACTGACTAAAGATTATAAAGGAATATGTAGTGAGAATTCTATAAAAAACACTTGAAAACTAAAACGCTTACAATTATGATGATAGATAGACATGTGAGTTTGTTTATCGAACAAACTAATTAGAATGAGTGATTCTATAAAAGAGAGGGCGGTTTACTTTGAAAACATTTATTACAGAAGATTTTCTTTTATACAATGAGACGGCAAAGATTCTCTATCATGAAACAGCAAAAGATTTACCAATTATTGATTATCATAACCACTTAAATCAACATGAAATTTTAGAAAATAAAAGTTTTAGAAACTTAGCAGAAGTTTGGTTAGGTGGAGACCACTATAAATGGCGTGCAATGCGTGCAAATGGGATAGATGAATCCTATATTACTGGTGATAAAGAGGACTATGACAAATTTTTATCGTGGTCTAGAACTGTTCCGAATATGTTTGGTAATCCACTATATCACTGGACACATCTTGAGTTAATGAGATATTTCGATATTGATGAGTTGCTAAATGAAAAGTCAGCGCCAGCGATTTGGGAAGAAGCTAATGCAAAATTAGCAACTCCGGAAATGTCGGTAAGGTCGTTGCTTACAAATAAAAAGGTAGAATTCATTGGCACGACAGATGATCCTACTGATGATTTAGCAAGTCATATTGCATTGCATCAAGAAGGATTCGAAATTAATGTATCTCCTTCATTCCGTCCGGATAAAGGGTTGAATATCGAAAGAGAAGAGTTCTTATCGTGGGTAGAAAAGCTAGGAGAAGTAACCAATACTTCAATTGAAAACTATGACGCATTGTTAGATGCTTTAGCAAGTCGTGTAGAATTCTTTGCGGAGCATGGATGCCGCAGTTCTGACCATGGAATTGACGTCATGTTTTATGAAGATGCAACAAAAGATGAAGCGTCAGCGATTTTCCAAAAGCGTTTAAATGGAGAGCAATTAACAGCAAAAGAAATCGAGCAATATAAAACGTATACATTGTTAACGCTAGGCGAATTATATGCTGAAAAAGGCTGGGCAATGCAGCTTCATTTAAGTGCACAGCGAAATAACAATACGAGAATGTTTAATATTTTAGGTCCAGATACTGGATTTGATTCCATTGGCGATGTGTTAATTGCTAAAAAGGTTTCGAGTTTCTTAGATGCATTAGAGAGAAATGATAAGTTACCTAAAACAATTTTGTATAGTTTAAATGCGAATGATAATGATGTTTTGGCTTCAATGGCTGGAAATTATCAGAGTTCCGAAATTGCAGGGAAGGTCCAATTTGGAACTGCATGGTGGTTTAATGATACAATTGATGGTATGGAAGACCAGATGAAAAGATTGGCAAATATCGGGCTCATTAGTAATTTCGTTGGGATGTTAACAGACTCAAGAAGTTTCCTGTCCTTCCCGAGACATGAATATTTCAGAAGAATTTTATGTAATTTACTCGGTTCATGGGTTGAAGAAGGAAAAGTTCCGAAAGATATGGCATTATTAAAGCAATACGTTAGAAATATTTGCTACGAAAATTCAAAGCGTTATTTTGAAGTATAAACCAGCAAGGAAGGAACAAAGAATATGTCAAAACAACAATTTGGTGTTATTGGTTTAGCAGTTATGGGTAAAAACTTGGCGATGAATATTGAAAGCAGAGGCTATTCAGTTTCGGTATATAACCGTACTACGTCAAGAACAGAAGAATTTTTGGAGAATGAAGCGAAAGGTAAAAATTTTTTCGGTGCAAAAAGCATTGAGGAGTTCGTTAATTCTTTAGAAGTTCCGCGTAAAATTATGTTAATGGTTCAAGCTGGACCTGCTACTGATGCAACGATTGCATCTCTACAGCCATACCTTGAAAAAGGCGATATTTTAATTGACGGTGGAAACACATTATTCGAAGATACGAACCGTCGTAATAAAGAGCTTGAAAAAACGGGCATTCACTTTATCGGGACAGGCGTTTCTGGTGGAGAAGAAGGTGCGCTGAATGGTCCTTCACTTATGCCTGGCGGACAAAAAGAAGCGTATGATTTAGTTGCACCTATTTTTGAAGCAATCGCAGCAAAAGTAGACGGCGATTCATGCAGCACGTATATCGGTCCAGAAGGTGCGGGGCATTACGTGAAAATGGTGCATAACGGCATTGAGTACGGCGATATGCAATTGATTGGTGAATCATACTTCATTCTAAAACACGTGTTAGGTCTAGACGCACAGGAGCTTCACGAAGTCTTTACTGAGTGGAATAAAGGTGAATTAGACAGCTACTTAATCGAAATTACTTCTGAGATTTTCACGAAAGTTGACGAGGAAACTGGCCAACCATTAGTTGAAGTTATTTTAGATAAAGCAGGTCAAAAAGGAACGGGTGCATGGACGAGTAAAAATGCATTAGATATTGGTGTTCCACTTCCACTTATTACAGAATCTGTATTCGCCCGTACAATTTCATCGATGAAAGATGAGCGTGTCCGTGCAAGTAAAGTATTAGTTGCACCTGAAGTGCCAAAGTATGAAGGCAATCGGGAAGAACTTATCGAAGCAGTACGAAAAGCATTGTTTATGAGTAAAATTTGTTCATATGCACAAGGTTTTGCTCAAATGCGTGCACATTCTGAAGAGAATGACTGGAACTTAAATTACGGTGAAATTGCGATGATTTGGCGCGGCGGCTGTATTATCCGTGCACAATTCTTACAAAACATTAAAGATGCATATGACCGTAATCCAGAACTTGAAAACTTATTATTAGATCCTTATTTCAAGGATATTGTCGGAGAGTACCAATCGGCATTACGTGAAGTTGTATCCGTTGCGGTACAACAAGGAATTGCAGTTCCGTGCTTCTCAAGTGCGATTGCTTACTATGACAGCTACCGTTCTGAAAACTTATCTGCAAACCTTATTCAAGCGCAACGTGACTATTTCGGTGCGCATACGTATGAGCGTAAAGATAAAGAAGGTACATTCCATACGAACTGGTTCTAATTATCAAGGAAAAATAAAAAGTATAGGACGGGAACAATTCCTCGTCCTATACTTTTATTTTTTTACGACTGTATTCTCCAAAGTTAAAACAACTTCAGGCACTTCGAGAAAACGTTGAATGGCCAAAGCACATGCCCCCATGGAGCAGGATTTCTTGCCAAGTTCTGAAAGGGCAAGTGAACCGTATTCACTTACAGTAGATTTTAAATTGCTTTTGATTTTCTCAATTACATCCGGATACATTTTTAATATTTCACTCGTTAACACCAATGTTTCGGGATTATACATATTAATAATATTGTTTAGGCCAGTTGAAAGATCGATGATATATTCTTCTAAAATCTCCAATGTTGTTGGATCTTGTTCCTCAATAAGTTGACGAATGTCATCATAGGAAAGGGGTGTCCTATGTAAGTGCTTTTTCAACTTTTTTAATAAACTTTTTTCAGAAGAGTACAGTTCCCAACAACCACGGTTTCCGCAATTACAAGCGTCACCGTCTTGGCGAATAATCATATGCCCCATTTCACCTGCATATCCGTGAAAGCCTTTATGTAATTTTCGGTCAATCATGATTCCAACACCAATACCGGAGAAAAGCATAATGCAAAGCAGATTATTACTTTCATGGTACTGATACACACGTTCAGCATAAGCCGATAAATTTGCGTTATTTTGAATCGATATTTCAATGTCTAGTTCTTTATTTAAGTCCTCTTTTAATCCAATGTTTTGCCATTGATAGGTAGGAACAAAATTAATACGTTCATCATTATTAACAGTTCCATGAATACCAATTGTTACACTAATTAAGCCATAAGTAGAAGCAGACCATTTTTCTTGGTACGCTTTTATTTGGTCAATTAGTATTTTCAAAATGTCATGATAATTTTCTGTTTCCAATTCAACGGCATGAAAATCGACGGGATGTCCGCCTAAATCAGATACCGTATATTGTATGTATTTGTAATCCAAATCAATTCCTAATACGTAACCAGCACTGCGATTAATGGATAGTAGAATTGGTCTTCTCCCAACGACATTATGTTCTTGTTGGGTTTCATAAATTAAATGATCATTTAATAAATCTGCAACTTGAACAGAAATGGTAGCTTTGTTTAATCCAGTGATTTTTGACAAATCTGCCCTGGAAACGGCTTTATGTTCAATAATCTTACTTAGGATTAATCCTCTGTTTATTTTCTTGATATATGCACCGTCACCTGTAATCATAAAAAATCCTCCTGTTTATGAATGAAAAGAGTTTATTTATTGGTCCAACTAATTGGAAAGTAAATCGTTATAGCATTTGTTTATTTAAGTGTATACTTTATTTAGTATAGCAAAGAAAGGCGGTATGTAGATGAATATCCTGTATTTTGATTGTTTTTCAGGTGTTAGTGGAGATATGGTTATTGGGGCATTAATCGATGCGGGGGGAGACCCTGAGCATTTAACAAGCGAACTTAAGAAGCTTACTATAGAAGATGAATATGAACTAAAGTTTTCATATGTCGTGAAAAATGGGATTAGCAGTACAAAGTTTGATGTAGTTTTAACAGAACGTCTTAACGAACATCATGAACATCATCACCACGATCATCGAGCTTATAAGCATATTGTCGAGTTGATTACATCCGCTAATTTTTCCGACCGTGCAACGAATATTGCATTAAGTATTTTCGAAAAGATCGGCATTGCGGAAGGGAAAATTCATGGGGTTCCACTTGAAGAAGTTCACTTTCATGAAGTGGGGGCAGTTGATTCGATTATCGACATAGTGGGCGCAGCAATTTTACTTGACCAGTTGAATGTGGATACGATTCAATCGTCTCCGATTCCTGTAGGTTCTGGAAAAATACATATCGACCATGGAATTTATCCTGTACCGGCGCCGGCAACATTGGAGATTCTTCGTGGGGTTCCACTTGCGTCATCGCAAATAAAAGGGGAGCTGGCAACGCCAACAGGAGCGGCAATTGTAGCGGCACTTGCAGAGTCATTTGGCACACTACCAGACATGACAGTAGAATCAATCGGTTATGGTGCGGGAACGAAAACTTTTCCAAGCCACCCAAATGTGCTTCGCGTGATGCTCGGTACGTTATCATAATAAACGATAGGAATGTAATAAATCTTGCCCTTTCCTAATTAATTATTAGCCAAACAAATAGGATGGCATTGAATTTTGAGGATACATTATTGTTTTTGGAGGATTTTAAATGAAGGGGAGTCCACTGTTTCAATATTTATATATATTTTATACATTTGTTTTTACTTTGCACATTGCCAATATATTCATTGAACATGAAACATTAAATTATATGATTGGTGTATTTGCATTGATTATGCTAGTGGTTTCTTTTATAGGCGCCTCACGTCTGTTTCTAATCCTTAGTGTTTCTTTTTTAACTGTAGGCGCTTATCTATTTTGGACAACTGGCGAATCAGTATCGGTGATTCCTAGTATTATTACGTCCAATCTATCTCTACTCACCTTACTAGCAATGTTACCTTGGATGAATAGCGTTGTAAGGAGTGGTAGATTTGATCGTAGTTTAAATACATTAATGAGAGCTAATGTATCGGACTTAGGGAAGTTATATACCCGAGGTTCAGGGACGACCCTTACGTTAGCTGCGTTTTTAAATTTATCTGCGGTGTCTATTTCACAAGAAGTATTAAAAAGAAATTTAGCGCCTGTCGATAGAAAAGTGAGAAATGCATTCATCAGCGCATCAACACTTAGAGGTTTTTCGTTGGCGGTACTTTGGAGTCCGCTTGAAATTTTAGTCGCTTTACCCATCTTTTTAACAGGTGTTTCCTATGTTTCAATTTTCCCATGGCTATTG
Organism: Sporosarcina ureilytica; assembly: GCF_001753205.1. Lineage (GTDB taxonomy): Bacteria > Bacillota > Bacilli > Bacillales_A > Planococcaceae > Sporosarcina > Sporosarcina ureilytica. The sequence goes on along the minus strand of NZ_CP017560.1, from coordinate 2,959,974 downwards.
CTCGTTGCAGTCATAACATTTACATTAGATTCAATCTGGGGACGTTACTATTTTAAAAAATATACATATCAAGCTACAGATGTTAATGAGCCGGAAGAAGTGAGCACGAAAGGACTTGGCGGTAAGATCTTTCATCTCGCGGGTGCACTCGTATTGTTTCTGGCGCTAGTCATTATAGGCGGAACATTATTTGAGATTGACTTTATTTTAACTGTCACCCTGCTCATCTTTCCATTTACATTAATTTGGTCTGTTATTATGAAGCGGTTACGAAGCTTTTGGGCAATTGGCTGGAATACATGGAAAGAAAAAACGAATACCATGCAAAATTTTGTGATTCTATTTATTTCGCTATCATTTTTCTCCTATAGTATAAGTAGCGCAGCATTTTTAGATGTCATTCAAAAACCAATTTTATATGTCTCTGAATATCCATTGCTCGTGTTTTTTGTCATTCAAGTATTATTTATCGGATTGAGTATGTTTGGCATTCATCCCGTTGCAACGCTAGGAATCTTAGGCAGTTTAATCAGTACTTTATTAACTGTTTATAATCCGCTAAGTATAGCGATTGTATTGGTGACAAGTGCAATTGCAACACTAACAGTTGGCACATATGGTTTAGTTGTTACACTAACCGCGATGAGCTTAGAACAAAGTCCATATCGAATTACGTTAATGAACTTAGCATACGCATTCATATTTGGCGGAATCGGCACGCTCATTGCTTACTTCTTATTATAATCAAAATCAACAGCTCTCTTATTTTAATAATAAAAGAGCTGTTGATTTTTGTTTGCCTGATTATTGTATTTTACTATTGATTTTAGCAGATTTCGTTGATGTGACCGAAAATTGCTAGCATTGATACGTTGCATACTTTCGCCAGCGTTGCATTCATTTCAGTAAACGTTGACTACTTTGGCACGAGCGCTGCATCCCTTTACCGATACGTTGCATACTCTCTCCAGCGTTGTATTCTTTTCATTAAACGTTGACTACTTTGGCACGAGCGTTGCATGCTTTTATCGATACGTTGCATACTTTCGCCAGCGTTGTATTCTTTTCATTAAACGTTGATTACTTTGGGACGAGCGTTGCATGCTTTTATCGATACGTTGCATACTTTCGCCAGCGTTGTATTCTTTTCATTAAACGTTGACTACTTTGGGACGAGCGTTGCATGCTTTTATCGATACGTTGCATACTTTCGCCAGCGTTGCATTCTTTTCATTAAACGTTGACTACTTTGGCACGAGCGTTGCATGCTTTTATCGATACGTTGCATACTTTCGCCAGCGTTGTATTCTTTTTATTAAAAGTTGACTACTTTTGCACGAGCGTTGCATCCCTTTACCGATACGTTGCATCCTTTTAAGTAGGAGTAGCAGAACGGGCCACACGTGATGAAATCAATCATTTATAATCAATAAATTTGTGTTACGACATTTATCTACAAAATATCCTGTAATATAACATGTTAAAATATTTAACAAAGACCTTAAAAAATTTACTTTTAAAAGAAAGCGTTTTCATATAAAGTTGAAACTAGATTAAGGATGAAGGGGGAGTAAGATGAGCACAAAGCAACTAAGTGAAAACGTTAAAGCTGAAAGAAGATTTAAAATAGATAATTGGATTCCTTATTTATTTATTTTGCCTTCGTTTCTGATCATCGCTACTTTTTTATTCTACCCAATTGGTACTGTATTCTACTACAGTTTTCAGAATTATGATATATCAGCGCCTTTTTATAATAGCTTCGCTGGTTTTGATAACTTCGTGAAAATATTTACGGAAGATAAGCTATTCTTTCCGAGTTTACTAACAAGTTTAAAATGGGTAGTTTCACAAGTTGGTCTTCAATTGATTTTTGGTTTGATTTTTGCATTACTTTTAAACCAAACATTTAGATTGAGAGGATTTGTGAGAGCGATTGCGTTTATACCGTGGGCAATCTCAGGGGTTCTTGCTTCGGTTATGTGGTCATTAATGTATAACGAGCATATGGGCGTCTTTAATGACATTTTAATGAAGTTAGGCATTATTAGTGAACCGCAAGCTTTTTTGGCCGGCACTACAAGCGCTTTCATTTCAGTGATCATTGCTGAATTATGGAGAGGAATTCCATTCTTTGCGATTACATTATTAGCATCATTACAAAGTATTCCAGAAGAGTTATATGAAGCATCTGAAATTGATGGTGCGAGTAAATGGGAATCATTTGTCCATATTACTTTGCCACACTTGAAAAACACAATCGTGTTAACGACTTTACTACGAACGGTATGGGAGTTTAATAACGTCGACTTGATTTTCAACTTAACTGGCGGAGGTCCTGCTAACTCGACAACTACGCTGACCATGTATATTGCAAACTTAGCAATCAATGGAAGCGATTTCGGCTATGGTTCTGCATTAACAGTCATCTCGTTTGTTTTATTATTCGCATTTGCAATCTTTTACTTAAAGATTACTCGCTATGAAAGGGAGGACTAATTAAAAATGTTTAATACAAATGGACGAACGAACAAAGTATTATTTTTCTACCTCCCAATCACGTTAATGTTCATGTGGACAATCTTTCCAATCTATTGGACGATCAACACGGCATTTAAACATGAAGGAGATATTATTAAACGTCCTTTAGAATACTTGCCTACTTCGCCAACGGTTGAAAACTTTGTTGTCGCATGGAATAACGTAGGTTTTGCAACGTTCTTTAAAAATAGTTTAATCATTGGTATCACGACAGTATTTGTCGTCATCATTTTATCCACATTATCTGGATATGCCTTAACTCGATATAAATTTAAGGGTAAAGGTTCATTCTTACTCATGTTATTGAGTACACAGTTTATTCCTAGGGCAATGTTGATTATTCCATTGTTTATTATCTTTAAAAACATGGGGTTAATTAGTAATCCGCTTTCCCTAATTATTACGTACACGGCTGTTGAAATTCCTTTCACAACGATATTAATGAGCGGGTTTATTAGTAATATTCCACGAGAGTTGGAAGAGGCAGCGGCGGTAGATGGTTGTAGTAAGTTACAAGCGTTACGATTCGTGATGTTCCCATTGTTACTGCCAGGAATTGTTGCAACAGCAGTCTTTACATTTATTTACACATGGAATGAATTTTTACTTGCATTGATGCTAACAAATCAGCAAAGTAAATTTACATTACCGGTTGGTTTAAGCTTTATGATGGGCGAGTTTAACGTTAACTATGGTGCGTTAGCCGCAGGAAGTGTGATTGCATTAGTTCCAGCTGTTATCCTATTCGCTTACGCACAAAAGCACCTTGTTAGCGGAATGGGTGGAGCAGTTAAAGGTTAAGATTTACTAATTTGAAGGAGGAAAGAAGCAAATGAGAAATTTACTAAAAATAAGTGCATTAATCATGCTCATCGCCGGAGGGATCTTAGCCGGTTGTGGGAATGGAGACTCGGGTTCAGGCTCAAAGGACGGAAAGGTTAAACTAGTTTTTTGGGATGAGAATGCTGGACCACAACGTACACCAATTTGGGAAGAATTAATTGATCGTTTTAATGAAGAAAATCCAGAGATTGAAGTTGAGTATGTAGGTCTTCCAAAGGACTCTGCAAAAGCTAAATTAGACACAGCTATTGCGGCAGATGACATGCCAGACGTTGCTTCTGTACAAACAAGTTGGTTACCGGAATTTGCAATTCGTGATGCATTGCTTCCTTTAGATGATTATTTAGCAGATTCAGAGCTAAACGATCTCATTAACGCAGGGGCAGTTAATTTTAACAAAGAAATTGTAAATGACGGAAAATTATATGGTATTCCTTACACGCAAAATTTAGATGTCATTTGGGTTCGTTCAGATTGGTTCAATGATGCAGGTGTAACAATTCCAAGTACTTGGGATGAATTCTTTAATGCGGCAGAAGAAATGACAGGGGACGGACACTACGGCTATACAATTCGCGGTGGTGCGGGCGGTTCATTCCAACTTCAAAGATTAATGTTCGCTTACTCAGGATTGGAAAATTATTTTGATGAAGATGGAAAATCTGTAATCAATCATCCAAAACATGTTGAGTTTCTTGAAAAATATATCGAGCTATACGGTAAGAATACACCTAAGAGTGATATAACGAACGATTATAAAGAAATGATTGCTGGTTTCGACACAGGCGTGGTTGCGATGGTTCACCACAACATCGGATCTTACGGTGAGCATCAAAAAGCTTTTGAAGCAGACCAATTTGAAGCCATTCCACTACCAAAAACGGAAGATGGAAAGTATGTAGCTGAAGGTGGAAATACAATCAACGTTTCTATCTTTAATACAACAAAAAATGCGGATGCAGCTTGGAAATTCACGGAGTTTATTAACTCAGCAGAAAGTCAAAGTTACTGGAACGAGCAAGTTGGACAAATTCCAACAAACTCTGGTGTGTTAGATATGGATTGGATTAAAGAAGCACAACATATTAAAACAGCATTTGAAGTATACGATAATCCAGACACTGTATTGTACCAACCGCCATTCTACTTACCAGACTACCGTTCTATCCTTGATAACATTGTAGATTCTGGAACGCAAAAGGTAATGAGTGGAGACAGTTCAGTACAAGAGTTCCTTGATGAATGGGCAAAAGCAGTCGATGCTTCAGAAGCTAAATATAATGAAGCAATGAAAAAGTAAAAAAAATAATAATCTGAGTGTTAAGTTTTTCTAGCACTCAGATTATTGACATATGTAGGGAGAGATTTGAATTGTTGAATGAACAAAACAGTCCGTTATTAATTGCTGAAAAAGCATGTAAAACGATTATGAATACATTCACACCTGCAGAGTTACCACCTGCAAATAGATGGCATTATCACCAAAGTGTCTTTTTATATGGCATGTTGCGCGTGTGGGAAGCGACAGGAAAAGAAGAGTATTTTGAGTATACAAAAGCATATGTAGATAACTTACTTGATGATGAAGGAAACTTCTATTTCGACCGTGATGAATTAGATTCGATTCAAGTTGGTATTTTGCTATTTCCTTTATACGAAGCGACTAAAGAGGCAAAATATTTAATCGCTGCGAAGAAACTTAGAAATTTACTCAACACAATTAACAAAACGTCCGAAGGTGGATACTGGCATAAAGATAAATATCCATACCAAATGTGGTTAGACGGATTGTTTATGGCGGCTCCTTTTATGCTGATGTACAATGAGCACTTCCAAGAGCCGGAGTTAATCCAAGATGTATTTTTACAAGAAAGATTAATGCGTAAACATATGAAAGACCCAAAAACTGGTCTTCCATTCCATGCATGGGATGAAAAGAGAGAACAGCCATGGGCAAATAAGGAAACAGGATGTTCACCAGAATTTTGGGGACGCTCAGTAGGTTGGTACGGTACTGCACTTGTTGATATTTTGGCGTTACTTGAAGGGAAAAATCACGGACAAGAAGTGTTTGTTGAAGAGTTGCAAAGTTATATTACTTCAGTCGTTAATTTCCAGGATCATGATTCAGGCCTATGGTACCAAATTGTTGATAAAGGCGATCAAGCAGACAACTGGTTGGAATCTTCTTGTTCATCATTATTTATTTACACGATTGCAAAGGCGTTAAAAGCGGGTTATGTTGATCATTCATACAAAGAAATTGTAGATAAAGCTTACGAAGGTTTGTTGAATCACATGGTGAAAGTAGATGGCGATCACCTAGAACTAAGCGGTATTTGTATCGGTACTTCAGCTGGCGTCTATGATTATTATGTCGAAAGACCAACTTCTGAAAATGATTTACACGGGATGGGTGCCTTCATCTTAGCTTGTATGGCACTGCATGATATTTCGAAATAAAAAGGTAAAAGAGAATAAATAAACTTGTCCTCTAGATTAAGGGTGTTCTATACTTAATCTAGAAGGACATATCCCTTCTACTATTCTGATTATGGTAGGGAGACTATTTTTCATGAAGTTTGGAAAGAAAATGCGTAGTTTTATTAGTAAATATCTTTTCTTTTCTTTTAGTTCGACAATTAATGCGTTCTATATATCCATCATTCTTTTATTTATTTTTATTACAGGCGGCGTATCTTACCAATTGGCTAAAAACCAAATTGAAGAAAATACTTACCAGAGTATGAATGATACGGTATTACAGACATCAAATTATTTAGAATTTGTATTTTCAGATGTTTTCGAACAGTTGGTATTACTATCAAATCATAAGCATCTTTCAACGCTCCTTGATGGAGAGGCGAAGGACATAAATTCGAACGTTTATATTGAACTAGATAACGAAATTAACACGATTTATCATCGTTTTCCTTCGATTATTGAGTCCATTTATATTGATATAGATGACGGTAAAATTACCTTTTCAAATGGGTCAGAACAAGTAAACCCGTTGTTTTCATACAAAGATTATTTTGTCGACCATAAGGGAAGTAAAGAATCTTATTACTGGAAAAATGCACATCTGAATAACTTAGCATTTGACAACTATAAGGTGATGTCGGTATTTAAATTACTTGAAGCTGAAAATTCTTCAAGAAATGGGATTGTTCTATTTACGATTCGGGCAGATTTTGTCGAAAAAATACTAAACAAATCATTCATTGGTGAGAGCGGTTACTTAACGTTGGTGAGCCCGGACGGCAGTACATTTGAATCAGAAAAGATCCCGGGAAAGTTCCGAATAGATGATAAAACACTGGCCAAGATTACGAATTCGAATGTAAATGAAGGTAAAATTTCATTTGAAAATGCGAAGGGAAAAAACCTGAATGCAATTTATCACACGATTGGTGTGAACAAATGGAAAGTTGTAGCGGTATTCCCTGAGAGTCAAATATTGAAAACAATGAACAATATGAAATATTTTATGACGATATTTCTAATCGCGGTCATTATTATGGCAGTCTTTATCGTTAATGGTGTCGGCAAATATATTTCAAATCCGATCAAAAAACTAGCTGACCAAATGAAGAAAGCCGACCAAGAACTTTTGCAAACGACTGAAGGAATTGCTGTTCCCAAGGAAATGGAGATTCTTTATAGTAGCTTTAATGAACAAATGGCGCGCAATCAAGCGCTACTGGAACAGATTAAATTAGAACAAAAAGAAAAACGTCAATTAGAAGTTGCCATTATTAAAGCTCAAGTAAATCCGCATTTTCTATATAACACTTTATATTCGATTAAAGGCTTATGCGATATGGGGCTAAACAAAGACGCAAGTGAGATGATTAGCGCACTATCTAGCTTTTTCAGAATCAGTATTAGTAGAGGAAATGAAATCATTTCTATTAAAGAAGAGATTTCTCATATTAAAAGTTATTTATATATTATGGAAATGCGTTATGGGGATAACTTCACTTATACACTTGACGTTGATAAAGAAACACTTTCAAGTCAAATTATTAAACTAACGTTACAACCTTTAATTGAAAATGCAATCTATCACGGTGTGAAACTTAGCCGTAAGCAAGGTTTAATTAACGTAAATGTATATAAACAATCAGGAAAAATCCATCTTGAAGTGAAAGATAATGGGTTAGGCATTGAAAGAGAAAGATTAGAAAGAATTAAAGAGGAAATCAATGCGCCTTATAGTAAGAACAAAAGGGAAGTTACAGGAATTGGTTTACGTAGTGTAAGTGAGCGGCTGAAAGGTTATTTTGGAAGCGAATGTGAATTAATGATTGAAAGTGTCGTTGGGAAAGGGACTAAAATTATCATCAAGATTCCGAGCGTAAAAGAGGGGAATGGCGAATATGAACAAAGTAATCATAGTTGAAGACGATCGGATTATTCGACGTAGCATTTGTAATGCCCCGTGGGAAGAAAACGGTTTCATATTGGCGGGTGAGGCTTCGGATGGTGAAAGTGCACTGGAGTTAATTGAAAAAGAACAACCTCAAGTTGTTATTTCTGATATTACGATGCCTTTTATGAATGGTTTGGAGATGGCAAGGATTATTAAAGTCACCAGTCCGCATACGAAAGTGATTTTTTTGACGGGTTATGAAGATTTCAAATACGCACAGGAAGCGATTAAGCTCCAAGCGTTTGATTATTTATTAAAGCCAATCAAAATAGAGAAGTTAATTCGCAAAGCGCAGAGTGCGGCAATCGAATATGAAAAAGAAATAAAAAAAGAAAGAAGATTTCATGATACGTTGCCATTACTTCAACAAAGTTTTTTACAAAAGCTTACAAATAATGAAAATGAAAATACCGATCTAGATATTGAAAAAGAACTATTAGAACTTGGTGTTGAACTAGATGGACCTTTCTTTACGTCTATGTTCATTAACTTTACATCAGTAAATGAAGAAGAAGCAGTCATCAAAAAACAAATTACAGAGATCATGCGTAACTTGTTTAGTGAAAGTATCAATGGGCATGTCATCAATGGTGCAAAGAATGAAATGGCGGTATTTTTATCGACAGTTTATGACGGCTGTTTGGGGAATATCACTTTCGCACGACAGGCGATAGATAAAATATATAATCAATTTGATGAAACGGTAACAATTACAATTGGGCGAACGTATTGCAATGTATTCGATATTCACACCTCCTATTTAGAGGCACGATTTGCGATGGATATGAAACATATTATGGGGACTGGTTGTGTGTATTCCATTGACGATACGGTTCCATGTGAATTTCAACATGAAAAAACACTATTAGACTTAGAAAAAGCGTTTAAAGATCAATTGAAATTAGGTTTGCCAGGTAAAGCGAAAGAAACAATTGAGCAATTACGGAATGTGATTAAGGGAAATAAAAACATCCAATTAGAAGAAACAAAGATTCTAGCGCTCAAGTATAGTACGTTGCTTTTATACCAAGTGAAAAAATGGGAAAAAGACGAGTCGGAAAGTTCTAGTATGACGGAACTTTTCAACCTCATTCTACAAATGAATTCTATTCAAGAAATGTTAGAAATCCTTCATCAGCTTGTTGATGAATGGGCCGAATCTATGAATGAAGAGAAAAAACAGAATCATAACTCGCTCGTAGATAAAGCGATGGCATTTATGAATGAACACTATCATGACGAAGAATTGACACAACAAAAAGTTGCACAAAATGTTTTTGTAAGTGCACCTTATTTAAGTAACTTATTTAAAGTTGAAAAAGGCTTGAATTTTGGCGATTATTTGCTAGAACTTCGAATGAAGAAAGCGATGGAATTGCTTCGCTTGCATGATGCCAAAATATATAAGGTAGCAGAAAGTGTTGGCTATAGGAATCCACAGTATTTCAGTATAAGTTTTAAGAAATATACTGGGCAAACGCCTGGGGAATATAGAAGAGGAATCATCAACACTGCATGAAAGACTGAAAAGCTTACTTAAATCACTCATTGCGGTTTTATCACAAAATGGAGGTGTGCAATGGAAAAGCTAAAAGTGTTAAATCAACTAACTGAATGTGGAGTTGTTGCAGTTGTACGGGCAAATTCACAAGAAGAAGCCTTAGGGATTTCGGAAGCATGTGTTAAAGGTGGCATTAAAGGCATTGAAATCACCTTTACTGTGCAGGGTGCTGAAGAAATTATTCGCAATCTAGCAGCAAATTATCAATCCAATCCTGACGTAGTGATTGGTGCAGGAACAGTGTTAGATGCGGTTACGGCACGTATTGCGATTCTAGCAGGTGCCAAATTTATCGTGAGTCCATGCTTCGATCAAGAAACAGCCGAATTATGTAATTTGTATCAAGTTCCATATATGCCGGGTTGTATGACCATCACGGAAATGAAGGAAGCATTAAAGTCCGGTGTAGACATTATTAAGTTATTCCCGGGCAATACATTTGGGCCAGATTGGATTAAAGGTGTGAAAGCGCCACTCCCACAAGTCAATATTATGCCGACTGGCGGCGTAGATTTAGATAATGTTGAAAAATGGATTCAAAATGGCTGTGTTGCTGTCGGTGTCGGGGGTAGTTTAGTTGCACATGCGAAAACTGGAGATTTCGATAAAATTACCGAAGATGCAAAACAATTTGTAGAAAAAGTTCAACAGGCTAGAGAGGCATTGGTATGAAAAAGGTCGTAACATTTGGAGAGATTTTACTACGATTATCGACAAACGTTGGTGAAAGACTTCTCCAAGCGGATCAGCTTCAATTGCATTACGGCGGTGCAGAAGCGAATGTTGGCATATCGCTGTCGAATTTTGGATACGACGTCAATATGGTCAGTAAATTACCAGCCAATGCATTAGGAGATGCAGCGTTAAGACATCTACAATCCAATGGCGTAAAGGTAGACCATGTTTTAAGAGGTGGGGAACGTATCGGAACCTACTACCTAGAAAGCGGAATTGGCGAAAGAAGTGCTGTCGTTACTTACGATAGAAAGCATTCAAGTATTGCTGACATTAAGGAAGACGAAATAGATTTCGACAGCATATTTGAAGGCGCAACACTCTTTCACGTGACGGGCATTACACCCGCATTGTCGCCAGTTTTAAGTGAGTTAACGCTAGTTGCATTGAAAAAGGCTAAAGAACACGGTTTGATGACTAGTTTTGATATGAATTATCGTGCAAAACTATGGAGTCAAAAAGAGGCAGCAGATGCAATTAAACCACTATTAGATTATGTCGATATCTGTTCATGCGGAGAACTGGATGCGGTTCATCTGCTTGGGATTCCAGAGGCAGATGACAGGTTGCAGGAAGAGGAAAAACTTGCTTACTATTATGAGCATATCCAAGCATTATACCCGAACATTCAATTTATGGCCTCTACGAATCGGGAAGTTTTATCTTCAACTGCCAATAGATTAAGAGGAAATTTATATGTGGATGGGGCCTTGTACCGTTCAAAAGTGCATCATATTGAGCCAATTGTCGATCGTGTAGGCGGTGGCGATGCATTTGCGGCTGGAATTTTACACGGCATTTTGGATGGCATGTCCCCAAATGAAACAATTACATACGCAACAGCCGCGTCAGCGCTGAAGCATACGATTCATGGGGATAGTAATATCTTTTCTAAAGAGGAAATTCATGAGTTTGTGGAAAACGGTTCAGGAAAAATTAAACGATAAAAAAGCTTTATTATTATTAGGAGGATGAGAAATTATGGAAACAAAAATGGAAACACGTTATGCAAATCACCCGGAAGAGATTAAAAGGTACAATACAGATGAGCTGAGAGAACACTTTTTAGTTGAAAAACTATTTGAAGCAGGTCAAGTTCATTTAACGTATACGCATGTCGATAGAATGATTTTTGGTGGTGTTACACCAGCAGAAGAAGAGTTAACAATTACGCTAAATAAAGAGTTAGGCGTTAACTATTTCCTAGAGCGTCGTGAACTTGGAATTATCAACATCGGTGCGGAAGGTACAGTTATTTTAGATGGTGAAGAGTATGAGATGAAACGCCAAGATGGTCTTTACGTAGGACGAGGAACGAAAGAAGTTCTGTTCCGTTCTAAAGATCCAAATAATCCAGCGAAGTTCTATATTAATTCATCACCTGCTCACCATACTTATCCAACGGTTAAAATTGATATTAATAATATTACGCCGCTTGAAATGGGAGAGCCAGGAACGTTAAACGAGCGTAAAATTCATCAATATATCCACCCGAATAACTGTGAAAGCTGTCAATTACAAATGGGACTTACCGTTTTACAGCCAGGTAGCGTATGGAATACAATGCCATGTCACACGCATGAGCGTCGTATGGAAGTGTATTTATACTTCGATATGGAACAAGATACGCGCGTATTCCACTTTATGGGACAACCAGATGAAACAAGACATTTGGTCATGAAAAATGAACAAGCAGCAATTTCACCGAGCTGGTCAATCCATACAGGAACAGCAACGAGCAACTATACATTCATTTGGGGAATGTGTGGAGAAAATATCACTTATGATGATATGGACCACGTTGCAATGGAAGACTTACGCTAATAAAAACAGAAAATGTATGGAGGGCAAAGCGAAATGACGAATAACTTAAATGATTTCTCTTTAGACTATTTTTCACTGAAAGATAAAGTTGCCATTGTTACTGGCGGTAATAAAGGGTTAGGACAAGCATATGCGGTAGCGCTTGCAAAAGCTGGAGCAGATCTATTTGTTGTGACACACGGAACAGAGTGGGATGAAACAAGAGAATTAATTGAAAACACAGGCCGCAGAGTTGAGTTTTTCCAAGCAGACTTAAGAGATCGAACAAAACATAAAGAACTTGTCGATACATGTGTAGAAGTATATGGCAAGGTTGATGTGTTAGTAAACAATGCTGGAACAATTCGCCGTTCACCACTTCTTGAGTACCAGGAAGAAGATTGGGATGCAGTAATGGAATTGAACTTAAATTCATTGTTTTTCCTAAGTCAGGAAGTTGCGAAACTAATGGTAGAGCAAAAGAGCGGGAAAATTGTCAACATCGCTTCAATGCTTTCCTACCAAGGCGGAAAGTTCGTGCCACCGTATACAGCAAGTAAACATGGCGTTGTAGGTGTAACGAAGTCATTTGCGAACGAATTGGCTGAGCATGGCGTGCAAGTGAATGCAATTGCACCAGGTTATGTTAAAACAGCGAACACAGCACCAATCCGTGCAGACGAGCAGCGTAATAAAGAAATACTTGGAAGAATTCCAGCTGCACGTTGGGCTGAAACAGCTGACTTAATGGGCGTTGTCGTATTCTTATCAAGTAAAGCATCGGACTATATGAATGGTGCAGTAGTCGAAGTAGACGGCGGCTGGCTATCAAGGTAAGAAGCAGATCCACAGCCAATTAGATAAACTTTTATAAAGTGAATAAACCGTATCACGCGAGGTGATACGGTTTATTTGTTAACGAACAGAGACGAAATCAGTAGATTGAAAGGTCTCATGTAATTAAATATGTAAAAGGAGAATTTAAAATGGAACTAAATCTAGGGATTAGAGCGCATGATATTCAAGGTCAAGAAACAATCGATGGACTGGCAAAGGAAATTGCAGGTAAAGGATTAACTGCAGTTCAATTGGCATTAGGAAAATCTTTTCCTGATCTAAATACGAGCGTGGGCAGTTTAAGTCCAGGACTTGCGAGACATATTGGTGATCAGTTTAAGAAGAATGACGTCCAAATTGCCGTATTAGGTTGCTATATTCATATGATTCACCCTGACAAAGAGAAAAGACAATCCGAATTAGAGCGATTTAAAGAGCATATTCGATTTGCAAGAGATTTCGGGTGTAGCATTGTTGGAACAGAGACTGGAAACGTACATGAAAAAACAGCTTATACTGAGGACAATTTCGAAGAGCAACCATTTTTAGATGTTGTCGAAAGTGTTCGTGAACTAGTCGAAGAGGCAGAAAAGTTTGGCGTTATCGTTGCGATTGAGGCAGGCATTAATCACCCAGTGCATACAGCACAGAAATTAAGAAGACTCATCGATCTGATTGATTCGCCAAATCTTCAAGTAATTCTCGATCCAGCTAACTTGTTAGATCCGTATAATTATGAGCGACAAGAAGAAGTCTTCCAAGAAGCAATGGACTTATTAGGGGATCATATCGTGATTATGCATGCAAAGGATTTCATTATCGATGAAAACGGTTGGGTTAAAATGGTTCCAGTTGGGACTGGGTTATTGAATTATGATGCAGTCTTTAAATTAATTAAACCGAAAAAGCCTCACCTAAATGTATTATTAGAAGCTACACAAGAACCACATATTGATGCGAGTATTGAGTTTTTGAGAAAGAAATATGCGGAAGCGTAATATATGATAGATTTCTTAGTAATTAGTACTGAAATTCAACAAAGTTGATTTCCGTTCCGGGTGGACGCTTTTCCAGCTTCAGGAGGCAGACGCTCGAGTCATAAGTCAAATTAACTGCGTGGAAAAAGCACCACTCCGTTAATTCGCCTTATGCTTGTCGCATCTAACCGCCTCCTTCAGCTTTCATTATTTCCGTGGGGCGGGCGGTGAGCCAAGCGAACAGCGAAGAGTGAGCTTTGCCGTATTTCTGCATGGTTTTGGCAGAAATTAAGGCATCCACCTTTTATATTTGCTGCTCATAACGCTCCGCTTTTATTCGCAAAGGCTGTACTTCGCAACAGCCTTTCCTGCGGGGTCTCACCTAGGAAAAAGTGAACTACCTTTTTCCCTGCTAATCCCACAGGAAGAGCCGTCACGAAGAACGGCTTTTGCGACCAAAAAGCGAAGCGTTTGAGAGCACACTCGCCACCCTCCACTCCAATCAACAGAGAATCCATTAAAATTGATGAATGACTTGGAAAGCAATGGAACCAATTATGATACAGATTCTACTACTTCACTTTAAAATCCTTGTTTTTTAAGTAACCAGAAAGGGAGGTTGTTCACTTGGATGCTGAACTTCGCGGGAAAATATATCAAGATGCAAAAGAGTGGATATTGAATGCTGGACGAAATATTCGAGAGGCGATTAATGATCCATTGGTAGTTGAAACTAAGGCGCATGCTAACGATTTAGTTACCGAAGTTGATAGAGAAACAGAATATTTCTTAGTGACTCATATTCGTGACACTTATCCAACACATAAAGTATTTAGTGAAGAGGGCTACGGAGATGATATTCAATCGTTAGATGGGATTGTATGGATTATCGATCCCATTGATGGAACGATGAATTTTGTTAAGCAACGTAAGAACTTTGCAATTTCCATCGGGATTTTTCATGAAGGTATCGGGGAAATTGGCTTTGTTTACGATGTCATGTCCGATATTCTTTACAGTGCGAAAAAAGGTGAAGGCGCTTATAAAAATGACGAAAAGTTACAATCCCTAGAACCTAACTTGGCGCTGGGTGAAGCGATATTGGGATTCAACCATAAATGGCTTTGTCAAAATGATGTCATCGATGAAAAAGTCGTGCAACAACTAGTTTCTAACATTCGCGGATCCCGTGCATATGGTTCCGCAGCATTAAAGTTAGCCTATGTTTCAGAAGGGATCATCGATGGTTATTTAACGATGAATCTAGCCCCATGGGATATTGCTGGGGGAATGATTCTGGCGAATGAAGTTGGGGCTGTCACAACGAACCTAACTGGAGGACCTGTTACTCTTTTATCAAATGACTCGACTGTTACTTGTCATCCTGCAATACAAACAGAACTTATTAAAGATTATTTAGAGAAAGGAATTAAATAATCTTTGTTATGAATCCTTCAGCTCGGCGATGGCCGGGCTTTTTCTTTTTCATTTCAAATAAATGATTTAGAACCTCAATAGATGAGGGAGGAGAAATATCCCTTATCTATTGTTTTTTTCATTTCATTTAAATTATTAATGATAGTTTCCTCATACTTTCTACTTGTTGGGTAGTACCTAAAGAACCAATATTCAAATAATTATTGTAATTAAAGTTTATTAGGATTACAATTCAATGTATGCGCTTACTCAAAGGGTGGAAGGGGGCTATATTGCATTATTTAACGCAAAAATAACAACGTTGTTATTTTGATAGGCTTCTAAGTAAATACATTGAGATAACTACTTCAAACAAGAAAGGTGGAAATTAGATTGAAGAGATTCACAAAAATGCTTTCAATTTTCCTCTCTATGATATTGGTGCTTAGTATCTTTACTAGCGTTGCGTCCGCAAGTACAGAGGGTCCTAATGCTCCGGTTGATTTACAAATACCGACACTTGCGTTCGATGAAAGCAGTGTAACACTCGTTTGGAAAAAGCCAGAAGATTATAGTGACATTGTAGATTTTAATGTGTATATGAATAACGAAAAAATAGGCACTGCATTAGAAGATAATAATGGACCTGCAAAAGAATATATCGAAAACTTTTATGAGAACATTGATCAAGATGATTTTCATGTGAAAATTTTAATTCATAATTTCAAGGTAGAAAACCTAGATCCTGATACAGCATATGAGTTTTATGTAACGTCAGTTGATGCGAATGGGAAGGAATCGAATCCCTCAAATAAAATAATTGGCAAAACAACACCGACGCCGGAAGTTTTCAATATTCTCGATTACGGTGCGACAGCGGATGACGAAACAAAAGATACGAAGGCAATTCAGGCAGCTATTGATGCGGCTACACCTGGAGCAAAAGTATTGATCCCGGAAGGTACTTTTATTTCCGGTGAAATCTGGCTTAAGTCTGATATGACATTACAAGTAGATGGACATTTAATTGGTTCAGCAGACGCTGGAGATTATAGCCAGAATTTCTGGTTATATGATTATTCTACGGATGAGCGCTCTTATTCATTAATTAACGCGCATACGTATGATTATGGCAGCTTAAAAAATATTCGAATCGTTGGCGATGGAATCATTGATGGTAATGGGTGGAAGTATGACGTGAATCATCCAACGACGGATGAGATGGGTAATGAGCTTCCGCGCTATGCGGCAGGAAATAACTCGAGAGTGACAGGAAATGTGAAGGTTGAAGATGGCAAGTTAAGTCCGTTAGATCTTGATTCTCCTAATACGCTTGGAATTTTGGCGGCAACTCAATCATATGCGGCTCAAGAGATGGGAATGAATGCAAGGTCAGCTTATGCGATGCGTTCAAACTTAATCACGGTACGAGGCGTTGACGGAATGTACTATGAAGGCATTACACAACTAAATCCAGCATTTCATGGAATCGTGAATCTTCACAGTGAAAATATTGTCATCAACGGTACAATCGCGAAAACATATGACGGCAATAATGCGGATGGCTTTGAGTTCGGTGACTCGCAAAATATTATGGTATTTAACAACTATGTGGATACAGGTGATGATGCGGTTAACTTTGCTTCCGGTATGGGACAAGCTGCGGCAGCGTCTGAACCGACAGGAAATGCGTGGATTTTCAATAACTATATTCGAGAAGGCCACGGCGGAGTTGTAACAGGAAGCCATACTGGCGGCTGGATTCAAGACTTATTAGTTGAAGATAATATTATGTATAAAACAGACGTAGGGTTGCGAAGTAAAACGAATACACCGATGGGCGGCGGTGCGAGAAGTATTCTGTTCAGGGATAATGCATTAGAAGAAATTGATGGAGACGGACCATTTGTATTCACTTCTTCCTATACAGATTCAAATGCCGTTATTCTTTATGAACCTGCCGAAGTCATTTCTCAATTTAGAGATATGGAAATTGTCAATACGACAGTTCGTAATCAAAAAGGCAATAAACAAGCGATTTCAGTCGTTGGGAATAGCGATGCGGGAGAAGTTTACCACGAAAATATTACGTTTAGAGATGTAAAGTTTGATAATGTACTCGCTACGAATATTAATTATGGAAAAGATATTAAGTTTTATAATGTTGAATTTACAAACGTCAGTAATAACGGGGAAGATCCTTGGAGAATCGCGAACTCTACTGGACTTGTATTTGAAAATACAACGATGAGTGCAGTTTCTGAAGATGCAGCAAAAAAGCCTCATTGGCCTGAAAACGCTGCTGTTCAAGCAGAATCATCAGCTGATGGGACAAGTATCACACTAACGTGGGATGCGGCAACGGATAATGTTGGCGTTGCTGGTTATACAGTTTATCAAAATGACGAGAAGATTGGAACGTCTTATGCAACGACGAAGGATACAAGTTATACAATCGATGGATTAGCACCGGCAACGGAATACACATTTAAGGTAGAAGCTGCTGATGCAACGGGTAATCGAACGTCTAATGGACCGGAAGTTATGGTGAAAACTTTAGGTAAGGCGGATACAACTGCACCGATACTTCCAGAAAATACAAGTATTCACGAGCCGACAACGACAATTCCTGCAAGTGATACATTTAGCGGTGAAGAAGTACAAGTCGTTTATCCTGGCTTTACATGGGCATCAGTTGCATGGGAAGAGGCAAGCGATGAAACAGGAATTGCGGGTTACAATGTTTATGCAAACGGCGAGTTAAAAGGTTTCGCGAAATCAAATAGATACACATTGCCGAAGTTGCAGCCTGGAACGACTTACATCATCGAAGTTGAAGCAGTTGATGTCGCGGGTAACAAAACTCCTTACGGAAGCTCGCTTGAAATCGAAACCGCACCTCCTTATGCGATTGGTGCACCGACATTTACAGATGAACTAGAAGCAAAGGTTGAAAATAACGGTTCTGATGTACAGTTATCTTGGAATGAAGCAACAGCAATCAACCAAGACGTAATTGGCTATCGAGTCTACGTCAATGGACAGCCAATAAAAGCTGAAGATGTTGAATTTACACCAATCAATGATGAAATGACAACAACTGATACGACGTTTACAGTGAAAGGTCTTAAGGAGGGGACGCACACTTTTAACGTTGAAGCTATAGGCCATAGCATTAAACAATCGAAAAGAGAAAGACTAGCTGATGTTCTTGAGAATGGGC
The DNA here is from genome assembly GCF_001753205.1 of Sporosarcina ureilytica. Classification (GTDB taxonomy): domain Bacteria; phylum Bacillota; class Bacilli; order Bacillales_A; family Planococcaceae; genus Sporosarcina; species Sporosarcina ureilytica. The sequence goes on along the minus strand of NZ_CP017560.1, from coordinate 2,941,603 downwards.
TTGTAGACGTGTCGCACTACAGATGGAGTGGCTTCGGACCAAGCACAACAATCACGCTTGGGCCTAACATTATAAACGCAAAACCAGTATTAGACGGAGACGTAGCAGAAGCGACTGTTTCAAAAGCAGCACTTAAAGCTGCTTTCGCAAAGACGCCAAAGGTAAAAGGTGTGCAGATTATTGAAGTGTTACTTGAAAAGGTGAGCGGTGCGAAAACATATGAGCTAACAATTCCGACTGAATTTTTAACGAAGGGCGGAAAAAATGAGCGAATTCAATTATCAACCGAATTCGGTATACTCTTATTGGAAGGCCATATGTTAAGCAATGCCAAAGTAAAAGATGAAACGGTAACCGTATTTATTTCCTCTGGGAAAACGGATGAGGACAAGCCGAGTATTGAGCTTGGTGTTCAGGCGAACGGGAAATCTGTGAATTACAACCACCCAGGAGCGCCAGTTCAAGTTGTTATTCCATATGAACCAACGGCGGAAGAATTGAAAAATCCAGAGCGTATCGGTGTAACGTTTATCGATGAGACAGGAAAACAAGCTTTGGTGAAAAACGGAAAGTATGAAGTGGACAAGGGAAGCGTTACTTTTACAACGACGCGCTTTGGACAATTCGATATTGTTTTTAAATAAGGTATCTGTGCATTGATTATTAGACCATTGCCCTCCCGAATAGGAGAGGGCAAATTCTTAGTTAAAAAATGAACTGCTTCATTAAATGAGGCAGTTCATTTTTTATGGATGAAAACGGGCGTCACTTTCTTTTCTCACAGCTTGCCCTTTCAACTAAAATAGGTGACATCTTTTTCACATTGGAAGTAATATTCTTTTCTTCAATACAGTGAATGATTGATTGAACAATCTCTTCTGCTAATCGTTCTACCGGAACCCCAATACAAGTTAATGGAATTTCCGTATTCGCCATTTGGGGAATGTTATCATAACTAATAATGGAAACATCACGTGGAATGTCGAGCCCTATTTCTTTTATACCACGAATAATTCCACTACTAATATCGTAACTCCCGCCAACAATTGCTGTAGGATACGTAGGGTTTTCAAAACGTTTTTTAGTAGCAGCATATCCGTTATACCAATCAAGGCCCCCTGTATCAATCATATTGATATCTTCTATTGAAAGCATATATTGTTCCATCGCTTTCATAAATCCATTGTACTTTTCGGCTTGCATTGGATCTGTAGAGGACAAGTCTCCAATATAGGCGATGTCCCTATGTCCTAATTCGTACAAATGCTTAACTGCTTGATACATCGCCTGTTCATGATTGGCATCGATTATAGGATACTCAACATCCCTTTCTTTAGCGACCCCGTAGGATATAAGTGGAATGGTCGTTTGCCGAATCGAGGGTTTACTATTCTCTTCAAATAAAATGATTCCATCAACTTGAAACTTTCTAAATGTATCTAAAGCAGTTTCGGTTGATTCCACAGATAGAATCATAGAATAAGGCGTTTTGTTAATCTTATTATTAATTTTCGTAACCAATGTTGATAGAACGACACGCTCAATGGTTGGCCAAATTAAGCCAATAATTTTCGTTTGCTTTGAAACAAGTCTTTGCGCTGCAAAATTAGGTTCATATCCTAATTCATCTGCGATTTTTACGATTTTCTTTTTTGTATCCTTTTTTACTAATGGACTATCATTCAAAGCTTTGGATACCGTTGAATAACTAACCCCTGCAATTTTGGCAATGTCTTTAATCGTTATCCCCATACCAAATCACCTACTTATCGTTAATGATTCATTTCCTAGGAAATTAAATATTGATTTTAGGGAGATATTGAACCCTACTATTGATCATTATTGCTAATCAAATTATCAAGAAAAAATGAAGTTATGTCTAATGTAACACAAATTAACAACGTTTTCATTCGGTAATCATGATATGAAAATGTTTGGAAGGGTCTTGTAAATTGGATTTCTGCACTGTGAAATGAATAATCAGTTCATTATATTGTAAGCGCTAACACGCTGTAGATACAGTGTTTGTAAGGGGGTATGAGAAACTGATTATATACGATATGCAGACGGTGACGTACGATTACACTGAATTGAAAAATAAAAGGGGTGTTCATTGTGGGCAATTGGAGAAAAAGAGTTTCTGCATTATTTTTAATGCTAGCCGTATTCGTTTTAATGGTTGCATGTAGTGATGAAGATAGTGCTTCAAAAGACGAAGCAAGCGGAGAAGAAAAAGGTAAGCCAAAGATTACAATTATGACGAAGCTTCACACTGCAGAAGTACCTGACGAAAAACTATTAAAACTACTAGAAGAAAAAGCGAATGTTGAATTAGAGATTGAGTGGGTTCCAGACAATAACTATGCGGATAAACTGAATACAGCATTTTCTACAGGTACATTCGCACAGGCCGTAACGATGGGACAAGATCAAGTTGACCAATTTAAAGGGGCCATCCGCGATGGACAGTTTTGGGAAATTGGTGCTTACTTTGATGAGTTCGAAAATCTAAGTAAGTTAAAAGAAGAAGTTGTTCAGAATACGATGGTTGATGGAAAGGTTTATTCGCTTTACCAAGGTAGACCATTATCTCGACAAGGGATGATTTACCGTAAGGATTGGGCAGACAATTTAGGATTAGAAGCACCAAAAAATGTAGAAGAATTTTATGAGATGGCAAGAGCATTTACAGAAGACGATCCTGATGGCAATGGCAAGGATGACACAATTGGTGTAACTGATAGAGGCGACTTAATTTACGGTCTATTTAAAACACTTGCTTCATGGCACGCGACTCCGAATAACTGGGGAGAGAAGGATGGAGAATTATTACCTGAATTCATGTTCCCTGAATATATGGAGTCTATGAATTTTGTCAAAGACCTTAGAGACAATCACTATATGAACCAGGATTTCCCAGTTACGAGTAAAGAAGATCAGCAAGCGATGTTTAAAAATGGAACTGCTGGTATTTATGTAGGGGCAATTGTTGATATTTTAGGACTTTACAATGACGCAATTGAACTAAATCCTGATTTGGAATACGACGTGCATACTGAAGTTGCTGGACCAAGTGGTGAGTTCACTATTTGGGCGAATCCGGGTTATAATAACGAAATTTTATTCCCTAAATCTGCAATAAAAACGGAAGAAGAATTAAAAGACATTTTAGCCTTCTTTGATTTAATGATGACACCTGAATTTTCAAACCTAGTTCAGTGGGGTGTTGAGGGTGAACACTACACAGTTGAAGATGGCTTCGCTGTCATTGACGAGGATCAAGATAAAATTCAAAGAGAAGTATTTGCTTATAACATGTTAGGGATTGGAGAGCCAGAAACAAACGGCAGATATGAATCCCTTCACAATTATGAGCCAAGACAAAAAGCAGAAGAATTAATTTTAATCAATAACAATCATTTAATTCATGACCCATCTATCACATTAGATTCTGAAACATATGTAAGAGACGGGGAAAGATTACAAGAAATCATTAATGACGCTACGTATAATTACATGCTAGGTGAAATTGATGAAGCAGGATTTGAAAAACAAGTTGAAAAATGGAAATCTGAAGGTGGAAGTAAAATTATAGAGGAGTTTAATGCTTCAAGGTAATTGAAAAGTTAAAGAAAGGTTCGCTTTTTGACCTTTCTTTAACTTTTTATTCTAGGTAGTAGGTGGACTAGACAAATGAAATTTCATCACGAATTACAAAACGACAGGGGGAGTGATGGAGATGAATAGTATTCAGGTTCCTTTGACAAAGGCGGAAATAAAAGAAAGAAAACGAAGTGAGTCACAGAAGAAAAGAAGTGAATTACGCAAAAATATTGCCAAAAACAAAATGATTTATTTAATGATTGCGCCGGGACTTTTGTATTTATTTATTTACAAATACATACCAATGTTTGGGATGATTATTGCCTTTCAGGACTATAAACCTTATTTGGGAATAGCCGGAAGTGAATGGGTCGGTTTAGAGCATTTTAAGCGATTGTTTACATCGTCCGATTTTTGGATGATCTTGAAAAACACACTCGTATTGTTTGCATTGCAAATCTTAATCTATTTCCCAATCCCAATCATTCTATCGTTAATGTTAAATGAACTTAGGAAAGAATATTACAAAAAGACCATTCAAACAATGATTTATTTACCCCATTTCATGTCTTGGGTTGTTGTCGTTTCCATAAGTTATGTTTTGTTAACGTTGGACGGTGGGATTATTAATGGATTATTAAAGAATTTTGGATTGAAGGAAATCAACTTTTTATTAGATTCTTCCTGGTTTAGACCGATGTATATTTTACAAATTATTTGGCGAGAAGCTGGTTGGGGAACAATTATTTTCCTAGCAGCGATTGCATCTGTTGATCCGCAGTTATATGAAGCTGCAAAAATGGACGGAGCAAACCGATTTAGACAAATGTGGCATATCACACTGCCTGCAATTAAAAGTGTCATTATCATTCTTCTAATCTTAAAAATTGGTGACGTACTCGAATTAGGTTTTGAACATGTTTATTTACTATTGAACTCAACAAACCGACATGTTGCAGAAATATTTGATACGTATGTGTATGTCGCTGGATTACGTCAAGGACAATTCAGTTATGCAACTGCGGTCGGACTTTTTAAAGGGGTCGTTGGATTAATATTGGTTGTATTTGCTAACTGGCTAGCGAAGAAAAACGGAGAAGAGGGAATTTACTAATTAGGAGGCATTACAATGATAGTAGACAAGTCATTAAGTAGTCGTATTTTTAATTTGATTAACACTACACTACTAACGTTAATTGCTTTAATAACCGTGTTACCTTTTATTCACGTAATTGGTAGCTCATTTGCAACGGGCGCAGAAATCGCAGAAAAAAGTTTCCTCATATTCCCAACGAAATTTACATTAAGTGCTTATAAGTATATCTTCTCTACAGGTACGGTTATGAAAGCAATCTTTGTATCCATTTTTGTAACAGTTGTGGGGACATTATGGAGTATGTTTTTATCAACGCTGACGGCTTACGGATTATCTCGTAAAGATCTCGTGGGTCGACGATATATTATGTTTTTTATCATCTTTACGATGCTTTTTAATGGAGGGATTATCCCGACGTTCGTCGTCGTACAAAAAACAGGATTACTGGATTCGTTAGCGGCCTTGATTATCCCAGTATCCATTAACGTTTTTAACATGATTATTTTAAAGACTTTCTTTCAAAATTTACCTGCTGGATTAGAAGAGTCAGCGAAAATCGATGGCGCTGGTGATTTTGGCATTTTATTTCGGATTGTCATTCCATGCTCATTGCCTGCGATTGCGACGATTTCACTCTTTTACGGGGTTACCTATTGGAATACGTATATGCATGCAATTTTATATTTAAGCGATGCAGCTAAATGGCCTGTACAAGTTTTACTTCGACAAATTGTCGTATTGGCAACCGGAATTGCTTATGATAGCGCTGAGTATTCGGATGTACCGCCGCCGTCACAGTCTGTAAAAATGGCCGTGATCGTTGTCGCAACGATTCCGATTCTGTTAGTCTATCCATTCTTACAGAAGCATTTTGCGAAAGGTGCATTGCTAGGTTCAATTAAAGAATAATGGGGTGTATCTATGTGGTCTGCCGATAAATATTTAAATGCTTTGTATCAGGAAACAACAAAAGCCCATAGTGAAATCTATGATAAAAATTGGCAAGATGACTTGAAAGATAAATTTAAAAGAGCATTGGGAGATTTTCAATTTACTAATGGAAATCTGCATCCAACCTTACTGGAAAAGGTTGATATGGATACCTATTATAGATTACGAGTTGAAATTAGAACTGACAGTCTTTTAAAAATGCCTGTTTATTTATTAATTCCGAAAGGCAGCCATGAAATTAAGTACCCAGCAGTGATTGCACTGCATGGTCATGGGTACGGGAGTAAAGAGGCTGTTGGTTTAAATCCAGATGGATCCAAGCTAAAAGAAAAAGGCTATCATCAGAACTTTGCCATTGAACTTGTGAAAAAAGGTGTAATTGTAGCCGTTCCGGAGTTAATTGGGTTTGGGGATCGGAAACTTCAAAAAGACCAAGGCGTTGGTTCGCCTACTGACAATTCTTGTTATATGATGGCTAGTCAATTGTTGCTTAACGGCAAGACATTAGCGGGTCTTAGAGTCGCAGAGTGTAGAAGAGTGATTGATTATGTACAATCATTAGATGAAGTTGACAATGATAGGATAGGATGTATGGGGATTTCAGGAGGAGGACTTGTCGCTGCCTTTACATCCGCCCTTGACGATAGAATAAAAGCTGTTGTTGTGAGCGGTTATGCGAATACTTTTGAAGGAAGTATTATGGCAAGAAGACACTGTTTAGATAACTATATTCCCGGCATATTAAAATACGCGGAAATGCCGGATTTGATTGGGTTAATCGCCCCAAGAGCATTGTTTATCGAGGCGGGGATGGAGGATCATCTTTTCCCTCTAGAAAAGACGTTGGAGGCCATTGAGCAGTTAACAAAGATTTATCGTTCGTTTGGGGTGGAAGATTTATTGTCTTATCATCTGTTTAAAGGCGGCCATGAAATAAGTGGAGAAAAATCATTTGATTGGCTCATCCAGAAGTTAAACGAAGAAATCCACCATTATCAATAATGGTGGATTAGTTTTAATGTCCAGTCGTAGTATTTCGATTTAAACTTTATTCTTTTGTCTATATCTTCCTGGTGTCGTTCCTTCAACTTTTTTAAAGGAACGAATAAAGTTTTGGGAGTTATTATAATTCAGTCTTTCTGCAATTTCTTTCACAGTGATATCTGTTTCCCTTAACCACTTTTTAGCGATGTTCAGTCGATATAATGACAGGTACTCACTAAATGAAGTATTTGTTTCTTTACGAAAGATACTGCTTAAATAGTTTGCATTATAGTGCAGTTTTTCGGCAATATAATTCAATGTTAAATCAGTATCATATTCTTGCTGTACGATATGAATAATCTCGTCGGAAATATTTTTGTATTGTGATTGCATTCTCTCTTCGGTCTTGTCCATCAGTGGATAGATGATTAGACTCTTTAACCAATTGATCACTTCGGTTAATGATCTGAATTCATATAATTGATCGAATAGCGATTTATGGCCACCATACTTCATAATATTTACACCGAGCGTTTCGGTCAGTTCAATTAAATTTGTTAACAATCGTACAATCGCAATCTCATATTGCGTATTGCTTAACTTATCATTAAATAATGCATTAATGAGCTCATCCAAATAGTGGTCTACTTTATCTTTATCGCCAGCTTTAATGGCATTGAATAGCTCAATTTCAATATGCCGTGGATAAAAAGTGAAGAAACTAGAATCACTTTGTATGTTATCAAAAAATATAATTGAATCGGGCCCTAAAGTAAGCGTGTGCCTTAAGGCTTCAGTACTTTCTTTAAATCCTTGATGGGCTTCTTCTAATTGGGTATATTTCTTACTAATTCCGATACTTACTGTGATGCCTAGCTCATCTTTAATTCTTGTTTTAATTGCCTGTAATCTAGTTGAAATGTATTCTGTCATGCTAGTATGCGAATCTTCATCCATTAGAAATACAGTCACTTGCGTTTTATTCACGACAACTGGCGTCATTCGACGATTGTCTAGTATTGACTCTTCAATCATCGTATTGATTGTAAATAATAGTAAATCTTCATTTTCAACGTCATGCATGGTATCTTCCAATGAATCGACTTGAAGGGAAAGTACTGTGAAGTATTTCCAACTCGTCGGGTATTCATAGGAGAGCAATTTACTTTGTAACTCTTCATTTGATAATTTCCCTTGAAGGAGTCGCGTCATGAAAAATTGTTTTAATTGTACTACCTGACCTTGAAGTTTCATCTCCAATTCATCATTCTGTTGTAACATTTCTACTATTTGGTTTTCAATAATTGTAAATTCATCACTATTTTTATAGTCATTCATTGTGCCTGCTGGCGGGCTAGTTATCGTACGGGACAGTCTATTAATCGGCGCATACAGTCGTCTGGATGCGATATAGGAGAAGATGATAACCCCTATTAATATGATTGTTGTCGTAATAAATGTAAACCATCCGATTGAGTTGGATTGTTCATTTAACGCACTTATTTTAATCATAGAGAGGTAAGTCCAATTATTATAGGCTGATTTTCTAAAGGTTACCTTGTAATCGCTTTCATTTAATGTTAAATCATATTGGCCAAAGTCGCTCTTTATTGCATTTAATTCGATTATAAATGGCGCATCTGAAAGGTCATCCCCAATATTCGATAAATCACTATGGGCAACGACTACATCGTTTTCATCGAGTACAATGATTGTTTCGGAGTCTAGATTACTCGCTAGAATATTATTAAAATCGCAAATAGGTATGTAGGCAATCGCAATTCCGCCTTTATAATTCGCATTCAATGGCAGTTTTTTCACGAGATTTATATAAAAATCGCAATTGGTCCCTTCGCTGGAATCGAATAAAATTTGTTCCTTTTTCTCAAGTAACCATGATGATTTATAAGGCAGAGAGGAATATTTTTCAATGATATTTTCTGTATGACTTGTTTCAATTCTTTTAAGTCCGTTATTATTCAAACGCCAACCTTCATTAAAACTGACCAATAACAAATCTGAAATGCCACTATCTGAGCGCTGAAGCTGATTCATTTCCTTTTTCAACTGATTATAAAGTTGAAACTGGTTTGGTGTAAGTGGCTCGTCTAAAGCTTTCAGAAGTTGATAGGAAGTAACAAAAGTCGTTACAGATAGATCTGCGGTTTGCAATGTTTGTTCAAAGTTCGTTTGAATTTGATAGATGCTTTGTTCTTTTTCTTCCGCAATATTTTTCTCTATGATTTCTGACGACTTTAAGTAAGAAAATAATCCGACGATGATTACAGGTAACGTCGCAAGCAGGGTGAGAATTGATAATAATTTAAAGTAAAAACGCTTATTGTGCCTCATCAATATACCCCCGAGTTTTGTATTGAATATTTGATTTGGTTAGTAAACAAATTATATCATAATGTTTGTATTTTTCTATAAAATTTTATATTTTTATTAATAGTCATTATGTAATATTGTGTTCAAATACCGAGAAAACCGCATTTGCAGTCTAATCAGTTGATATGATTATGGATGTAATACGATTAATGTTATACGATTTAGTAGGAAAGCTAGTCTTATTACTATGATTCGGGAGCGTTATCCAATGAGTTATTCTATAAAATTTAATTATCTATTAAGAGTCTTTTTTTCAATGAGCTTTGTATTTCTTTTAGTAGGGTGTCAAAAAGAAGATGATAATCAATTTCGGATACAAGTATTTTCAAATGTCCCGGCAATAGCTTTTGAAGAGTTGGAAGCGCATACAAATTATAATGACGTGAATTTGATAGATTTTAAAATTGATCGATACCCACCAGTTGCAGAAAGACTACTTGTAGAAATCGTTAGCCACTCGGGCGATCTAATCATCATGGATCGTGCAATTCTTGGAACGGCTTATGATTCTGAAGAACTTCATTCACTTGACTCATTGATGACTGAGGAAAACGCTGTTGAACTAACTGATATTGAATTGGAGCTTTTTACTACAGATGCAGAAATAGACAAAGTAGAGAATGAAGAAATCATTTTAAAAAATGCGTTACGCGTGATCAATAGTGACGAATTTATAATCGACTCTGAACCGATAGAACTTGTTGCAGTAATTCCAAAGTATACAAAGAGTAAGGAAATGGCTTTTTCTATCCTGGAAGAATTGGTTCGTAAATAAACAATAAGGAGCTGATTATCATGGAATTGGAAGGAATGACTGGACGTTTTTTTAGAATCTGTGAAATTATTTCCAGATTAGCCTATGCGAATTTATTATGGATTGGATTTACGCTATTGGGATTAGGGATTTTCGGTTTTATGCCTGCAACAGTCGCACTTTTTACAGTCACCCGGAAATGGACAATGGGAGAACATGACATTCCGATATTTGGCACCTTTTGGTCAACCTACAAAAAGGAGTTTTTCAAATCCACCTTATTTGGTGCGTTATTGTTTTTCATAGGCTATATCATTTATATTGATTTAACCTTTTTACCAACAGGCGGTTTATTTTCTGTACTAAGAACCGGAATATTTATTTGTGGCATCCTGTACGTCATTATGTTGTTGTATATACTCCCAATCTACGTACATTACAACTGGAAGATATCACAGTATTTAAAGTATGCATTATTAATTGGTGTGTCACATCCACATTACACGGCCCTTATGGGTGTCGGTGCATACTCATTATATTATTTATGTATAAAATTCCCGGGCATCATTCCATTTTTCAGTATGAGTTTACTAGCGTACGTCATGATGTGGACCGTTTACAAAGTCATACGGAAATTGGAGATTGCGCAACAGGTTCGTGAAAGCCAGGAACAACAAGAACATCGTGATCAAAAGATGGCAGAGGTACTGTAAATTTTGTTGAAAGTATTTTGGTGAATCACTTATTAGACTTTTCTAGATTTAGTAATGAGTTTAATAAGATGAAAATAAAAGGGTTAGTTTCATAATTGCTTATTTCACGGACATTATTTATGGAAATAAATCCGGTAATGGTAGAATTTTAGTTCCGTTGATTGTAGTGGAGGGCGGCGACTCCTGTGGGATTAGCCGGACAGGTAAGACCCCGCAGGGAGCGAAGCGACTGAGGAGGCTTACCGCCGGCCCCACGGAAAGCGTCCGCCCGGAACGGAAATCAACACTATTCGGATTTTAGCGTGATATACCTTATTTATGATATTGACTTTATTAGAAAAAAAGACATTGGAGATGAGAACATGCGAAAGAAATATGTGTTAATTGGTACAGGTGGTAGAGCAGAGTTTTTCTATGGAGCAATGGTTGAAGACTATAGAGATACATGTGAACTAGTCGCTTTTTGTGATATCAACCAGACAAGAATGGACTATTCCAATCAACTATTAGAAGAAAAGTACGACCATCCTAAAATCGCTACTTATTTAGCAAGCGAGTTTGAAACAATGATTAAGACCGAGAAACCGGATATTGTCATAGTCACAACAGTCGATCGAACACATCATACATATATTGTGAAGGCATTGGAGTTAGGGTGTGATGTCATTACTGAAAAGCCAATGACTGTCGATGCTGAAAAAACGCAGGAAATTATTGACGCGATTAACCGAACAGGCCGAGAGGTTCGTGTGACATTTAACTATCGTTATGCACCGCATAATACGAAAATTAGAGAGTTAATTAGAGATGGTGTGATTGGTGATGTTTATTCTGTAAACTTTGAATGGGCATTAGATACACAGCATGGTGCCGATTATTTCCGCAGATGGCACCGGAATAAAAACAACAGCGGCGGCTTGCTCGTTCATAAATCAACCCATCATTTTGACTTAGTGAATTTTTGGTTGGACACAACGCCAGAAACTGTTTATGCAACTGGCGGTCTCAGATTTTATGGTAGAGAAAATGCGGAAGCAAGAGGAGAAACAAAGTTTTATCAGCGTGCCCATGGAAGTGAATATGCTAAAGATGATCCATTTGCCATTCAGTTAGAAGAAAATGATCATTTAAAAGCATTGTATTTAGATGCTGAACAAGAAGACGGCTATCAGCGCGATCAAAGTGTATTCGGTGACGGCATCGATATTGAAGATACATTAGGTGTGATGGTTACGTATAAAAATAAAGCGATTTTAACATATTCCTTAAATGCTTATTTACCGTGGGAAGGGTTTATCGTTACATTTAATGGAAGTAAAGGTAGGATTGAAGTTCAAGTACGTGAACAGTCTTACATTAATTCAGGTGGTTCAAAGAGTGATGAAGGTAAGCTGAAAGAAAAATCGGTTAAAGTACTGCCTATGTTTGGCGAACCTTATGAAGTAGAAATTGTGGAAGGGAAAGGCGGACATGGGGGAGGAGACCCACTGCTTTTAGAAGATCTTTTTGGAACGCCATCTGAAGATGAATTTAACCGTGCTGCTTCACATATCGACGGAGCAACGTCAATTCTAACAGGTATTGCAGGAAACATGTCCCTAAAGACAGGTCAGGCTGTCAAAGTTGACGGTTTAGTTAAATTTTAATTTGATATTGTACAGTTTTTAATTGATTATAAAAAGGGCAGATATACAGAGGGATGCTCAGTATATCTGCCCTTTAAATTGGACAAAAAGGAGAGATGCTTCATGGATCGAAATCCAACCATCTACTTAGCTGGAGATTCCACCGTTCGTAACTACGATAAAAGTCAATATCCACAAGCAGGGTGGGGACAATTTCTCGGAAACTATTTAACGAAAACAGTTACGATTAAAAACTATGCTGTTGGCGGGTTAAGTAGTAAAACCTTCATTACGGAAGGGCATTTGTCTCGAATTGATTCGGAAATAGCGGAAAACGATTATTTATTTATCCAATTTGGTCATAATGATTCCACTAGAAACCGTGCGGATCGTTTTACTGAACCGTATGGCGATTATCAAATCTATTTAAAACAGTATATCGACTTGGCTAAATCCAAGAAAGCAATCCCTATCCTATTGACGCCCGTGGCAAGACTTAACTATGTACAAGACCGGTTTTCACCTGATTTTAGTGAGTATTGTAATGCTATGAAAGAATTAGCCAATGAAAATGAGGTATTGTTGATTGACTTGATGAGTATAGGTGTACAATACCTGTCTTCAATTGGCTATACAATGGCCCAAGAACTTTATATGCTTTCTGTAAACGGAACAGATTGCACGCATTTTACAGAAAGAGGTGCCAATATCATGGCTCGATTAGTTAGCGAACAATTGATAGAGCTTCCAAACGGTTTAGACCAGCTAATTAAATAAAAAAGTTAAATCCTAATCCAACATTTTTAATGTTTTTCATTCTCTATTAGTTTTTTCGACTTACTCATTCGATAAACAATGATACACACAATAATAAAGCCGGTTAATTCGCCTAAAGAAGCAGCGATTGAACCATTTACACCATTCAATTGCGGTGAAATTTGCAGCAAAATTAATAAACTCATGATAACGGTAGCTATGTTTCCTAATTGTGAAAAAAGCATTTTATTTGTTTGTCTGCTTAACATTAAAAATCCATTCAGAAAATCAACCCACGGATAAACTAATGTCTTAATGATAAAAAACTTGAGTACGCTTATTGTTGCCGTTGATAATTCCAAATCCGCGCCCATCATGTTTTGCATAAAAAACAATCCAAATGGCGTATAGCAGAGGATGCAGAGCAGGACAGTAGGCAAGATACTTATAATGATTAAAAATCGAATGACTTTTTGTTTATGGTGTTTATAAAATTGCAGGACTAATTGATGGGTGTACATGAAAAAGCCAAGTATCAAATTTGTAATACTAAAAGCTAACGCAAATGAAGCAATACTTATTTCGATTTCATTTGCTTTTGCTAATAAAATATAAATTACGGGGATAAGGACTGTTTGTAATAAAAAATAATACATCATTGGAAAATAAAACTTCGACACTTCGCGTTTAGTTAATGTATTTTCATCTTTTAATTCTTTGTTTAAAATGTTATTTCCTTTGTAAACACTGACCAAGCATTCAATCAGCATGCCGACTAGGAAAATAATGGCACCAGTAACACTAGTAATAAAATCAAAATGTATAAACAAATAAGCCGCCAAAAACATTCCAATAAGTCTAGTAACAACACCAATGGTTAGCCAATTTGTTGCATGCTGAATAATGATAATCCCTTGATATAATCCTCGAATGCCAGAAAGGATAATGACTAGCAGAAGGGCCTGGAATGTAATGGCAATTACCTTAACCATTTGATCCGTTGCGCCGAAGATATTTAAGTATAACCATTTGCCAATCGGACTAAATGCGATGATCGCACTTACTATCATTAAGACAGCAGAAACGTATAAAAAAAACTTCCCGACTAATTTAAATGAATCTTTACCGGACACTAAAGTAGATGATGTTTGTCGAAAAACAATCATAGGCCTTTCAAGTATCCCAAATAAAGACATTGCTACCGCGTAACAAGCAATAATGAAGGCAGCATGATCTCCTCTACTTAACGTCCCATTTATAATGACATGTGTAACTGAAGTTAGACTAGCAGAAACACCTAATGGAATAAAAAACGCTGTTAGTTTTCGATACGAGATTTCCTGATTCGGAGTCATATTATCAATCTCCTTTCATAAAGATATTGTTATTCTCAAATGTCAAATTAGATAAATTAATAATTGTTAATAGACTTGCTCTTTCATTGTAAATCAATTATGATTGAATAACAACGTTGTTATTAGGCTCGAATTTCAAATGAAAGCGCTATCTAATACGTTGGTGCTGCAACTGTTTATATTGTTAAATTTATAAATTATACCAAAAGTAAAGGATTGATCTATATGAAACAATTTTTACCTGCTATTGAATTATTGGCAAAAGGTGAGTTGCCATCCAATTCTAATCAAATTAAAGTATATGAAAAATCATATACTGTCGAAGGTAATGTTCATCTATTAATGGTGAAAAATTCTGGTGAAAAATTTATTTTAGCTACAGGTGAAGGAGCAATTTTTGATGAATTAACAGGAACAGATGTCGATGGAAAAGGGAAAGCTTGTCCATTAACATATGAAAACCGCCTCGTATTAAATAAATACTTTGATTATACGGTTCCACAAGCATTTGGTACTGAGATTGCAACAATTGGATTAGGGGATCGTTTAGGCCTTGCATCTCCCGGACATATTGAAACCGTACGTGAGAAAAATATTAAACCTGTTTTGGCACAACAAAGTATTCGTGAACTGACACTAACAAACCGCTCAATGAATGATATGTTGGATGCAGCTGCTTTTGCAGTTTTCCAAGAAGGCTATAAAGGCGGATATGGTGCGGATGGTGACCATATTAAAGAAGAGTCTGACATTCAGTATGCTTTGTCGCTAGGTGCTTCAATGATTACATTGGATTGTTCAGACCATATCGATAATACGATTGAAAAAGCTTCTCCAGAAGTGCTAGATGAAAAGTTCAATGCACTGTCAGAAGTCGTAAAGCAACGTTATATGGAACAATATTTAGGAAAAACTTTCGAAGTGAACGGTCTAACATTAACACTTGATGAGACTGAGTTAAAAAAGAACGTTTTACTTTATGATAAAGCAATCGACTACACTACACATGTATATAATGAGTATATAAGTAAGGAAAACCGCGCAATTGATTTTGAAATTTCAATTGACGAAACAGAAACGGTAACATCACCGATTTCTCATTTCTTTGTTGCGAATGAACTCATTAACAGAGGTGTAAAAGTAGTTAGTTTAGCACCAAGATTCTGTGGTGAATTCCAAAAAGGAATCGATTATATTGGAGATGTTGAACAATTTGAAGTTGAGCTTCGTGAACATGCACTTATTGCAGAACACTTCGGATACAAATTAAGTATTCATTCAGGTTCTGATAAATTCATGGTATTCCCAATTATTGCCGAGTATACAAAAGGTGTATTTCATGTCAAAACAGCCGGTACAAACTGGTTGGAAGCAATTCGCGTCATTGCGGCTACGAATCCAGACCTCTACAGAAGAATGCATGTTTTTGCACTAGAGAACTTTGAAGAAGCATTGAAGTACTACCATGTTACACCAGACTTAAATAGTTTCGAGAAACTAGAAAATGTCGAAGATGCCAAGCTACCAGAGTACATGAATAATGATGCTGCGCGTCAATTATTCCACGTAACATACGGTCTTCTTTTAACGGCTAAAGGGGAGAACGACACATTTTTATTTAGAGATGAGTTTTTCAAAACATTAGATAAATATGAAGAAGAATATCGAGATGCGCTTGTTAGCCATATTGGTAAACATATTGAATTATTAGGGCTGTAAGCGTTTCGTTTCATTCTATCAATATGCGGGTAAAGGTAAGAGAAAAAACTTTCTCTTACCTTTTAAATTTGGCTATTATCTAATTTTACCACCCATAAATTAATCGAAAATATATACATTAAAAAAAAGCTTGAAATGTAAAACGCTTACATCTATAATAAAAATCAATTAGTTTGTTTACTGGCCAAAGTAAGTATTGAAATAAGAAAGTTAGTAAATAGAATAATTATGAAAGCGGTCCCTTTTTGGCGACTAGTCTTACAATTTATTATAATAGGAGTGATTTAATTGAAGAAAAGACTGATAACTTTATTGTCAGTAATGTTTGTAGCAGTTTTTGCATTAGCTGCGTGTGGAAATTCTGATGAAACGATAACATTGAAATTAGCGGATAATCATCCAGAGGATTACCCGACAGTTATCGGCGATAAAAAGTTCGCAGAATTAGTAGAAGAAAAAACAAATGGTCGCTACAAAATTGACGTATACGCTGGTGGTCAATTAGGTGATGAGAAGAGTGTTGTAGAACAACTTCAATTAGGTTCAATTGATCTAACAAGAGTTAACGCAACACCACTTACTGAGTTTTCTGAAGACATTGGTGTTCTATCATTGCCATATTTGTTTAAGGATGAAGAGTCTAAATGGGAACATTTAAATGGTGAAATTGGCCAGGAACTTTTAGACTCATTTGAAGGTACAAATCTTGTAGGTTTAGCATTTTACGATTCAGGGGAAAGAAGTATATATAACTCCAAAAGACTAGTTAAAACACCAGAAGATATGAAAGGATTAAAGATTCGCGTTCAACCATCTGAACTTGCTGTTAATATTTTTGAATCTTTTGGTTCATCGGCGACTCCAATGGAATATGGTGAAGTGTATTCTGCAATTCAAACGGGGGTAATTGATGGAGCGGAAAATAACTTACCAAGTTATTATACTTCTAACCATTACGAAGTAGCTAAGTATCTTACAATTAATAAATATTCTGGTCCACCTGAGATTTTAATGGCATCCCAAAGTTTATGGGATAAATTGAGTGAAGAAGATAAGAAAGCTTTCAAGGAAGCAGCGCTTGAGTCAGTTGAATATCAACGTGAAGCGTGGGCTAAACTAGTAGAAGAATCTAAAGAAGCTGTTATCGAAAATGGAAATGAAATCTTCGAGGTTACTGATTTTGCTCCTTGGAGAAAAGCGGTTGAGCCAATCTATGAAAAACACGGCGAAAAATACAAGAAGTGGCTAGACAAACTAGAACAATAATCATGAATAATTTACAACTATAGAGGTGGGGTAATCTCACCTCTATAGTTGTTATAGAATAGATTCTCCACAAAACATGATTTTGGTAAGGAGTTTAAATGAAAGAAAGGAGTACCTATATGAAAATTTTGAGAATGGGTAAAGATGTATTAGATCGTTTACTCGTATTTGCGTCTTTAACAGCGTTGTTGGCAATGATCCTTATTATTATTTATCAAGTTTTTTCTAGACAAATTCTTCATTACACACCATCCTGGGCAGAAGAATTATCTATGATACTTTTTGTATGGGTAAGTTTCTTAGGAATTGCCTATGGATTTAGACAAAAGTTGCATATCGGTGTCAGTTTTTTAGTGAATTTATTTCCGGAGAAAGTACAAGACATGTGCGATTTGTTTGCAAAAATCTTAGTTATCTTCTTCGGGGGCGTATTAGTTTATTATGGTTGGAAGTTCACAATATTGATGGGGAATTCGACGATGGCAGGGACGGGTCTTCCATCTAGCGTACTCTATGCTGCGATGCCTACAGCAGGAATTTTCACATTATTGTACGGGATAGAATTATTATTTGTAAAAGGTCTGCATCAAGAATACAACGATGAAATTGATACGGAAGCAATGGAAGCAGTTAAGGATGGGGAGGTCTAAGGTATGGCAGTGTTTTTACTACTAGGTAGCTTTTTACTACTATTATTATTAAGAGTACCGATTGCGCTCACATTAGCTATATCTTCATTAGTTACTGGAATATATATGCATATTGACCTGGCGGCAATCGTACAACGAATGGTTGGTGGGGTAAACTCCTTTTCTTTAATAGCGATTCCCTTCTTTATACTTGCTGGTGAGATTATGAACGAAGGTGGGATTTCACGTCGTTTAATAAACCTTGCGAACGTACTTATTGGTAGAATTCGTGGCGGGTTAGCGCTAGTAAACGTTATCACAAGTACATTATTTGGCGGAATCTCAGGTTCAGCTCTTGCTGATGTTTCTTCATTAGGATCTGTATTAATTCCAATGATGAAAAAACAAGGTTACGACAATGATTATGCGGTAAGTGTTACAGTCGCAGGTGCGACACAAGGAGTAGTTATTCCGCCAAGTCATAATATGATTATTTATTCAACTGCAGCGGGTGGAGTTTCTGTAGGTGCCTTGTTTATGGGGGGCCTAATACCAGGATTATTACTTGGTTTTGCATTATTGGTATTAACTTATATCATGGCAGTAAAAAGAAATTATCCTAAAGGCGAACCGATTAAAAGAGAAGAGGTTCCTAAAATTGTCCGCGAAGGTCTGTTAGGACTCTTTACTGCTGTTATTATTATGGGTGGGATTATTAGCGGTTTCTTTACAGCTACTGAGTCAGCTGCTATCGGTGCATTGTATGCCTTTATCATTACGTTTTTCGTATATAGAGATATTCCAATTAGTCGATTTAAAGTGATCTTATATCGCACGTTTAGAACGTTAACGATGGTTATGTTTTTAATTTCTGCTTCATCAGCTTTTGGATGGTTATTGGCTTTACTTAAAGTTCCAGCAATGGCAACAGATTTTATTTTAGCAGTATCACCAAATGACATTACAACATTGCTGTTAATTAACCTAATCTTATTACTATTAGGAATGGTAATGGATATGGCGCCGCTTATCCTGATTACAACGCCTATTTTACTGCCAATTGCAGTAGGAATTGGAATGGATCCGGTTCACTTTGGAGTTGTGCTAGTCCTTAACTTAGCGATTGGATTAGTGACACCGCCAGTTGGATCTGTATTATTTGTCGGTTCGGCAATCGGAAGAATCCCAATTGAACGGGCAGCTCGCTCGATGTTACCATTCTATGGTATATTAATATTTGTTTTACTATTAGTTTCATTTATCCCAAGTTTAGTGTTGTTTTTACCTCAATTCCTTGCAAAGTAGACTAGTTTGCAAATCTTTTTAATTGAATTGTATTAGAACAGATGGATTGAAAGCTTAGTACAAGCAATGTTGATTAACCGATGGGATATTCAAAATATTGTTAATAGGTGCTGTAGATTGACAATTTTATTTGAGAAACCTATGCTAAATAGAGAGGCATTAAATAAACTCCTTTAATTAAGGAGAAAAGTGAGGCGAAAAGATATGAAAGAAACAACGAATCAAAAGAACCTTAAGCTTGGTGAGATACTCACTGATATGGGGCGCGTGATGGTAGCCTTTTCCGGTGGTGTTGATAGTGCTGTCGTATTGAAAAGAGCACAAGAAGAACTTGGTGACCAAGTTCTAGCTGTTGTTGTTGCATCTGAATTATTCCGCCAAGAGGAATTTGATAATGCTGTTAAAGTTGCCGAGGACATGGGCGTTCAAGTATATAAAACTGAAATCAAAGAATTAAATAATCCAGAAATTGTAGCAAATACACCGGAGAGTTGGTACCACAGTAAGAGAATGCTTTACTCTCATCTGAATGAATTAGCACAGAAATTGGATTATCCATACGTGTTAGATGGCATGATTATGGATGATTTAGACGATTTTCGTCCAGGGTTGCGTGCAAGAACTGAGTTAGGCGCTCGCAGTGTACTACAAGAAGCAAATATTTATAAACATGAAGTTCGTGAACTTGCGAAAAAGTTAGACCTTCCTGTTTGGGATAAACCTGCATCTTGTAGCTTGGCATCAAGAGTTCCTTACGGTTTAAAACTTACTAAAACTAAAATTAAGCAAGTAAACGAAGCTGAGTTATTCTTGGCGAAACTTGGCTTTGAACAAGTGCGTGTACGTCATCACGAGAATATTGCTCGTATTGAGGTGGCGCCGGAAAAACTTACGCAATTGGTTCAGCATCACGATAAGATCCAATTGAAATTAACATCCCTCGGCTTCACTTACGTTTCATTAGATTTACGCGGATATCGTACAGGTAGTATGAACGAAGAGTTGTCTGAAAGCCTAATGGATACGAAGCTAGAAAAAGCAAGCGTTTAATAATAGGAATATACCCGCTTACGCATAAGTAAGCGGGTATATTTGTAGTGTTTTTTAAGCGGAAAAGTTCATTCATTTAAAAGAAAAAAATTTCGATATTCATATAATCGTAGACTATTGACGGAAAATCAGATAAATGATATTCTATAATCAATTGTTTGTTGGGTTGATAAACAAATTAAAAACTTGCTACTTAAGAAAACGTATTATATTATAACTGTCAAGTTTGAAAGGGCTTACATTCGCGTAGGAAAAATGTGAGTTGGAGCATTGTTATGCATTGTTAAATAAGTTCTTTTATCTCGAATAGGAGTGAGTTTTGAATGGGAATTATTGAAGAACTACTAAAAGATATACCAGTACCTAAAATGATGAAAGTACGTCAATCATTTGATGATACAAAATTAGATGATGTAGATGGCGCATTGAATGAAGCATTACAAAAAGAAGAAATTCGAAAAACAGTCAAACCAGGCATGGAAATTGCAGTAGCTGTTGGCAGTAGAGGCGTCGATCAAATTGTTGAAGTGACGAGAAGAACGATTACATTTTTAAAAGAGCTTGGAGCAAAGCCTTTTATTGTTCCGAGTATGGGAAGCCACGGTGGTGCAACAGCAGAAGGACAAACCGCGGTCCTTGCACATTTAGGCGTGACGGAAGAAACGGTCGGCGCTGAAATCCGTTCATCTATGGAAGTTGTGGAAATTGGAAAGTTGGAAAATGGATTACCTGTTTACGTGGATAAGCTCGCTTCACAAGCGGATGGAATTGTTGTGATTAACCGCGTGAAACCGCACACAGCATTTAGAGGAACAGTTGAAAGCGGTATTATGAAAATGATTGCCATCGGTTTAGGAAAACAAAGAGGGGCAGAAACGTGCCACCAGCTTGGTTTCGAACATATGGGCAAACATATCATTTTAATGGCTTCGATGATTCTAGAGAAAATGCCAGTATTATTTGGCGTTGCGACAGTCGAAAATGCTTTTGATAAAGTTGCGCATGTTGAGGTTTTATTACCAGATGAAATTGAAACGCGTGAAACAGAGCTTCAAAAGATGGCGAAGAAATTATTGCCTAAAATTAATTTCGATAAAATCGATGTGCTTGTGATTGATGAAATCGGTAAAAATATTAGCGGTGACGGAATGGATCCGAATATTACTGGACGCTATCCAACGCCTTACGCGCACGGCGGGCCGGAAGTCAATAAAATGGTCGTGCTAGATTTGACACCAGAAACAGAAGGAAATGCGAACGGTGTTGGAACTGCTGACTTTACGACACGACGTCTTGTTGATAAAACAGATTGGGATGCAACGTATGCAAATGGCTTAACTTCTACAGTTGTGGCGCCTACAAAAGCTGCGACAACATTAGCGAACGATAAACTGGCAATTAAAGCAGCGATAAAAACATGTAATATTTTAGATTTTACACAAGTTAGAATGGTGCGTATTAAAAATACGCTGGAAATTGGTGAAATTGAAGTTTCTGAAGCGTATCTTGAAGACGTGAAGAACCATCCATATATGGAATCAATCACGGATTTATATGAGTTGTCATTTGATGATGACGAAAATTTAGCTTAAACATTTTAGGGGGATTTAGCGATGAGTAACTTATTTGATTTAACAGGAAAAACAGCTGTGGCAATTGGCGGAAATAGTGTTTTAGGTTCAGCAATGGTTAAAGGATTGGCAGACCAAGGTGCACAAGTAGCAGTCGTTGGCCGAAATTTAGAAACAGCAGAAGAAGTTGTACAAGATATAATTGCAAAAGGCGGTAAAGCGAAGGCATTCCAAGCGGATGTTATTTCAAAAGAATCTTTACAGAACGTTGCAAAAGAAATTGAAGCTTGGTCAGGCGGCTGGGATATTTTATTAAACGCGCCGGGAACAAATAGTCCAACACCATTTTTCGAAATCGAAGAAGAAGAGTGGGACCATATTTTAGATGTAAACTTAAAAGGTATCATGCTAACGACGCAAGTATTTGCGGAAAGAATGATTGAACAAGAAAGAAAAGGTAGCATCATTAATATTTCATCCGTATCATCTACAACGCCATTATCAAGAGTCTTTACATACTCGGTATCTAAAGCTGGCGTAAACAATATGACACAGTTTTTAGCACGTGAATTTGCACCGCACGGCATCCGTGTAAACGCAATTATTCCAGGATTCTTCCCGGCGGAACAAAACCGTAAAATTTTAAGTGAAGAACGTATTGCTTCTATTATGGGACATACGCCAATGGATCGTTTTGGTAAACCAGAAGAACTTGCTGGTACAGCAGTATGGCTTGCTTCAGACCAAGCATCTGGCTTCGTAACTGGAACACTTATCCGTGTTGACGGCGGTTTCGGTGCAATGACAATCTAAATGAATTTGACGCAGGAACGTTAATCAAAAGCTTTGGAGAACATTCCAAAGCTTTTTCTTTTCAAAATAAAGAGAGTAAGGTGAAAAGTAATGTCGAAAGAACTTGTACTTGCACTGGATATCGGTACGACGAGTGCAAAAGCAGTGGTTTTTGAAATGAATGGAAAACTTGTCGCGGAAGCTGAAAGAATGATTACTTCTCATTATCCGCAACCAGATTGGGTGGAACAGGACCCGGTAGAAATTGAAGCAGCCTCTAGAGGCGCCATTAAGGATGTCCTAGGAAAAGGTGATATTTCCACGGACGATATAACATCTGTTGGCCTATGTGCTGCGATGCATTCACTTATTTGCGTGAATGAACAATTCGAGCCATTATCCCCAGTAATGATTTGGGCGGATGGCCGAAGCAGTGAACAAGCGCGTGCACTGCGTGAAACAGTCGGCGATGAAGTTTACGCAAATACTGGATTACCGAACCATCCGATGTCCCCGTTTAGTAAATTGCTCTGGATGAAGGAGACGAAATTCGAACCTTATCAACAAGCAACTTACTTTATGTCAGCAAAAGAATATGTCATCCAAAAATGGTTTGGCGTTCGTGTCATTGATTATTCTATGGCATCAGCAACAGGCATGTTCAATGTGAAGGAATTCGATTGGGACAAACAAGCGTTAGCATTGAGTGGCGTAAATTCCGAACAACTTTCCAAAATTGTAGCACCAACAGAAATATTAACTGGATTAGATGAAGCAATTGCAAAGGAAATGGGCATTTCAGCAGATCTTCCATTTGTCATTGGCGCGGCTGATGGGCAGTTAGCAAACTTAGGAAGTGGCGCTATTTCACCCGGTGAAGTAGCGATTTCAGCAGGAACGAGCGGTGCAATTCGACAAATGATGAAAGGCTTTAAAGTAAGTGAAGAACAAGAAGTTTTTTGCTATGCATTTACAGATGAATTATCGATTATTGGTGGGCCAACAAATAACGGCGGTATCGCACTCCAATGGTTAAAAGAACTGATTGAGTATGAAGGCAGTTTTGAGCAATTAACTGCAGAAGCAGAAAAAGTTGCGCCGGGGGCAGAAGGGGTATTATTCCTACCGTATATAAATGGAGAAAGAGCACCCGTATGGCGTCAAGAAGCAAAAGGGAATTTCTTCGGACTTTCCATTACGCATAAAAAAGAGCATTTAGTTCGTGCTGTGTTAGAAGGCATTACCTATAATTTATTCCACATCGGACTAGCACTAGAAAAACAGGCGGGGGAAACGAAGAAAATCTATGTGAATGGCGGGCTTGCAAGATCACCTTTATGGGTACAAATGCTGGCGGATGTCTTTGGAAAAGAAGTGTATTTATCAGAAAGTCATCATAGTGCTGCTTGGGGTGCCGCCTGGACAGCATTATACGCGACAGGAAAAGTAGCATCTTTAGAGGAGATTAAACAAAACATTCCGATTGAAGCGGTCATTCAGCCTAATATGGACAATCATGCATTTTACAAAAAGAATTTCGATAAGTATATGCACATTGCGAATGATTTAAAGAAGTATTTTTGATTCTTCTCGGTCCCTTATTTGTTATGATGATTGTATAACTGTTTTATAAAAAAGACGATAAGAAACTAATTTCGTAGGAAAAAACGGGATACTGATATTATTCATCAATAAAATAAATCAGCGATCCCGTTTTTTATCATCAGATTGAAATAAGGTGCGTGAGGTAAATGGAAGAAATATTAAAGCAAGTTCAATTAGGAACATTAAGTATAGAAGAAGCGAAAGGAAAGCTTGCAACATATGAAAATTTAGGGTTTGCGAAAGTCGACCATCATCGTAAAAAACGTCAAGGCTTTCCAGAAACAATCTACGGTGAAGGTAAAACGGCTGAGCAAATTACCACAATTATTACCGCGATTCAGACGCGTGGGGATGACATATTAGTCACAAGAATTTCAAAGGAAAAAGCAGAAGAAGTTAGAAAAATCCACACAGAATTAATTTACAATGAGATTGCTGAAATTTTATATTCACGTCATGAACAAAAAAGCCGTTTTGCAAAAGGCTTTATTGCCGTCTTATGTGCGGGTACTTCAGATTTAAGGGTTGCTGAAGAGGCGGCCGTTACTGCTGAAGCATTTGGTTGTGAAGTGCGTCGATTTTATGATGTTGGGGTCGCTGGCATTCATCGATTACTCGATAATATAGAAGAAATTCAACAGGCAACGGTTTCGATTACGGTAGCTGGAATGGAGGGTGCGCTGCCGAGCGTCGTCGGTGGTCTTGTTTCACATCCAGTGATTGCTGTCCCGACGAGTGTTGGCTACGGTGCAAATTTCAATGGTTTATCAGCATTACTCACGATGCTTAATTCCTGTGCATCAGGCATTAGCGTTGTAAACATCGACAATGGCTACGGGGCGGCGTACAATGCTGCGTTAATCCATCGATTGGCACAACCAACAGAAGAGGGGCAGTCATAATGTCAGTCATTCATCCGCCAAATCATGCGCATACTGATGATGCTATGTTCAAGGTTGAAGTCAATTTAGATGATATTTCCGGTGAAATTTTAGGGTATGTGTTGGATTTATTAATCGAGGCCGGGGCAAATGATGTTTATTATACGCCGATTTATATGAAAAAAAATCGGCCGGCGATATTGTTACAACTTCTTTGTTCTGAATCCAAATTAAATAAAATGAAGGACATCCTCTTCCGTGAAACGACTACATTGGGGGTTCGGTATTATCCTCTAACGGTTCATCGAATGGAAAGGAGTTTCCGAAAAGTTTCGACCAAATGGGGAGAGGTTACTGTAAAAGAAGGAATATTGGATGGGCAAGTGATTAAAAGCTCTCCTGAATATGAGGAATGTAAAGAAATCGCTGAAGTCAATCATGTTCCACTTAAACAAGTTTATGATGAAGTATGGAAAAAGTTATCGGAGTGATAGGGAAATCATAAATACTCGAGACTAGGGGATGGGGGAACTTGCTAGAACTGGGGATTATTTTAAAAGATATTCTATTACCGATATTTGTCATTATGTTTATCGGTTATTGGATGCAAATGAAGTTTCAGTTAAATGTACAAACATTAGCTCGATTAAATATTTATTTTCTTGTACCCGCATTTATTTTTGTGAAATTATATAGTACAAAGATATCTATGAATTTATTTGGACAGGTATTCTTGTTTTTCATTCTCTATGTCGTGATTTTATATATTATTTCGCACTTTATTGGCAAGATGATTCGATTGGAGAAAGGTGAAAAAACGACCTTTTCGAATAGCGTCATGTTTTTTAACTCTGGAAACTATGGGGTACCGGTCAATGATTTAGTGTTTAGAAGTGACCCATTTGCGATGTCGATTCAAGTGATTATGCTTACATTGCAAAATATCTTTTTATTTTCCTATGGGATTTTTTCTTTGCAGTCCGTGCGGGTTGGAAAATTACAAGCGGCACTTGGTTATTTTAAAATGCCTGTACTGTATGCGATGTTGGCAGGGGTATCGCTAAATTACTTCGACGTTGCGATCCCGTCATTTATATGGGTACCGGCAAACTATGTTGCAGATGCGATGATTGCGCTAGCGCTCTTTACATTAGGGGCACAGGTCGCTCAAATTAAATTCACTTCTGCACTTTCCACATTGTATTATAGTTTGACAATTAGACTAGCGATTGGCCCACTCATTGCATTAGCGATTATATACATATTTCAAGTAGAAGGCATCGTTGCACAAGCATTGTTAATCGGATCGGCCATGCCAACTTCGGTGAATAGTGCTGTAATCGCGCAGGAATACGATAATCATCCGGATTTAGCTGCGCAAATCGTTTTGTTTTCAACGTTAATCAGTGCGGTGACGGTATCGGTTGTGATTTTTATGGCTAGGTTGTTGTTTTAGACGATAAAGTTTTCATCGTAAAGATCCAGTGAAAATTGAAATTAAGATAAAATAGTTGTCAAAGAATCCACTCAAAAGTATAATAAAGATGTAGATTGAATAGAATAAAAAAAGGTCGCCCGATGTTTGTGCATCGAACGACCATAGTAATAGCAGGTTCCCTTTAAGGGGGCAGCATCACTTGGCGAAATAATCCACCAGAGCGGCGAAACTCAAGGGTGGATTATTTTATTTTGAGGCCGACAGGATGTCGGTCATGCATCCGTTGCCGCAGGACGCGGCGCTTGTAGGATGCGTACCTTTAAAATACGCCAACGCAATGATTGACACGACTAGTGAAGAAAAGCTAATCATGATTACAAGCGTCTGGAATACGGTCACTTGCAGCACCCCCTTCCGTCATGGAATATACCGTGACTAGGATTGAAAACGGGATGCTGACCACCCTTGAAAACCTATTCTATTACTCTTTTATTCTATCACACATACGTTCCCCGAAGCTATAAATAATATAGCACTTCTATTCAATTGTTTTATATATATTATTAAGTTCAATGATTATCTCGATATCACTTTACCCAAGGTGTTATTGAGAGGTATAGGCATAAATAAAACCGTCCATTCTCATAAAGGAAGTGGACGGTATTTATTTTGAAAAATCAACGTGACATTTGTGCTTGCAATACCTTTTGAATCGCAACGCTAACGCCATCATTGCTGTTAGTTTCAGTAATATGGTCACATGCTGCTTGAATTGTTTTTGGTGCATTGCCCATCGCGACAGAGCGTCCAACGCGTTCCATCATTGATAAATCATTATAATTATCACCAATGGCCATCACTTGTTCCATTGGGATGTCCCGCGCTCTTGCTAACGCCGTTAACGCAATTCCTTTTTGAGCGTTCACGTTTGTGATTTCAAGGTTCCCTGCACCAGATGAGCTAATCGCAAGACTTGGGATATTGTTCAGTGCTGCGCGAGCAACATCTAAATTTTCACGGTTAAACGAAGTGCCAAGTATTTTGTAAATCTCACGCTGATGATCTTCTAGTATCGGATCAAATGAGTTGACGATTTGAACAATTCCTTGTTCAGCACGACTTTCGATTTCTTTACGAATATCTTCAACGTTTGGCGTTAAATTTGCAGCTTCCGCAAGTTGAATAAATGTATCAATTTGAACTTGGATACTTTTCGCATAAACGGTTTTATCGATAAAAAGTTGGCAATCGATTTCATGCAACTCTAAAATAGACACCACTTTATGAATGTCTTCTTCTAATAAATGCGTTCCTGTAATGAGGTTGCCGGTATTGTCTCTTACTTCGGCACCATTAATACAAATATAGGAAAGGTCGAGGCCTTCTTGGTGAACAGGTTCATAAGCCTCTAGATAGCTTCTTCCTGTCGCAATTACGACTTCAATCCCTTGTGCTTGTGCTTCACGAATCGATTGTTTATTCATTTCACTAATTGTGTGGTCGGGGCTTAACAGCGTCCCGTCCATATCTATTGCAATAAGGCGTATCATGAAAAACTCAGTCCTCCATTCAGCTTGGAGCCTGATAATATCAATCTTTAACTAGAATATCAACTCCCGCGTGTTAACGGAGTTAAAATAAACTGCATCATATTAGCTAGATAGAACTGGGTATAGTATAGTATAAATGGTTTTAACCTTAATTCATGGTGAATCAAGAAGCCGACCATTTATATGACATATAAGGAAAGAGGTTACAGTTATGGTAAATGCAATAACATTCAACCAAACACATATAGCTAAGGAAGAACTTGAAAAGCAGTTCGGGGAAAAAGTTCAACACATTCACAAACAGATGGTTGAAGGTACGTCAATCGGTGCAGAGTTTCTAGGATGGAAACAACTGCCGAATGAAATTGACCAAGAAGAATTAAACCAAGTACTAGCAACTGCAGAGAAATTACGTAAATCAGCAGACGTCGTTGTTGTCATTGGCGTAGGCGGATCTTATTTAGGTGCAAAAGCAGTTCAAGACGCACTGTCACCATACTTCGGCAAGAATGAAGACAATCCAGAAGTTATTTTTGCAGGACAAAACTTAAGTGGCACGTATATGAAGCAATTGCTTCAACATATTGAAGGTAAAGAAGTAGCCGTTATCGTGATCTCCAAATCGGGTACGACAACAGAACCAGCGATTGCCTTCCGTATTTTACTTGAATATATGGAAAATCGATATGGTGCAGCTATGAAAGACAGAGTTGTTGCGATTACTGACAAATCTAAAGGTGCACTTAGAGAATTGGCGAATCGTTCTGGATTTACAACGTTTGTCGTTCCAGACGATGTTGGTGGCAGATTCTCCGTTTTAACGCCTGTAGGATTACTACCGATTGCCGTTGCAGGCATCGATATTTTACAGCTATTAGAAGGTGCCAAAGATGCAGTCCAAGAATACAATTCTTCGGAATTAAGTACAAACAGTGCTTATCAATATGCGGCGCTCAGAAATCACCTGTTAAATGAAGGGTACAATATTGAAATTTTAGCAAGCTTTACACCAAACTTTGCGACATTCCACGAATGGTGGAAACAGTTATTTGGTGAAAGTGAAGGAAAAGATGGCAAAGGAATTTACCCAGCTTCTGTCGCTTATCCAACAGACCTACATTCTTTAGGTCAATACGTTCAAGATGGCCGTCGTGAGATTTTTGAAACGTTCGTCCAGTTCAAAGAAACAACGGCAGATTGCGCGATTCCAACGACGGAAGATAATTTAGATGGATTAAACTATCTATCCGATAAAACGATGAATGAAATTAACGACGTCACCTTACAAGCAACGATGGAAGCGCATCAAGACGGCGGTGTGCCATTAATTCACCTAACAGTCGGTAAAAAAGATGCATACCACATCGGCTACATCATTTACTTCTTTGAAATGGCCTGTGCGATGAGCGCTTACTTATTAGGCGTGAATCCATTTGACCAACCAGGTGTAGAAGAGTATAAGAAAAACATCTTTAGAATGTTAGAAAAGCCAGGGTTTGTTGAGGAAAATTAATAAATAATAAAAAACTATGCCGATTGACTGTATGCGTTGATGGGCATAGTTTTTTCATTAGAAGAATGCAAGGCTATCGTGAGTACGCAACGTTTTATCGAAAGAATGCAACGAAAATAAAAAAGTATGCAACACTTCTTACAAAGTTCGCAACGCTATCGTGAGTACGCAACGTTTTATCGAAAGAATGCAACGTAAATAAAAAAGTATGCAACACTTCTTACAAAGTTCGCAACGCTATCGTGAGTACGCAACGTTTTATCGAAAGAATGCAACGTAGATAAAAAAGTATGCAACACTTCTTACAAAGTTCGCAACGCTATCGTGAGTACGCAACGTTTTATCGAAAGAATGCAACGTAAATAAAAAAGTATGCAACTGGGCTAACCCAAATTCTTGGGACAATATAAAACAACATCAAAGTGTTACACTAGTAAAAAGCGATAACGTCGGGGGTTTTTATATTGAAAAGAAACAGATATTCAAGTGAAGTTAAATGGGCTGTTGTGAAAGATAAATTAAGTGGTAACTTTACAGATAAAGAGATTTTAGAGAGGCATGGAATCAAAAATAGAGCGCAAATTGCAAGCTGGATGAAGTGGTATAAAAACAATGAAACTTATCGCTTTGATCAACCAATCGGCCAACAGTATGCCTATGGTTTTCGTTATGATTTCAAGAATGGACAAGAGAGACAAGATCATCAGCTATCTCAATTGAAAATGGAGAATGAAGTGCTAAAAAAGTATTTAGAGATAAAAAGGGGGTTGGAAAAGAAGAGGTAATTAGAACTGTAGAGGAAATGAAAGGAAAATACACAATTACCTCTATCTTATCGGCATTACAAGTTCCCCGTTCAAACTATTATAGATGGCTTGGCGAAGAGCGTGAGAAATCACTTTCAACCAAAGAAGAGGCAATCATTGAACTGTGCAAGAAAACTAAGTATCGCTATGGACACAGAAAAATTAAAGCTCTGTTAAAGAAAGAATATGGGATTAGATTAAATCGTAATACGGTTCAATCAATCATGCAAAAGCATAATGTACAATGTCGTGTTAAGCCTAAAAGAAAATGGAAGTCACAAGGTGAAACAGTCGTAATCAGACCTAATCTGCTTAATCGTCATTTTACTGCAAGTGCACCAAATGAGAAGTGGGTAACTGATATTACCTATATTCAATATGGTAGTAAAACAAAATATCTCTCCACTATTATGGATTTATATAATAATGAAATTGTAGCCTACAAATTGTACGATCATCAACAGACATCCCTTGTCATCGATACCCTTAAGGGGGCATTAGAAGCCCGCAACAACCCTGAAGGAGTTATCATTCATTGCGATCAAGGTACCGTGTACACATCATACGCATTCCAAGATTATGTAACGGCAAATCATCTGGTATGCAGTATGTCACGGAGAGGGAATTGTTGGGATAACGCAGTTATAGAATCGTTCCACTCAAGCTTGAAATCTGAAGAGTTTCAGTATGTTAAATTCAATTCACTTAGTAATGCAGAAGTCACTAAACGCGTCACTGACTATTTAAATTATTATAATGAAGAACGTATTCAGGAAAAACTAGGCTACCTTTCACCAAGAGAATATTTTGTAGAAGCAGCCTAGCGACTGTTGTTTTATACGTGTCTCAAATCGATATGTCAGTCTAAACACTTCTTACAAAAGTTCGCAACGCTATCGTGAGTACGCAACATTTTATCGGAAGAATGCAACGTAAATAAAATAGAATGCAACGCTACCAAAAGTGTTTAGTTTAGTAAAGCATCTTTAGTGGTTTCGAATTGCCTGTTTAAGGGTGTTTTCACAGCTTGATTGGGTATTAAGTTAGTGGATGGTAATTGTTGGTAGAACAAAAGGCATATAGAAATCTGATTTAATTCATTGACAATCGAAAAACAGCATACTATACTCGATGTAACAAAAACGTTTTCGGTAGATGAATATAATTCACTTCGAGGACGTATATTTTTAAAAGATAACAAAAACGTTTTCGTTAAAATGAAAACGTTCTCAGGAGGTGTGATTTTGCTCAATTATTCGCGAGGCAAGGGAGACCTAAAAAACTGGCTAATATCGGAAATTGATTTTTCCTCCAATGCATTAGGAAAATGCGAAGCGACTATGTCTCTTGGAAATGGTTATATGGGCATGCGCTCGGCGACGGAGGAACCGTATATACATGAAACAAGAAATTTATTTGTCAACGGAACATTTAACAAAGCAGCGGAAAATGAAGTAACAGAGTTACCTAATTTAGCGGATGTGACTAGACTTGATATTCGGATTGACGGAGAGCGTTTTAGCCTTGAATTAGGTAAAACTAAAAATTATATACGTCAATTGAATTTAAAGACGGCAGAGTTGACGAGAAGTTTTGAATGGACCTCGCCAAAAGGTAAGGAATTAAGATTCCTTTTTAAACGATTCATTTCGCTTGATAACTTGCATGTAATCGGCTTGAAAATGGAGATTGAAAGTTTAACAGATTCAGTTGACGTTTCAATTGACACGGGGATTAATGCACAAATGAGCAATTCGGGGTGTCAACATTTTCTTGAAGGTGAAAGAAGGATTTACAATAACCAATTCATTCAACTCATTCAAACGACAACAGAATCGAATATAGATGTGGTGTTGAATACAACCCATAAAATGAAAGTAAATGGTAAGGAAGTAAACGATTCAGAGATGCATATGGCGCGTAGGAAGGTTTGGCAAACTTATCAATTTAAACTTTTACCGAATGATAAATTGGAAATGGAAAAAGTAACCACGGTTCATACGAGTCGGGATAAAGAAATCCCGCAAGAAGGCTATGACCTTCAAAAGTTACGTGATGATTCATTACAAGCCTTACAAAGTCACGCTGATAAAGGGTATGACAGCCTTTTCCAACGCCATAAAGATGCGTGGCAGCAAAAAATATGGAACAAATACAATTTCGAATTGGCTAGCGACAACGACTTTGATGAACTTGCACTTCGTTTTTCGCTCTATCATTTAACTGTAATGACGCCAGCGCATGATGAAAGAATGGGAATCGGTGCGAAAGCATTAAGTGGAGAAGGTTATAAAGGTCATTCGTTTTGGGATACGGAAATATTTATTTTACCATTTTTCATTTATTCGAATCCTGAAGTTGCTAAATCATTATTACTGTATCGTTATCATGGACTAGAAGGTGCGAGGAGAAAAGCGCTTGAAAACGGTTACGAAGGTGCGATGTACCCTTGGGAGATGGCTTGGCCGACAGATGGCGAAGTGACACCTGAATGGGGAGATATTGACATTGTAACGGGTGAACAAACGAAAATCTGGACTGGCTTCATTGAGCAACATATTACGAGTGATATCGCTTTTGGGGTCTATCAATACGAAAATGTAACCGGTGACAAGCAGTTTATGGACGATTACGGTTATGAGATTGTTTTTGATACAGCAAAGTTTTGGGCAAGTCGTCTTGAGTGGAACGATGAAAAACATCGTTACGAAATTAACAATGTTATCGGTCCTGACGAGTATAAAGAACATATTCATAATAATGCTTTTACGAATTATATGGCCTATTTCAATATGAAACTAGCCATGCGTTACTATGATCAATTAAAAGAAGAAAATCCATCACTCCTACAAAGTTTAGAGAGAAAACTAGATTTAGATGAAATGTACTCGCTTTGGGAGAAGAAAACAAAACGACTGTATTTACCAAACCCGCGTGAAGAAGATTCCGTCATTCCGCAAGATGATACTTATTTACAATTGAAAGAAATTGATTTGACAAAATATAAAGAGCAAGACACGGTTAGAACAATCTACAGAGATTATAACCCGGAACAAATCAACGAAATTCAAGTAACGAAACAGGCGGATACGTTAATCTTATTTTATTTATTAGAACAAACTTTTTTAGCTGAAGATGAAAGAATCTCAAAAGCGGTAAAACGCGCTAATTTTCATTATTACGAGCCAAGAACATTGCATGATTCCTCCTTAAGTTTAGTGACATATGCAATTGTCGCAAATGATATTGGAGAAGAAGCATTAGCTTATCGTTTGTTCGAGAAATCATGTGAAACAGACCTTGGTCCCATGATGCACACATCCGACGAAGGGATCCATGCAGCATCCATCGGCGGCATATGGAAAACCGCAATCTTTGGATTTGCTGGTGTAAGACTTGTGAATGGCAAACTAACGATTCAGCCTAGATTGCCGAATCATTGGAAAGAAATTAAATTCACAATTCATTGGCAAGGCCAACCGATTAACCTTTGTATCACACCTACTTCCCTAACTGTAGAAGCAGTAAACAAGGAGAAAGTCGAATTTGAATCTTATGGGAAGATGTATGAATGTGATGACTTTATAGAGGTTGTCTTTTCTGAGGAAGTTATAAAAAATAGCTGATTTACTGTTAGTTAGTAAAATGTTTTTCATTTTATTTACTATAAATATTAAAAAATAATAGGAGGAGTTCAAATGAAATTCCGTAAAAGATTGTTAAGTAGTCTTTTGATTGGTGTCTTAATGCTAATTTTAGCTGCATGTAGTAGTGACAGCGGCGGTGAAGAAGGAAAGTCTGACGACGTGGATGCTGAAAAATCATCAGACCAAAAAATCACCATTTTCCAAAGTAAAGTAGAAATTTCTGATCAATTAGAAGCACTTGCAAAAGAGTATGAAGAAGAAACAGGTGTCGAAGTTGAAGTTTGGGGTACAACGGGAGATGACTATTTCCAACAGTTACAAATTCGTCTGAATAGTGATCAAGGTCCATCGATCTTTAGTCTACAAAACGTAACAGAAGCTGAGCGTTTAAAATCGTATGTACATGATTTAAGTGATGAAGACTACGTAGAGCATATTGCTCCAGGTATGGCTTTAGAGTTAGATGGGAAAGTTGTTGGAATTCCATACGGCGTTGAAGGATTTGGATTAGTGTATAACAAAGATTTAGTAAGTCCTGAAGATGTAGCGGACTATGAATCTTTCGTAAAAACATTAGAAAAGTTTAAAGCAGAAGATATTAACGGTTTGGGATTAGCGAAAGATGCTTATTTCTTAATTGGTCATATTATTAACCATCCATTCTCGTTACAAGAGGATTTCTATTCGTATATTGATCAGTTAACTGCTGGCGATGTAACGATGGCAGAAACTGAGGCGTTCCAAGAGTTTGGTAAATTCATGGAAGCGATTAAAGAAAATACGCCAAGTCCACTAGACGTTTCATATGATGAGGAAATCGGTGACTTTGCTGCAGGGAAATCTGCAATGATTCACCAAGGAAACTGGGCATACGGAATGATCTCTGATTTTGATGTTGACTTTGAAATTGGTATGTTGCCATTGCCATTACAAGGCAACGATAAACTAGCTGTTGGTGTTGGTAGCAACTGGGCAATTAACGCTGAAAAAGATGAGGCTGAAGTTCAAGCAGCTGTAGATTTCTTAAACTGGTTGAATACAAGTGAAACAGGTCACAAATACATTGTCGAAGAGTTTGGATTCGTTCCAGCACTTACGAACATTGAAGCTGGCGAATTAGACCCACTTTCACAAGATGTATTAGATGCATCGAATAGCGGTCAAACAATTGCATGGTCACAAAGCTATTTCCCAGCAGGGATCGTACCAAATGATTTCACGCCTGCTGCACAAGAGTTCTTCTTATCTAAAGATATGACAGGTCAAGAGTTTATCGAGAAGTTAGATGCAGCATGGAAAAATGCTGTGAAATAATGGAGATTGTATCTCTATCATAAAGGAAATGCTGAACATGTCTAAAATGGCATGTTCAGCATTTCCTACATTCTTAAGTGATTAGAAAGAGGGGGTTGACATGAAAAGTAGTAAAAATAGACTTTGGTATCTATTATTTGTAGCACCACTTGTGTTAATTTTTACGACAGTCGTCATTATTCCGTTTGTAATGGGAATTTATTATGCTTTTTTTCAATGGGACGGTATTGCAGCCAACCCGAAAGTGTTTGTCGGATTCGATAACTTTCAGAAATTATTAACAGATACACGTTTTTTTAAGTCCGCATGGTTAACGACATTATTTACAATATTATCGGTGATTGCCGTTAACGTTGTAGGACTCATTTTTGCAATGCTAGTGACAACAAAACTAAAAACTGCCAATGCGGCTCGTACTATGATTTTTATGCCCTATTTAATCGGTGGTTTAATTTTAGGGTATATTTGGCAATTTATCTTCACAGATGTATTTAAAAGGCTTGGCGAAATGACCGGATTTGCAAGTATATTTTTTAATTGGCTCATGGATCCGCAATATGCGTTGTATGCATTAGTATTTGTCTTTACTTGGCAAATGGCTGGATATGTCATGATTATTTATATCGCGGGCATCCAAGGTATCCCGGAAGATGTGATAGAAGCAGCAAAAATAGACGGGGCGAACGGTTGGCAAAGATTTCGAAAGATTACTTTCCCGCTGTTAATGCCTGCATTTACGATTAGTTTATTTTTAACACTTTCATCAGCATTTAAAGTGTATGATGTGAACTTATCTTTAACAGGCGGTGGCCCAGCAAACTCAACTGAATTGTTTGCGATGAATATTTACAATGAAATATTTGGTTATGGAAATTATGGTATTGGTCAGGCGAAAGCAATTGTATTCTTCTTAATTGTTGCAGCAATCACATTAACGCAAGTTTACTTGACGAAGAAGCGGGAGGTAGAAATGTAATGAAGAAAACAACTAATCTGATTAAAAACATCTTACTTTTTTTAGTTGCCTTACTTTTCTTATCTCCTATTTATATCATCATTGCGAACTCATTTAAAGACCGGCAAGAACTCTATACAAATGTGTTAGCGTTGCCGGAAAGCTTTGGCTTTCAATATTATTTAGAAGCCATTCAAAAAATGAATTTTATGAGTGCACTTGGTAACTCCTTATATATAACGATTGTGTCAGTCGTTTTTATCGTTATTTTATCTTCAATGACTGCATGGATGTTAGCTAGAACGGATAATCTCCTAAGCAATATTATTTTTATGACGTTTATTGCGACAATGCTTATTCCGTTTCAGACAATTATGATGCCTTTAATGCAATTAATGGGAACCATTACGAATGAGTTAGGGATCCCAATGTTTAATACGCGTGAAGGGCTTATTTTTATGCACATTGGATTTCACTCAAGTCTATCGGTGTTTCTCTATCATGGCTTTGTGAAATCAATTCCTAGAACTTTAGAAGAGGCTGCAACAATCGACGGTGCTTCAAAATTCGGCGTTTTTTGGAGAGTTATTTTTCCAATGTTAAAGCCGATTACAGTAACGGTTATGATATTAAACGTTATTAGTATTTGGAATGACTATTTATTACCATCATTAACGTTAACAGATAGAGGACTTAGAACATTCCCGTTATCCACGTTTTATTTCTTCGGTGAGTTTACGATTCAATGGAACTTAGCGATGGCCGGTTTAATGTTAACCATTATTCCAGTTGTCATTTTCTATGCACTCGCTCAAAAACATATTATTAAAGGAATTGGAGATGGCGCTGTTAAATAACGCCATTCAGTCGGCATGCTGAGAGAAGGCCTTTTTGTGACTATCAATGAATAGAGGATGTGTATTTACGATGACTACTATAAGAGATGTTGCTAAAAAAGCAGGTGTATCGATTAGTGTCGTGTCAAAAGCGTTTAATAATTACACAGATGTGAATGAAAAAACGAAGCAAAGAATTTTCGACATAGCTAAAGAATTGAATTATTCACCCAATATAGTAGCCAAAAATTTATCATCCAAAAAGCAAATGACAATTGGCTTAATCTCTTCTGGTGTGCTGAACCAAAATGAAAAAGATAATAACGCGTTTGATATATTCAAAGGCGTTTATACAAATGTTGAGGAAAATGAATATGAGTTGTCGATTTTTCTCATTGACTCAATGAAGCAGAAGCAAAAAAGTTATGTTCAGTTTTGTCGGGAACGCAATATTGGTGGTGCAATCTTACAAGGAATTCGTACCGATGATCCTTATTTTAAGGAATTGATTAATACGAATATCCCCTGCGTGCTCTTCGATATCATTCCAGAAAAGAACAATGAGCTGATTGGGAGTGTATCGATTGATAATGTCGGTGCGACTAAACAAATTGCGGAATACTTACTAGAACGGCATCATCGCGACATTGTCGTGATGGCAGGCATTAAAGAAACGCATGTCAATTCGGAAAGGCTGAAAGGCGTTCAACAAGCTTTTCGTGAATACGACTTAGAAGTTGATAAAAATAAAGTGTTGTATGCCGACTTTTCCGAAGAAGAAGCCTATCAATTAGCGAAGGCGTATTTGGAGACGAATAGACCCACTGCATTTCTATGCTTTAGTGATTTAATGGGTTTCGGCGTTATGCGAGCAGTGAAGGAAGCAGGTCTACGAATCCCTGAAGATATTTCTGTAACTGGGTTTGATGATGTAGTCCTTAGCGGATATATCCAACCGCAACTGACAACGATTCGGCAGGATTTTACGGAAATGGGGAAAGCCGCAGCGCAATTACTGCAAAATTTAATGGAAAATAAAACATGTGAAAAGCATGTCAATGTCGCATATGAATTAATTGAGCGAAAAAGTGTGGGAACGGTAAAGAACACTTCAAATTAATGGATGAAAGGGAATCAAAACATGTCACAATTTCCTAAAGCTTTTATATTTGACCTGGACGGTGTCATTACAGACACAGCTGAATTTCATTATTTAGCATGGAAACAACTTGCTGAAGAGCTTGGACTATCAATCGATCGGCAGTTTAATGAACAATTAAAAGGCATTAGCCGTATGGAATCGCTGGAGAAAATTTTAGCGTTGGATTCAACCTTATCGACTATGTCGAATGAAGAAAAGGAAAGACTAGCTACGAAGAAGAATGCGCACTATTTAACATTAATTGAACAACTACAGCCAGATGCTATATTACCTGGTATTGAACAGTTATTGAAGAAATGTGTTGAACAGAAAGTGAAAATTGCCCTCGGTTCTGCTAGTAAAAATGCACAAACAATCGTAGAAAAGCTTGGCTTAATTGATTACTTCGATTATATCGTTGATGCGGCCAAAGTCGAAAAAGGAAAGCCAGATCCTGAAACATTTACGACTGCAGCGGATTACTTAGACATACCCTATTCAGATTGTATTGGACTAGAAGACGCAGTTGCAGGGGTAGAGGCGGTTAATAGCGCGCAAATGTTTTCAGTCGGTGTAGGTTCTATTGAACATTTACATCATGCTGACTATGTTGTAGAGGATACTTCTGAATTACGTTTTGATGACATTATTAA
Organism: Sporosarcina ureilytica; assembly: GCF_001753205.1. Lineage (GTDB taxonomy): Bacteria > Bacillota > Bacilli > Bacillales_A > Planococcaceae > Sporosarcina > Sporosarcina ureilytica. The sequence goes on along the minus strand of NZ_CP017560.1, from coordinate 2,902,704 downwards.
ACAGTATCAAATGCAACGAGAAGCCGGGAAAAGTACTACTGCGAAGTAAGACGATATGAAGAGGGAGTGTATGCTAAGTGGCGTGGAAAATTACAAAATCAGAATTAGATAATGAAAATTTATTGTTAAACGAAAGTCTTTTATCCTTGGGGAACGGTTATTTAGGTGTGAGAGGGAATTTTGAGGAAGGTTATCAAGATGAATTTAACACAATCCGAGGCACATATATCAATGCTTTTCACGATGAAATTGAAATTAAATATGGCGAAAAACTACATGCATTCCCGGATATCCAGCAAAAACTATTGAATGTGATTGATGGTCAAGGTATCCAAATCTATCTTGACGATGAACGCTTCTCTTTATTTGAAGGAGAAGTAATTGATTTTCAAAGAACATTACATATGGATTTAGGGTTTAGTGAAAGGTTTGTTCATTGGCAATCTCCTACTGGGAAAGAAGTTAAACTTACATTTAAACGACTCGTCTCATTTACGACGAAAGAACTTTTTGCAATCAACGTTGAAATTGAGCCAATCAGTGGCGTGCAACAAGTGAAAATTGTATCCACTGTGAATGGTGACGTATCAAATTTTGTTGATAAAAATGATCCTCGCGTCGCTGCAGGTAATGCGAAGCGTCTACATATTATTAACGTTTCACAAGATGAAAAATATAGTGTCATTAAAAATCGTACATACGAAACGAAATTGGATGTAGCTTGTGTTACATCGACTAAGATTGATTCTGAAAACGTTCGTTATGACAGTCAGGTAACTGAAAGTCAAATCGAAGAAATCTATGAATTTGAAGCAAATGGGATTGTTCATTTTACGAAATATAACGTTTATACAGAAACGTTAAGACATGGCGAACATGTGATTGAAAAAGGACTCGAAATTCAACGCAAGATTGCAGAAACATCATTTATTGATCTATTAAAAAATCAAAAAGAATATCTAGATAATTACTGGCGTCAATCCGATGTAAAAATTGAAGGGGATTCCCAATTACAAGAGGGGATTCGTTTTAATTTATATCAACTTTTGCAATCAGTAGGGAAAGATCCGAAGAGCAATATCGCAGCAAAAGGATTATCTGGTGAAGGATATGAAGGACATTATTTCTGGGATACAGAAATTTACATGTTCCCAGTATTTTTAATGACTCACCCAGAAATCGCAAAAAATTTATTAGTACATCGATACTCACTATTAGATAGTGCAAGAAAACGAGCGAAAGAAATGGGCCATAAAAAGGGCGCATTATTTCCATGGAGAACGATTACCGGTCAGGAAAGCTCCGCATTTTTCCCAGCTGGAACTGCTCAATATCACATAAGTGCAGATATCGCTTATAGTTATATTCAATATTATTTAGTCACTCAAGATGAATCGTTTTTGAAAGATTATATGGCTGAAATGTTATTTGAAACGGCTCGCTTATGGAATGACACAGGTCATATGCAAAATGGAGAATTTAGAATTGACAGCGTGACAGGACCAGACGAGTATACATGTGTTGTAAACAATAACTATTATACAAACGTTATGGCCAAAAATAATATGTCATGGGCTGTAAAAGCGTTTAATCTCCTAAAAGAACAAGACGAGAATCATCTGAATGAACTCATGAACAGATTAGAGTTATCGGAAACAGAAGTAACTGAATGGAAGAATGCAGCTGAAAATATGTATCTTCCATACAATGAAGAACTTAAAATCAATGCGCAAGACGATAGTTTCTTACAAAAAGACCGTTGGGATTTAGAGAATACACCGGAAGATAAGTTTCCGTTACTATTAAATTATCATCCTTTAACACTTTATCGCTATCAAGTCATTAAACAAGCAGATACAGTGCTTGCTCATTTTCTATTGGAAGATGAACAAGATTTGGAAACAATCAAAAACTCATATGATTATTATGAAGAATTAACAACGCATGATTCGTCACTATCTTGTTCAATCTATGGCATTATGGCTTCCAAGTTAGGCTACGATGAGAAAGCATATAACTATTTCATTGAAACAGCGAGACTAGATTTAGATAATACACAAGGTAATACCAAGGACGGACTCCATATGGCAAATATGGGGGGGACATGGCTAGCGCTTGTCTATGGCTTTGCTGGTTTACGGATAAAAGAAACCGGCCTGTATTTTGCGCCAACTTTGCCGGAAGCATGGCAGTCACTTTCATTTAACTTACTTTATCAAGGACGAATTCTAAATATACATTTAGAAAAAGATGCCGTAACGTATACAGTTGTAGAAGGTAAAGGACTTACAATTTCCCATCATGGTCAATCGATTCATCTTGAAAATGGTGTGGAAGCAAAAGCTGAAATTGAATATTCTTCTTAACAAGAGAGCTGGACTAATTTGGTCCAGCTTTTTGTGTATTATTTTGAAATATGCCTGCAAAAAGGTATTGGAAGATGACCTAATAAAGTATCTATAATACAATGAATGAAACATGCCCATATGAAAGAGGGATTCTTATGATAAATCAATTACGAAATATGTATGCTTCACTTTTACTATATAAAAATACAAATGAACCATTACACCCAGAATATAAATGGTTTATTACAGAAAATCATGAGATTATCGGCATACATGAAGAGGAGTTAACTTCCAAAGAAATCTCGCTTCTCGAAGCATTTTTAACTCCTTATCAAATTCAATTCCCTCTATTGACGACTGAAGAACGAAACTGGACACGACTTATCCATGAAAATGAACATAAGGATAGTCTAGTAAACAATTCTTTTCGATTTGTTTATTTCGCCATCGATCGCAATCAAATCAGTCCGATTCAATTTAAAAGTGCGATTTGTGAATTATTTGGAAGAGAGGTTCCAGTTCTATGGGAAAGTGAGTTTGAAGGGATTATAATTGAAGAGAAAATGGTCCATGAGGATATGACTTCGTATGAGCAGATTATTGATATATTAATGAGCGACTTATATGTAAATATTAAATTCCTAGTTGGTACATATAAAAATAATTTGCAAGATGTTCATCGCTATTACAACACTTTATTATACGCGGCCAAAAACGTTTTTCGGTATTCTAATAAAAATGTGTTGACCTATATTAATGCCATTCCATATGTTTTTATTCACCAAACATCACAAGAACAAAGTCGCTCTATCAGTGAATCGATTTTACAAGATTATATTGATGACGAAGAAACGACGAAGATGATTCAGGCGTTTATTTCTTGTAATTTAAACATTTCTGAAACGGCGAAAAAACTTCACATGCACCGAAATAGTTTGCAATATCGTTTAGAGCGTTTTTATGAAAATACGAATTTGGATATCCGGCAATTTCATCACGCGATGACAGCGTATTTAGCTTTATTATCTAAAAATATACATGGTGCACAAAATAGTGACTAAACTTTGTGCACTTTCCCCATTACGTAAGGAATCGAAAAAAGGTAAGCTTAATTTATAAATGAAAGCACTTACATACTGGAGGGAATAGGAATGGCAGGTTTAACATTAAAAGGAATTAAAAAAGTTTATGATAAAGATGTAGTCGTCGTAAAAGACTTCAACTTAGAAATTAGAGATAAAGAGTTTTTAGTTTTAGTTGGTCCTTCTGGGTGCGGTAAATCTACGACACTACGTATGATTGCTGGGTTAGAAGAAATTACAGAGGGAGACCTATATATTGGTGACAAACGAGTAAACGACGTAGCGCCAAAAGACCGTGACATTGCGATGGTATTCCAAAACTATGCGTTGTATCCGCATATGAACGTTTATGATAATATGGCGTTTGGTTTAAAGCTTCGTAAATTTAAAAAGGATGAAATTAAACAACGCGTTGAAAATGCTGCACAGATCTTAGGGTTAGAAGAGATGTTGGATCGTAAACCGAAAGCACTTTCAGGAGGTCAGCGCCAACGTGTTGCATTAGGTCGTGCAATTGTTCGAGATGCAGAAGTATTCCTAATGGATGAGCCTTTATCCAACTTGGATGCAAAGCTACGTGTTCAAATGCGTGCAGAAATTCAAAAGTTACACAATCGTCTACAAACGACAACGATTTATGTAACGCATGACCAAACGGAAGCAATGACAATGGCAACACGCCTAGTCGTCATGAAAGATGGCATCATCCAACAAGTAGGGGAACCAAAAGAAGTTTACGATTATCCAAATAACGTTTTCGTTGGCGGGTTTATTGGCTCTCCTGCAATGAACTTTTTAACGGGTAAGCTTGAGGGAGAACATTTTGTTTTAGGGAATGTGAAATTACACGTTCCGGAAGGTAAAATGAAAATGCTTCGTGACCAAGGTTATGAAGGAAAGGAAGTCATTTTAGGCATCCGTCCTGAGGATATTCATGATGAGCCGTTAGTAATCGACGCTTCACCAAACTCAACAATCGAGGCGCAAATTGAAGTAGCTGAGTTAATGGGTGCTGAAATTGTACTTTACTCTAAAGTTGCAGATCAAGATTTCGTTGCTCGTGTTGACTCCCGTTTCAATATTGAAGCTGGCGATTCCATTAAATTAGCTTTCAACATAAGTAAAGCGCACTTCTTTGATGTGGATACGGAAGAGCGTATTAAATAATCCTCAAAAAACCGTCAAGGAGAATCTCTTTGACGGTTTTTTTATCGGTATTTTCGTAAGTATTTTGTTGGCTTTTTATTCCTGGGAGAATAGGTTTATTATTCTCAATATTCGTTGTGTTCCGTTCCTTTTAGTAGTAAGATGGAATATAATAAAAAGAACCGGTCAATTGCGAAAGGGGAATAAAACATGTACTTTACTGAATTCTTACTGTTAATGGGTAGCGCGATAGTTATTACAATGCTTCTAATGTACCTCGGTGCAAAGACGATGCTATTAATCACCCCGAAAGGAATTGGACCGTTCATAATTATGCTAGGTTCACTAACTTTTACATTTGCCCTATTATCAATCGTTAGCTTTGGTTTCAATATGAAAATTAACATGAATTATTTTATGATAGCAAGTGCAATTATTGTATTAAACAAGTACTGGTTCGGTCATTTTGAAAAAACCAAAAGGCAGGAAGAAATGAAAGCGTTACCAACCCGTATGGAAAAAGTTGTTGAATAACAAACGGTTGCTTAGCCGCTATCTATTATATAAAAAGAAGGTAGTCATTTAGGACTACCTTCTTTTTATATTTGAATTTCCTTTCGCATTCTAGAAGAAGGAATGTTTAGTTCTTCGCGATATTTGCTAATCGTTCTTCTTGAAATGGCGATTCCTTTTTCTGTTTTAAAATAATTTGCGATTTTTTGATCTGAAAAAGGCTTTTGCTTATTTTCTTCGGCAATAAAGCGTTGTAATAATTTTTTTACTTTCGTTTGAGAAACGGAATCTCCGTCACTCGTTTCTAATTTGGATGTAAAAAGCATTCGGAAATCGAAAGTGCCTTTTGGTGTTTGGATTGTTTTGTTTGCTGTTGCTCTGCTCACCGTAGATTCGTGCATATCGATTTCATCAGCGACTTCTTTTAATGTTAATGGTTGTAGAGCGATAAAGCCTTCATTGAAAAAATTTTGTTGCTTTTCAAGTACAACTTCAATAATTTTGGAAATGGTCGCTCTTCGTTTTTCGATACTGCTCAATAGCCACTGAATCTGGTTATATTGGTCGGATATATATTTTGCTGTTTCCTGGTTTTGGTGTCGCATGGATAAATACTCCGTATTCACTTGAACAGCAGGCAGATAGCGATCGTTTAAAAAATAAGATAAACCATTGTCGCTTTCCTCAATGACGATGTCGGGGGTTATATATTCAGCATTAAAATCTGCGATGGTTGAGCAGGGCTTAGGGTTTAATGTTTTAATAAACTCATGGAGCTTTTTTACTTCAGCTAATGTAAGCTTCATAAGCGATGCAATGTCATCCCATTTTCGATTCGCTAATAAATCAAAGTGAGCGTCAATTAAAGTAAAAGCCAATTTTTCTTCCGGATGGTTATATGCTAGTTGTAAGAGTAAGCATTCTTTTAAACTTCTTGCACCAATCCCAGCGGGGCCTATTTGTTGCAGTAGGTGAATCCCGCGATTGAGAGCGTTTTCATTGCAGGTAAATTCCATAGAATCATCATTGAACAAATAGCCATTGTCATCCAAGTTGTAAATCAAATACTCAAGGAGCTGAATGTCTTGAGGGTCCTGAAATTGAACTCTAGCGTGTTGAACCAATTCTTCCCGCATATCGTTGCCATCGCAAGGAATCCAGTCCAATGATAAGCTGGAAGTATTTGATGAACTGCGAATTCGATGGGGTGTACGGTAGTCGGAAGCATCGGGATGTTTTTCTTTTAGTTCAATTAAAGGGTTATCCAAAGCTTGTTCTTTAATATAATCATACAGTTCGTATGTTGAATATTGCAGAAGTTCTATCGCTTGGCGAAGGGCTGGCGTCATAACCAAATTTAATTCTTGTATTTGTTTTTGTTGTAGTGTTATTTGCATAAAGATTCCCCTCTTTAACTTATTAATATTTAATGGTCCGGCAATATTGGGGTTAATGATTAACATGTGTGCCAATAATCCCAAAACATACTATATTCATTATAGTCTATCTTCCAGGTGATTTCGAGGGGGAAATTTAATATATTAAAATAAAAATAGTTTTTTGGAAGAGAAAAGCCCTTAAAACCGTATAAATTACTATTGTAATTATAATGGTTAAGGGCTTCTTTTTGATTATAAAGTTTGTAGTTCTCTAGGGAATGAAGTTAATACTTCTGCTTCTCCATTTTCGTTAATGTAAACAGTATCTTCTATGCGTACGCCGCCATATTCAGGGATATAAATTCCCGGCTCAATTGTAAATACAAGTCCTTCGTTTGCGATATCCTCATTGTTTCCATGAACGGATGGCTCTTCATGGACTTCAATTCCTAGGCCGTGTCCTACTCGGTTATTGAAATACTCATTATAACCTTCATTAGCTATCACATCTCTTGCCGCGATATCGAATGTATTTAATGGGACACCAGCTTTTACAGCGTCGATTCCGGCTTGGTTAGATCTTAGTACGATATCGTATATCTCTCTTTGTTTTTCAGTCGGTTCGCCAATGACGAATGTTCGCGTTGTATCTGAACAATAACCGTCTTTAACAACTCCAAAATCAATTAATAAGAAGTCTCCATCCTGGAATTTACGGTCGCCAGGTGTGCCGTGCGGAAGCGCTGCTTTTTCACCGGATAATACAATGGTTGAGAATGAAGGACCGTCTGCGCCAAATTCTCGCATTAACGTTTCGAATACCGCAGTAAGTTCTAATTCGGTCATGCCTACTTTTACTTTTTTAATTCCTTCAGCTAATACATTCTCAATAATATTGACCGCATTTTGCATGAGTTCGATTTCTTCTCGTGATTTTCTCATTCTTAATTTGTCGGTAAATGGTTGAATGTCCACGACTTCTGCTTTTTGGAAATATGCTAGCAAGCTGTCATAGCGGAATAAGCTTAGCGATTTTTTCTCTACACCAAATAATTTTGCATCGTTACTTAGTGCATTTGATACAACCTCAAATGGTATTTGTTCATCAGAGATAGAAATAATATTGGCCACATCCGTAACCGCTTCTGCCGCACTTTGATCTAAAGCAGGAACGAATAAAATCGTTTTTTCCGCGCGCGTATCAATCATTAAAGACATAAAGCGCTCATGTGGATCTGAGTTAAATCCTGAATAATAAAAAACGTTGGCAGGGTCTGTAATCATTGCAACTTCAATTTTTTGTTCGACTAGATATTGTGTTAAGGCATTTCTTCTTTGTTCATAAATGGTACTCATCTTGTAATTCCTCCATATCTCATTAATTGTACGTCTCCTCTATTGTTGCAAGTTTCAGGCCGAAGTGCAAATTGGCAAGGAAGTTGCATTAAATAAATTAGGGCTATAAAGGTAGGGGGAGAAATTAAAATGCAAAAAATTGTAGAACTGCGTCAAGCGATTAAAGAATTAGAGGTAGATGGAATATTAATTACAAATCCATTAAACAGAAGATATTTAACAAATTTCACAGGGAGTGCAGGCGTCGCGCTGATTACAAAGGATAGGGCTTATTTTTTAACTGATTTTAGATATGCAAAACAGGCAGAAGAACAAATCGATCATTATGAAATCGTCATTTACCAATCATCACGCGATATGATGCAAAATGTTTTAGGGCAAATTAGAGATTTAGGCATTCAAAAGCTAGGCTTTGAATCGGAAGACGTCAGTTTTAATTTTTATACACAATTGAAGAAATTAGACAGTATTGAACTTGTTCCGACAATAAAAGTTGTGGAGAAGCTTAGATTAATTAAAACTGACGAAGAAGTTGCAAAGATTCGAAAGGCGGCCGTAATAAGCGATCAGGCTTTTGGTTTTATTCAACAGGTAATTCGTCCGGGAGTCACTGAAAAGAAAGTTGCGAATGAGTTGGAGCATTTCATGAAAGAACAAGGGGCAGGTGGCGAGTCGTTTGCCATTATTGTTGCCTCGGGCGTTCGCGGTGCACTACCGCATGGCGTTGCTAGTGAAAAAGTGATTGAACAAGGTGATATGGTCACGCTTGATTTTGGCGCTTTATATGATGGATACTGCTCTGATATCACAAGAACATTGGCTGTGGGAGAACCGGATTCAAAATTATTAGACATTTATCAGATTGTGCATCAAGCACTTGAACTGACTTTAGAAAATATACAAGTTGGGATGACTGGCAAGGAAGTTGACAGCATCGCCAGGGACTATATAGCAGGGCAAGGGTATGGGGACTATTTTGGACATGGTCTCGGTCATGGAATCGGTTTAAATATTCATGAGGATCCTTTCTTCTCACAGAGCGGTGAGGACATCCTACAAGCGGGTATGGTGATCACGATCGAGCCAGGGATTTATATACCGGAACTTGGTGGAGTGCGGATTGAGGATGATGTGTTAATAAAAGAGGATGGGATTGAAATATTAACGCATTCACCTAAAGAGTTGATTAGATTATGAAAAAATAGACATGTGTAAAAAATGATAGAAAGTTCCAGTCCTTTAAAAGTTATTTGAAAGAAATTAGACACATCTGAAATGTTTTTGGAAAATTATTTTACACAACTCTATAAACTCGGTATGGAAAACGAAGGGAAAATTGTATTTAGTGGAACTAATAATTGGCACAACTCTTGCAAGAAGAAATGAAAGAAGATTCTATAAATTATAAAGGTTAATTGTCAGGGGGGAATCAAGTGACAGTTTTACTGGAAGTAAATAATCTGAAAACCCATTTCAAAAGTAATAAACGTGTCATCCGAGCAGTTGATGGAATCGACTTCAAAATAAAAAAAGGTGAAACGGTTGCTTTAGTAGGCGAATCAGGATGCGGTAAAAGCATGACGTCTCTTTCTATTATGGGGTTAGTGCCTAAGCCTGGCGGATCAATCGTGGATGGAGAAATACTACTAGAAGGTACTGATTTAGTAGATTTGCCTGAACAAGAAATGTATAAAGTTCGGGGAAATGACATCGCCATGATATTCCAAGAGCCGATGACATCTTTAAACCCGGTATTGACAATCGGAGATCAAATAACGAGTGTCATTATTCATCATTTGAAAGTAAACAGAGCAGAAGCAACTAAAAGGGCAGTTGAAATGTTGGAGCTCGTTGGTTTTTCAAATCCGAAAAAATTATTAAAAGATTATCCGCATCGATTGTCTGGCGGTATGCGGCAAAGAGTAATGATTGCAATGGCAATGTCATGTAATCCTAAGCTTTTAATCGCCGATGAACCTACAACAGCTCTTGATGTTACGATTCAGGCCCAAGTTTTGGAGTTAATGAAAAAGTTAAGTGTTAAGTTTTCAACTTCTATTCTATTAATTACCCATGATCTTGGTGTTGTTTCTGAATTGGCGGAGCGAGTTATTGTGATGTATGCCGGTCAAATTGTAGAAATTGCAGAGATTGATGATTTATTTGATGAGCCGCTCCATCCATATACGAATGGCTTAATCGATTCGGTTCCAACAATAGATGGAGAAATTGAAAGGTTGCATTCAATCCCTGGTAACGTTCCGGCACCTGGTACAGAAATAACGGGCTGTAAATTTGCAGCAAGATGCAGCAGGGCATTCCATCGTTGTACAGAAGCTGTTCCAGATTTAATTGAAATTGGTGGAAAAAGATCTGTTCGCTGCTTTTTATATGAGAGCGAGGGGAAAAGTTAATGAAGTCCACTACTGTTTTAGAAAGAAGCGAACAAACTATTGTACATACTTCGGAACAGCAACAAATCTTATTAGAAGTTAACGGTTTAAAAATGCATTTTCCAATTAAAGCAGGTATTTTACAGCGGACTGTTGGACATGTAAAGGCTGTTGATGATATAAGTTTTCATGTTAAAAAAGGTGAAACATTGGGCATCGTAGGCGAATCTGGTTGCGGAAAATCAACGATGGGCAGATCACTAATACGATTGTACGAGCCAACTGATGGTGAAATTATTTTTGAAGGCCATGATATTACCAGATTATCGGAGGCTAAATTAAGACCTTTAATTCGTCGAAAAATGCAAATGGTTTTTCAAGATCCATTTGCTTCCTTGAATCCCAGAAAATCTTTGGTCAGCACTTTAACAGAGCCACTAAAAGCGCATGGTTTATATGGTAATTCAAAAGAGCGTGTGGAAAGAGTGAAAGAATTACTGGAAGTGGTTGGGCTTCATGCTGCTTCATTAAATAACTATCCACATGAATTTTCAGGAGGACAGCGCCAAAGAATTGGGATAGCAAGAGCACTTGTTTTAAATCCAGAACTAATCATTGCTGATGAGGCGGTTTCCGCATTAGACGTTTCCATTCAGTCACAAATTATTAATTTACTTGAAGATTTACAGGATCAATTTAATTTGACGTATATATTTATTTCGCATGATTTAAGTGTAGTCAGGCATATAGCTGACAGGGTCGGTGTGATGTATTTAGGAAAGCTGGTTGAAATAGCCGATAAAGATGAGTTGTATAAGGAACCACTTCACCCTTATACGCAATCACTCCTTTCTGCTGTGCCTGTTATCCGTAAAAAAGGTGTTAAGCCTAGGGAAAGGATTGTTTTAAAAGGGGATATTCCTAGCCCTGCAAATCCGCCATCCGGTTGTATTTTTCATACAAGATGTCCAGCTAAAATGAAAATATGTGAAACGGTTATGCCTGAATTTAAAAAGGTTAATGAACATCGTTCTGTTGCTTGCCATTTGTATAAATGATAGAGATTACTTTTTGAAAGGAGGGTTGTGAGATTTTCCACTATAAATTTGAAGAGTTGATAAAGAGGGGGAAGTAGAATGATAAAAAAGCGTTTTTTTACAATGATTATGATGGCGATGATACTAATCATTGCGGCATGTTCTGATGGAGAAGTAAAAAGCGATGCAGAAGGCGCAAAAAGTGAAGGGAGTACAACCGATGAAAAATCAGGCGGAAGCTTGTATTTAGGAACGACAGCTGCTCCGACATTATTTAACCCATATTACTCCACAGATACATCGAGTTCCACCATTGAAGGGTTTATTTTCAGCGGTCTTGTAACGGTTGACCATGACTTCAACCCTGAAGGGGATTTGGCTGAGGATTGGGATGTTACTGAAGATGGACTTAAATGGACATTTTACTTAAGAGAGAATATAAAATGGCATGACGGAGAGGATTTCACAGCAGACGATGTTGTATTCTCTTATAATATTCCACTTAACGAAGATTATGTAGGACCGCGTGGCTTACCATTTGAGGTAATTGAAGAGATTAATAAAGTTGATGATTATACTGTTGAAATTATTTTATCTGAACCGTATGCACCTTTCATTACTATAACAGCACAATTTGAAGTTTTACCTGAACATATTCTTGGGGACGTTCCGGTTGCCGATTTAGGTACTCAAAGATTTAATACGAAAGAGCCGATTGGAACGGGTCCATTTAAATTTAAAGAATGGCGTGAAGGTGAATATATTGAACTCGTTGCGAATGAAGATTATTACTTAGGCGCACCAAAATTGGATTCAATTATTTACAAAATTGTTCCAGATATGAACACATTAATGGCTCAGGTACAAGTAGGGGATATTAACTTAGCCGGTATATCACCGGAATATATGGAAACTGCAAAAAATCTAGAGGATAAAGGAATTGTTAAGTTGGAATCTGGTCCATCTAACTCATGGGAGTATATTGGTTATAACTTAAGGAATGACTTATTTAAGGATAAACTCGTTCGTCAAGCATTAACACATGCGATTGATAAAGAAGCAATTGTCCAGGCAATTTTAGATGGCTCTGGAACAGTCGCACATGGACCAGGAAGTCCTGCAAACTGGTCATTTAACCCAGACGTAGCAAAGTTTGAATACAATCCGGAAGAAGCAAAAAAGAAATTAAAAGAAGCAGGTTGGGAACCGGGCGCTGATGGAATCTTGGAAAAAGACGGTCAAAAGTTTGAGTTTGTATTGAAAACAACTTCAGCAAACGAAATTCGTCAACAGATTGCAGAAGTAGCACAACAACAGTTAAGTGAAATCGGTATTAAAACTACTATTGAACTTCTTGAATGGAGTGCTTACGTAGAAGAGACAAGCCCGCCGAAATGGAATTTCGATGCAATTGTGGCAGGTTGGTCAATCGGTAGTGACCCTGATCCAACATGGTTCTGGCATACTTCAGAAATTGAAAATGGACTAAATTATGGCGGCTATTCTAACCCGGAAGTAGATGCTTTACTGTCGGAAAACACAAAACTATCTGACCTGAGTGAAAGAAAAGACATCATCGGGAAGGCAGATGCAATTGTAACAGAAGACCAGCCAAGTACATTTTTGTATAACCCACAAGGTCACCTAGCTGTCTCTATAGACCTGCACGGTCCGAAATTCAGTGCAGCAAACACGTACTACAAAATCCACGAATGGTACGTAGAATAAGAGAATTCTTAATGTGATTCTAGTTTGGCTGATTTGGCGAAAGCCTCAGTCCAGAACGGAAATCAATGTTTATGAATTAACTCAAAACCAGGACAAACATCTCTAAAGAATTCAGAGATGTTTGTCTTCTTAAGAAATATAAAGTTATTATTTTTTATCTGAATTATATAAGCTCGAAGGGAGCGAACTTGTAATGATTACATATATCGTAAGAAGAACGTTAATGGCAATTCCATTACTTTTTATTATTACAGTTATCTCTTTTACGATGATGCTGATGGCTCCTGGTGATCCAACCGCTTTAATGATGGATCCAATGATAAAACAGGAGAACTTAGAAGCCTATAAAGAAGCATACGGATTGAATGATAACGTTGTTGTTCAATATGTAAGATGGTTAGGAAATATGGTGCAAGGTAATTTTGGAGAGTCATTAATTCGACAAGGGGTTCCTGTTAGTGAACTCATTATAGCAAGATTACCTAATACACTTCTACTAATGATAGTTTCCTCAGTGATTGCGTTCCTTATTTCCATACCATTAGGCGTTATTTCAGCGACAAAAAGAAACTCACTAACGGATTACTCGATTACATTCGTATCTTTCTTAGGAATTGCAACACCTAACTTTTGGATTGGTCTCGTATTAATTATGTTTTTATCCGTTCATCTAGGTTGGTTTCCAACTGGTGGTGTCTCAACATTAGGGGGAGACTTTAGCATATTGGATCGACTTCATCATTTAATTCTTCCGGCTTTTGTATTGGCAACGGCAGATATGGCAGGTTTAACGAGATATTCAAGGTCAAGTATGTTGGAGGTATTGCGACAAGATTATATTCGAACTGCAAAAGCAAACGGTTTCAAAAATAAAACAGTTATTTTTAAACATGGACTGCGGAATGGTCTTATCCCGATAATTACAATTTTAGGATTAATGCTTCCTTCATTTATTGGCGGTTCCGTCATTATTGAAAGTATCTTTGCCTGGCCGGGAATAGGTCTGTTATTTGTAGAAGCTGCATTCCAAAGAGATTATCCAGTGATTATGGCGGTAGTTGTTATTGCAGCCACTTTAGTTGTTATCGGTAACTTATTAGCTGATGTTTTATATGCAATTTTTGATCCACGAATTGAATATTAAAGGGGGGGAATGATGTGACACTTCCAAAACAAGAAATACCACTAAATCAACCAATAGTCATTGAAAAGCCAGTACAACACGTTTCTATATGGCGAATTATGCTTAGAAAATATATGCAAAATAAATTGGCGGTTATTGGGGCTATTATACTGTTCTTTATTATTACTGCAGCCATTTTTGCCCCGTGGATTGCGCCGCATGATCCAAGTTATCAAACGCTGGTAGATAAGTTAAATCCGCCAGGCAAAAAATATTGGTTAGGAGCAGATCATTTAGGACGAGATACGTTAAGCAGACTCTTATATGGGGCCAGGGTTTCTTTACTTGTTGGCTTTATGTCTGTTGCCGGCTCAATATTTATCGGAACGGTAGTTGGTGCTTTAGCAGGTTACTATGGTGGAAAGTTGGATGCAGTACTTATGAGATTTGTAGACGCTGTTATTTCTTTCCCATCACTCTTTTTATTAATTACGCTCGTAACCATTTTTGAGCCAAGCTTAATGACGCTAATTGCAATTTTTGCGATTTTCGGTTGGACAGGTACTGCAAGATTAGTGCGCGGGGAGTTTTTGGCATTACGGACTTCAGAATTTGTCTTAGCCGCAAGAACCCTAGGGATACGGAGTTCACGAATCATATTTTCGCATATCTTACCGAACGCATTGGGGCCAATTATTGTTTCGGCAAGTTTAGGAGTAGGTGGCGTCATTTTGGCTGAGGCAGCTCTCAGTTATTTAGGATTAGGAATCCAACCGCCAACTCCAAGTTGGGGAAATATGTTACAAAGTGCGCAAAAACCACAAATTATGCTCGGCGCATGGTGGTATCCGCTATTTCCTGGATTTATGATTCTGATTACAGTATTGGCATTTAACTTTGTCGGGGATGGGTTGCGAGATGCATTTGACCCTAAAATTACGGAGTAAAAGATATGGGTAATAAATTTCAAGGGAAAAAGAGGAATATAAAAATGAAGACAATTCGAAAAGATAATGTCGTTGATGATTTTTTTGGCGTGCAAGTAGCTGATCCATATCGCTGGTTGGAAAACGAGAATTTGCAAGAAACGATGGAATGGACAGACTATCAAAATGCAAAGACGCAATCTTATTTACAGAAAACCGGGCATTATGAGGAAGTTAAAAAGACATTAACAACACTATACAATTATAAAAAATATTATTTACCTCAAAAAGAAGGAGAGTATTATTATTTTTATAAAAATGATGGATTGCAAGATCAACCTGTCCTATATAAATCAAAAATAGTGAACGATGAAAGTTCGGAAATTGTCTTAGATCCCAATACATTAAGTGAAAAAGGAACAGCGGCGATTACCAGCTTATCATTTAATCAAGATGGTTCGCTATTGGCATATGCAATTTCATACGATGGAAGCGATTGGCAACATATTAAAATCAAAAATCTTGAAACAGGTAAAGATTATCCTGAAGTATTAAAATGGGGAAAATTTACGGCGATAGCTTGGCATGAAAATGGGAAAGGGTTCTACTATAATCGTTACCCGAATGCCGAAAACCTTCCAACAGAAGAGCAAAGTTATCATAACCGAGTCTATTGGCATACAGTTGGTACCGCTCAAGAGCAGGATGAATTAATTCATAAAGATGAGGAACGTAAAGAACGTTCTTTTGCGCCTAGAATTTCAGACGATGACCGTTATTTATTATTAACTGTAAATAATGGCACTGAACCTAAAAATGAAGTTTACTATAGAGAAAGTTCAAGTAACGAACCATTTGAACCGCTTATTCACAATGTTGATGCTTATTTTTATTTCCTAGGCAATGAAAATAACGATTTTTATTTTCAAACAAATTATGAAGCACCTAAAGGCAGAGTGATAGCCGTTAATTTAGAAAAGCCGGAACAGGAGTATTGGAAAGAAGTCGTGGCGGAAACGGAAAATCCTATATCATTCGTTAAAATTGTGAATGAAAAATTTATTGTTTGTTCAATGAAAGATGCCCATGATGAATTAAAGATTTATGATATGGATGGAAGTATAGACAAGGAAATTGAATTACCACAATTTATTTCAATTTACGGCATTGGTGGAAAAAAGAGTGCCAGCGAAATGTTTATTAGCTATACATCGTTTCTCACGCCACTTCAAATCATACGCTATAATTTGAAGAAGGATTCCCTTTCAACGGTTTTCGAGAATGAAGATAAGTTTCCGTTAGATGATTTCGAAACCACACAAGTTTTCTATCCTTCAAAAGACGGTACGAAAATTCCAATGTTTTTAACACATCGAAAAGGACTAGAATTGACAGGAAATCATCCGGTACTTTTGTATGGATACGGCGGATATAGCATTAGCATGACACCTTCATTTACGCCAGCTCAAAGTATATGGATTCAGTCAGGCGGAATTTATGCTGTAGCGAATATTCGAGGCGGCGGTGAATACGGGGAAGAATGGCATAAAGCGGCGATATTAGAAAATAAGCAAACAAGTTTTGATGATTTTATAAGCGCTGCTGAATGGTTAATTCAAGAGAACTATACAAACTCGAAAAAAATTGCGATTATGGGCGGTAGCAATGGAGGTATGCTTGTAGGTGCTTGTATAACTCAGCGGCCTGAGTTGTTCGGTGCGGCACTTTGTCTAGTTCCAGTGACGGATATGTTACGTTTTCAGCATTTTACAGTGGGAAGATTTTGGACAACAGAATTTGGAAATGCGGATTTACATGAAGAACATTTTAAATTCTTGTATGAATATTCCCCGCTTCATAATGTGAAGGCGGGCGTTGAATATCCGCCTGCACTAATCACGACCGCAGATACAGATGATCGCGTTGTGCCTCTTCATGCAAAGAAATTTGCTGCAACTTTACAAGAATATCAAACGGGGGATAACCCAATCTTATTAAGAGTAGAGAAAAATGCAGGTCATGGACTGGGAAAGCCTGTTTCTAAAATGATTGAACATGATGCGGATTTGTATACTTTTCTTTTTGAAGCGTTGGATGTGCCTTTTACAAGTTTAGCTGATTTTTCATCAAGTCTAACTTCTAAGTAAATAATTTTATTTTGTGTGAAGCAACAAAATATGAATTAAATGGGGAGACGTATATGCTTATTAATAATATGTATACAACAGTTGATGTTCACGTTGCTGGGGAACCATTAAGGATTATTACGGATGGATTACCTGAAATAAAAGGGGACACACAATTAGAAAGACGTGCCTATTGTATGGAACATTTGGATGATATTCGAAAGGTGTTAATGCTTGAGCCAAGGGGACATCACGGCATGTATGGTTGTATTATTACGCCGCCAGCAAGCCCGCATGCTGATTTCGGGGTATTGTTTTTACACAACGAAGGTTGGAGTACGATGTGTGGGCACGGAATTGTTGGTGTAATTACGATGGGGATTGAGACGGGACGATTTAAAGTAACTGAAGAAAATCAGAAGTTTATTATCGACAGTCCAGCTGGAGAAGTCATTGCCTACGCTAAATGTAAAGGAACGGTTGTTGAATCGGTATCTTTTGAAAATGTCCCATCATTTGTTTTGGAAAGAGATGTCCCGGTCAGCATTGAAGGGTATAACTTTAAAGTAGATGTTGCTTTTGGGGGCGCTTTTTACGCAGTTGCACAGAGTAAGGATTTAGGTTTGCAAGTAAATAATAAAGACTTGCCAGCCCTTCAAAAATGGGGAACTAAAATTAAGCATTATATTGAAGAAAAAATAAATGTTGTACATCCACTTGAAAGCGGACTACATGGGATTTACGGGGTCATTTTTTCAGATAATCCTGTTGATCCGAATGCCGACTTAAGAAACGTTACAATTTTTGCAGATGAACAAGTGGATCGTTCGCCTTGCGGTACCGGAACATGTGCTAGACTCGCAACGCTTTACGAGGATGGAACTTTACAAGAACATGGTAGTTTTGTTCATGAAAGTATTACAGATGGTCAGTTTATTGGTGAAATTTTATCTTTAGATAAAGTCGATAAACATACTGCAGTAATTCCAAAGGTGACTGGACAAGCTTTTATCACAGGAATTCATCAGTTCCTAGTTGATCCGGAAGACACGTTACCACAAGGATTTTTATTGGAAGAAGTTGAGGAGAAAGTAAAGAAAGAGCATATAAAATCATAACCACAAAAAAAGATTCACTAACCAAATCGGTCAGTGAATCTTTTTTACATTTAACTTTGTACAAGCTGTTTACTGGATTTATGCGCTTCCCAATACTGCTGAAGTTTCTTTTTGCCTTCTTTAACATCTGGATGAAACTGAATATAGGCCTCTTCACGTGTTTTTTCAATCGCTTGAATCGATGCTGCAATTTCTTGGTCTAACTTTTGTTTCCCAGAATTATGGACGATAGATAGGCCGGCCGTTACGCCTTGACTTATCGCAACTTTTGCACCTTCAATTCCTGTTATATTGCCAGCCACGTATAACCCGTCCAATGTTGTTTCCATTCGATTATTATGGAGGGGAACATAGCCGCCGAGTTCTTCGATTAGATGGAATGGACATCCAGCGACCGCCGCGAGTTCAGCCAATGGATAAAGACCTCCAGCAATACAAACAAAGTCCGCTGATATATTTTCTTCTGTACCCGGAATGACTTCACCGGTAGGGCTGATTGTAGCCATTTTTACACCTTCTACACGTTCTTCACCGTAAATTTCAATGACTGCTTTTCTAAGTTGAATCGGAATGCCCCACATTTTCACCCCGCCTTTAGGGAAAAATGTAATGCCCAGTTTTTTCATAAAGTCGTTTTTCATGAGCTTGCTGCCGAACTTTACGAAGGCAGAAGGGGCCATATGAGCGACATGAAGGAGCGAGTTTAAAACATTTTCTGGATTTCCGCTCTCCTCTGTAATTTGATTTATTTTAGGTAACGCGATTGTAGCGACATCGATTTTCGCTAAATTAAGTTCCATTGCAATGGCGGATGAAAGAACATTGACCCCAATAATGACACCGCGCTCTCCGGGTTTGACACGTTGAACGTTTGTCATGACTTGAGCCGCGCCTACTGACATGACACCAGGTAATGTCCAACCGGGAATTGGGAAAGGTTCTTCAGCAGCTCCAGTAGCTAATAATAAATGCGAAGTCGAATAAGTATTTGTATCTGTATAAACGACCCATTTATCGTCAATCTTTTCGATATTATTAACGGATGTATTTAAACTTATTTTCACACCAAGATTACTAGCTTTTTCTGCTAATTTGTTAGACTCTTTTATCCCATTCCACCAATTTCCATTTGGTTCTTCATAAAGTTGTCCTAACAACCTTCCGCCCGCATCCATATATTCATCGATGACATGGACGTTTAAGCCATGTTCAGCAATTGTAATGGCAGCCGATAATCCTGCAGGGCCGGCGCCAATAATAAGAATATCAGTCATTTTCCGGTCTCCAATCTTTCACGGATGTGAGTAATTTCTCGCCGCTTGCTACGTTCATTCCTTCTGAAACTCTTGTTAAACATGCCCTTACCCCTTGTTGTCCATTGACAGTGACACGACATTCAAAGCAGTGGCCAATATTGCAGTAAATTCCGCGTGGTGTTCCACTTTCTTCGTGCTTTCTTAATGTTCGAATGCCATTTGCCAAAAGAGCCGCTGCAATTGATTCATGGGGAAGCCCTTTGTATTCTTTCCCGTCATACGTGAATGAAATTGTTTTTTGTTCATCTATTGAATCCAGTACCGGATGATCGATCACTCTATTTTTCATTGATAACAGCTCCTAAATCACCGAATCGAACGGGACGAATAGGTGGTTGATATTTTAATGAAATTTGTGCTTCGCTTTTTTCTTTTCCTTGGTGGGCAATGCGGTCGACCATACTACGGCATGATCTGCCGCCGCAATAGCCCATTCCTGCACGAGTCCTAAGTTTCAATTCACGCGCAGAACAATCATATTTTTCAATCGTATCGACCAATTCGCCGTATGTAATTTCTTCACATCTACAAACAATCATCGTGTTGTCAGCCATTTCATACACCCCAATTTCTTTTTCTGTCTGAGTCAATTTCATAATTACCTAAAACCGCTAAGCTGATACAATATATATTTGAGAACTGTTTAACTCAACAGAGGCAATTTCATAATTGCCCAAACTATGTATCGGCGCAGCGAAAAGATTGGATTATGAAATTGACTATTATAAAAGTATTATGCAAGAATGATGCCAATTCTACATGTCGATGCCAAGTCGATTGAGTCGGTTGTATAAGGTAGCTCTTGTAATCTGTAAGTTTTTTGCACAAAGCTGTTTGTTTCCACCAGCTTTTTTAAGTTCTTCTATTAAAATGGCTTTTTCATATTCTTCAAGTCGCGCCTTTAATGAACGATTGTCATCCTCCGCGCTCATCAATGGTTGCATGAATGGATGGGCTTGTTCACTAGCGATGGATTGCTCGACGTTCATCTCTCTGGGTAAATGATCCAGTTTAATTTCCCCGTTATCTGAAAATACAACGAGTCGCTCAACGACATTTTTGAGTTCTCGAATATTTCCAGGCCACTGATGGCGGAGTAAGTTTTGCATGACATCTTGTGAAATCCCATGAATCGGCTTGTTGTATTGTCTTGATACTTCATAGAGAAAATAATGTGTCAGTTCAATAATATCTTCAGGGCGCTTGCGTAAAGGGGGAACGGTGAAGTTCACAACGTTTAGGCGGTAATATAAATCCTCCCTAAATTTCCCTTCTTTTATTAACTCCTGTAAATCACGGTTTGTAGCGGCGACAATCCGAAAGTCGACTTCAATTTCCTTTGTGCCGCCGACAGGGAAAAATTTCTTTTCTTGCAGTAATCGTAAAAATTTCACTTGCATTTCCAGCGGCATTTCCCCGACTTCATCTAAAAATAAAGTACCGTTTTTAGCGAGTTCTACCTTTCCTTTTTTCCCTTTTTGGTCGGCGCCGGAAAATGCGCCTCTCTCATAGCCAAAGATTTCACTTTCAAACAATCCCGCAGGAATCGCGCCGCAGTTAATAGCGATAAAAGGAGCATTAGCATCTTCGCGTAAATTGTGAATGGCTTTTGCGAAAAGTTCTTTACCTACACCACTTTCCCCGTAAATTAATACGCTCGCATTTGTCGTTGCAGCTTTTTCAGCGATATCAAGCGTTTTCTTCAATGTAGAACTGTTGCCTCTTATATGAGTGAATGGATTGTCCTCTAATGAAGCTTTTCTTACTTCTTCTTCTAAATGAAATAATTTTTCGGACGTACTAAATAATTCATTATTGAGACGTATTTGGCTTGTAATATCCATTTCGGATACGACGGCTCCGATAATGTTATCGTCTAACCGTACTGGATTTGAGTTAATTAAGACGACTAAATCATGACGTGCTTGGTGTTGCATATGGGTAACGGAGGTTCCATGTTGTAATGCATTTAATATTTCAAGTCGATCTGCGCTGAAAAAATCTGTAATGGGTTTACCTAGAATATCCTTTGCTTTCACTGAAAAGAGTTGTTCCGCTCCCTTTGTCCAAATGAGCACTTTTCCTTCTGCGTCAATGACCGTACAGGATTCATCAATCGTATGTAATATCGTATTGAGGTACGCTTCCAAATGGTTGTAGTGATGGACGAGTGATGTGGACAATGTCATGTAATCGATGTATCCAATAGGAACATCCTTTTTATCTAACACCACAACCATTTCGTATTCTTTAAGTAATTGAATAACTTCTAAACTTGACCTGTCAACAGCGATTTGCGGACATTGTTGGTAGGAAATATTGTCGTTATTCAAAACAGCTACGTACGTTTTGTTATTTGAATTAAGAAATGCTTTTTCTAGTTTTTCTTTTTTAAGGAAATTAATTAAATCTTTTTTCGCTGTAAAAAAATTAGCTTGTCGATTGACGATATCTTTTAAGTTTTTTTTGACAGACACCATATTTCATTCAACTCCAGTGTAAAAATATTTTGTACTGTCTAATTAATTTAACACTAGTAGTTTGAAAATTCAATAGGTGCGGACGATTGCGTTTATTTATTCAGTTCGATGGAAAAAATCTTTTGATAAAATGTTAAGTCGAAATTTAAATGAAGTCTTGTCATGAGTAGGTTTAGACAGGTGCTACTGGCTAAAAATCAGGAAAAAGTTGTGTGGAATCAGATAATTGGCACGGTACTTGCATTATTAATTGGCAAGAGCAAGAGAGGAGGGAATACAAGTGGTTTCGACAATACATAGAGACGTTGTTGTCATTGGCGGAGGAATTATGGGAGCAGCAATTGCTTATTACGGCGCTAAAGCGGGACTAGACATTACCGTACTTGAAAAAAGTGAATTGGCAAGTGGAACATCATCAAGATGTGACGGGAATATTTTAGCGATTGATAAAGACCCGGGATTCGATAGCCAAATGTCATTAAAAAGCCAACAACTGGTTCACCAATTAAATAAAGAGTTGGAGATTTCGTTTGAATATAGAAATCCTGGAAGTATTTTAGTTTGTGAAAATGATGAAGAAATGGAAGCGGCAAATAAATGGGTTCGGAAACAACAGGAAGCTGGGCTGGATTTTCGAATGTTGGATAGAGAAGACTTAAGAAATGAATCCAAGTATTTCGCAGATGATTTATATGGCGGGTTGGAATGCAAAACAGATTCTACTGTAAATCCTTATATGCTGACATTTTCAATGTTTCATAGTGCGAAGAAGTTAGGCGCTCAAATTCATCAGCATACTGAAGTGACGAATCTAAAATTGGAAGCGAATGGCGAATTTAGAATTGAAACGACGAATGGCGTGTTTACCGCAAAAAAGGTTGTGAACGCGGGGGGGATTTGGGCCCCCAGAATTGGGGAAATGGTAGACGTTGACGTCCCAATCACCCCTAGAAAAGGGCAAATTATCGTTGCTTCAAGGCAACAACCTGTTGGACTTCGTAAAGTGATGGAATTCGGTTATTTAATTTCTAAATTTGGCGGAGAACGAGTAGTTGATCCGATTACTGAAAAATACGGTGTTGCATTAGTGTTTGAACCGACGGAAAGTCAAAACTTTTTAATCGGAAGCAGCCGTGAGTTCGTTGGTTTTAATACGAAAGTAAATCACGAAGTAACGAAAACCATTGCGAGACGCGCGGTTCGTTTTTATCCAAAAATCGCCGACATGACAGTGATTCGGACTTACGCAGGTTTAAGGCCGTGGACTGAAGACCATTTACCAATCATTTCCGAAGTTGAAGAAGTACCAGGTTTTTATATAGCGGCGGGTCATGAAGGGGACGGCATTAGTTTAGCGGCTGTTACTGGAAAGTTAATAGAAGAAATGATTAATGAAAAGGAAACATCGATTCCGATAGAACCTTTACGACTCAGTCGATTTAAAGAAAGGGTGACGCTCGTATGAATTTTCAACGTGTATTTTCAACTATCGATACTCATACAGGCGGCAATCCAACACGCACGGTAATTAGCGGATTGCCAAAGTTAAAAGGGGACACGATGTCCGAGAAAATGCTTTATATGGAAGAAAACTATGATTGGATGCGCAACTTCTTAATGAATGAACCTCGTGGGCATGGCGTTATGTCGGGTGCACTGTTGACGGACCCATGTCATCCGGATGCAGATATCGGTGTCATTTATATTGAAACAGGCGGTTATTTACCAATGTGCGGTCACGATACAATCGGTTGCTGTACAGCGCTTGTTGAGGCAGGACTGATTGACGTTCAAGAGCCTTACACGAATATTAATTTGGATACACCAGCAGGTTTAATCAAAGTGAAAATTAAAGTAGAAGATGGAAAAGCGAAAGAAGTTACTTTTGCGAATGCACCGTCATTCCTACTGAAATCCATCGAGATTGATGTGGAAGGAATTGGACATATCGAGTGTGATATTGCATATGGCGGTAATTTTTACGGCATTATCGATGCCCGTAAATTAAATATTCCACTTGTGACAGAAAATGCAACTGCCATCATCGATAAAGCCATTACAATTCGAAATGCGATTAACGAATCTGTAGAAGTTGTACATCCAGAGTTTCCTTTTATCAATGGATTGACACATATTGAATTTTTCACAGACCCAGTTGATCCAACAGCTGATTTGAAAAATACAGTTGTCGTCCCGCCAGGTGGGATTGATCGTTCACCATGCGGAACAGGAACTTCTGCAAAACTTGCGACGATGTATCGCAATAAAGAAATCGGAATTGACGAAGAGTTTGTGTATGAAAGTATTGTCGGTTCATTATTTAAGGCACGCGTACTTCAGGAGACAACTGTAAAGGATGTCGAAGCGGTTGTGAATGAAGTGACTGGTTCAGCGTGGATTATGGGCATGCATCGCTTTTTCTATAATGAAAGAGATCCGCTCAGCGAAGGTTATTTACTCATCCCCCCAATGGAGGAAATTCCAGTTGTGTCAGGAGGTGTAAAGTCATGAGTTTTGGAAAGTTATTTTCAACAATCGATACGCATGTCGCGGGTGAGGCATTTAGAATTGTCACGAATTCTTCGATTAGATTTCATGAAGACGATGTTCAAGCAGCCAATGATGCATTGGTAAATGGTTTTGAACATGAAAGAAATTTACTTTTGAATGAACCGCGAGGACACAGGGGGATGCACGGTTGTATTGTATTGCCAACCAAAGAAGCTGATGTTCGATTACTATTTTTTAATCATAAAGGGGTAAGTCCTTTTAAATATGAGGGATTATTAGCAACTTTGACTGCGTTGATTGAAACGGGAACGATTGCGCAAAAGGAAGATGGCATTTATACAATCGAGACAGTTCAGGGCATTTATACGGTGAAGACGGTCGTAAAAGGCGGTGAAGTAATCTCCACCAAAATTGATAGTAAAACATGCTCGAGACTAAATGAAGAGAAGGATGCTGACATTGTTCAAGTAGATAATAAAAGAAATTATGTCATTTACGAATGTCCAACTTCTATTCCGGCAATAGAATTACAGCATTTGGCAGCGATCCAGCAATGGGGAATTCAAAAGACTGTAGAACTATCAAATGCCGGTGTTCAGTATGAAGGAGTTGTTCTTTTAGAAAAAGATGAAGGAAATGCATCAAGTGTGCGCTCTGTAACTTTTGAAAAGGATGGTTATATTTTACGTTCACCAGGAATTGACACTTCCTTTGCAATTTTAACTTCTTTGGATGAACAAACAGTCCTTAAAAATGAAAGTGTTTTTGGAAGTTGTTTAGAAGTATCCCTTACCCAATCAGATGAGCGAGGAAAACAATTTTCCGTGGCAACAGAAGCATTTGTTACTGGCACGCATAATTTCATTTTAGATGAAGAAGACCCTTTAAAGGAGGGGTTCTTATTGGCATAGTTAACTGAATAAAGAGTCCTTTTAAGTTGTTTTTTAAAACTAGCATGTAATGCAAGAATTAATTTGTTAATAGAGAGAAAAACAAATAATAGAAAGAACAAGAGACAACGAAGTAGCAAGGGGAATGGAAAATTTCATAAAACGAGAGGTGTACTTAGATGGAAAGGGAAAAACGGTTACCGAATCTTGCTGAAATACTGTTCGTGCTCATTAGTTTTGGGTTCATTATGATTTTGTTTATTGTCAAATTGGATATCTCTATTCAACTTGCATTATTAACATCATGGTTCGTCATTATGGCGGTCGGTTTAAAGATAGGTTATTCGTATAAAGAAATGCAAGATGGCATGCTAAATGGCATCTATGACGGTTTGGAAGCTGTACTTGTCTTACTTTCCGTTGGTGCATTAATCGGCACATGGATTGCAGGCGGAGTAGTTCCATCGCTTATTTATTACGGGTTATCCATTATTAACCCGAGTATTTTTCTACTAGCGGCGTTTATCATTTGTACAATTACATCGATTGCCACGGGGACATCATTTGGTTCAGCCGGTACAGCTGGAATCGCAATGATGGCAATTGGCGCAAGTTTTGGTTTTCCACTGCCGCTTGTAGCAGGGGCTGTCATTTCGGGTTGTTATGTAGGGGATAAATTATCACCATTGTCCGATACGACAGTCATGACCGCATCGTTATCGAAAGTCGATTTAATTGAACATATTAAATCGATGCTCACGGTCAGTTTCCCAGCTTGGTTCATTGCAGGATGTTTATTTTTAGTAACCGGCTTCTTGTACAAAGGATCAGGTGATTTAAGTACTGCAACTGCAACGATGAACGCTTTACAAACACATTTCAATATCGGCTGGTATATGTTAATTCCTGCGGTTGTTGTCATAGTTTTGTTAGCGTTTAGAGCACCTTCGATTCCAGTCATTTTACTTGGAGCATTCTTAGGAACGTTATGGGCCTTCTTTTTTCAAGGCTCGTCCTTTCTAGGGGCATTTAATATTTTATATGCAGGAAATTCAATTGAATCAGGTGTTCCATTTATTGATAATTTATTAAACCGTGGCGGTATTGTCTTCATGCTTGATGTCATTGTGCTCATTATTTTAGCGCTAAGTGTTGGCGGACTGATGGAAAGAATCGGTGTGCTGCGGGCAATCGGTAACTATTTAGCAAAATGGGCGACGAATCCAGGAAAGTTGACAGTGTCGACTATGGTTGGAGGCGTATTAGGGAATGTGTTCGGGGCAGCTTATGTGTCTCTAATTACGGCTAGTAAAATGACAGGAGATAACTATGATCGTATGAATATCGATCGACGTGTCCTTTCTCGAAATACTGAGGCAGGCGGAACAGTAACAACGCCAATGGTTCCTTGGTCTGACGGAGGCGTCTTTATGGCCGCTGCACTTGGTGTGTCCACTTTAAGTTATTTGCCATTTCTATGGTTTAACTTTTTAGTCATTATCATTTCAGTGATTTACGGTTTTACAGGTAAATTTATTTGGCGTACAGACGCACAAGAAGAAGTGATTGAAGAAGTAGAAGTTGCAATACCAAATACAAAATTAGAAGTTTAATAATTTAAGGAGGAATTTAAAATGACAAAATTAAAAGGCGTATTTCCAGTACTGATCACACCAATGAAAGAGGACGAGCAAGTAGATTATGAAGGATTAAAATCAAATATTGAACACTTTATTAATAAAGGCGCTGCTGGGATTGCAGTGACAGGAAGTACGGGGGAATTTGTTAGTTTAACAACGGAAGAGCGTTATAAAGTAGTGGAAGTAGCAGTTGAGCAAGTGGCTGGACGTGTTCCAGTGATTGCAGGTACAGCAGCAGAGAGAACGGCGGATGCAATTGCGCATACACAGCAAGCTGAAAAAGCAGGTGCAGATGCGTCACTCTTAATTAACTCGTATTACGCACACCCGAAAGAGCATGAAATTTATGAGCACTTTAAGGCTGTTGCGGAGTCAGTTAAGTTTCCAATTATGATTTACAATAATCCATTTGTTTCGGGTGTAGACATTAGTGCTGAAACCCTGCTCGCAGTTGCACGTGATGTTGATAATATTACACATATTAAAGAGTCGAGCGGCGATATTGGAAAAGCACGTGACATTGCACGCCAAGGAAAAGATTTCATTAAGGTATTCTGTGGCTCGGAGGATCTAGCACTTGAGTCTGCGCTTGTTGGAGCAACGGGCTGGATTTCAGTATCCGCAAACATTGTGCCTGAAGAAACAAAAGAGATGTATGAAGCGGCAGAAGCAGGAAATATGGATCGTGCTTGGGAGTTATACGATAAACTTCTTCCATTAGGTAAGTTCCTTGAAGGTTCGGGTAAATATGTGCAAATCGTTAAACGTGCAATGGAGTTACAAGGGCTGGCAGGTGGACCATGCCGCAGACCACGCCTTGGGTTAACTGAAGAAGAGGAAGCAACGTTAAAAGAATTGCTTCAAAGCTTTGAAGTTGTGAAAAATTAATAGACACGAAACTTTGCAAGGGTTCCTTCTATATAAGTAGGAACCCATGCATGCTTTATTCCAAATAAAAAGGAGCGATAAATAATGGTAGCTACAAAGTTTAAGTTAAAAGAGAAAGTGGAAGCATTTTTACAAGGAACGAAAGGCCTTTATATTAATGGTGAATACGTTCCATCTAAAAGTGGAAAAACGTTTGACGTAATAAATCCAGCAACGGAGGAAGTCATTGCGCAAGTAAGTGAAGCCCAAAAAGAAGATATCGACGCAGCAGTCGCAGCGGCAAGAAATGCTTTTGATAAAGGCGAATGGACAAAGTTAGAAGCGGCAGAACGTGCTCATTTAATTTATAAGTTTGCGGATTTATTAGAGGAAAACCGTGAGGAACTAGCGCAATTAGAGGCGCTCGACAATGGAAAACCTTATCAAGTCGCACTCGAAGATGACGTGGATGGAACAGTCGAACACTTTAGGTATTATGCAGGATGGGCGACAAAGATTTTTGGGAAAACGACGCAGATTTCTCCAGATTATGTAACGTATACATTGCATGAACCAGTTGGGGTCGTCGGGCAAATTATTCCATGGAACTTCCCATTAGCGATGGCTGCTTGGAAACTTGGCTCGGCATTAGCAGTTGGCTGTACAATTGTCATTAAACCAGCAAGTGAAACACCATTATCGCTTTTATATGTCGCGGAACTATTTAAAGAAGCTGGTTTCCCAGATGGTGTTGTAAATATCGTTCCGGGAGCAGGAAGGGTGGCAGGGGATGCAATTATTACGCATGAAGACGTTGATAAAGTTGCATTTACCGGCTCAACTGCTACTGGTATAGAAGTGGCGAAGAAAGCGGCAGACCAGATTAAAGGCATTACATTAGAACTTGGTGGAAAATCCCCTGCAATCATTTTGGAAGATGCAGATTTAGATGAAGCCATTGAGGGTGCGTTTAATGGAACGATGTACAACCACGGCCAAAACTGTAGTGCATGTACACGCGTTTTCGTTCAACGTCCGATTTACGATAAGGTTGTTGACGAACTTGTAAAGCGCGTCAATGCTGTTAAATTAGGACCTGGTTTAGACCCAGAAACAGATATGGGACCGCTTGTCTCTGAGAAACAGCAACAAACGGTTCTTGGCTTTATTGAAAAAGGTAAAGAAGAGGGCGCACGTCTTGTAGCTGGAGGCGGTAAAGGATTAGACAAAGGATACTTTGTTGAACCGACAATTTTTGCAGACGTTGAAGATGATATGACCATTGCACGCGAAGAAATTTTCGGTCCAGTCATGTCCGTATTCCCATTTGACACGATTGAAGAAGTGATTGAGCGCGCCAACGACAGCGAATACGGATTGGCGGCAAGTGTTTGGACTGAAAATATTAAAAAAGGTCATTACATTACTGGAAAGCTAAAAGCTGGGACTGTTTGGATTAATGATTTTGGTCTTGAGTGGGAAACAATGCCATTCGGCGGCTATAAGAAATCCGGAGTCGGCCGTGAAATGGGCGGCGAGTACGGCTTAGCGAATTATACAGAAGTGAAAAGTGTATTTGTGAATATTAAGCAGTAAAGATTTCCCCTCGTCTAATTAGATGAGGGGATTTTTTGCACTGTGAAGCATTTGTACGAAACATTCGTATCACTATGCTAAAAAAGGAACACAATGTTTACGGGAATGTACACAGCGCTGAAAAAGTGTGCACCGTTTTTCCAGAAAGCTCGCAACGTAATCTTGAAGATAAGTAACGTTATCTGGAAAGTACGTAACGCAAAAAGCACACAACGTTGGGGTCTTTTAGTTTACTCACAACTTAGGTTTCAACTCCCAATTGATAAACGCTAACTATCACTCCTAATAATTGGGTGAAGAACAATTCGACCAATTGTGATAAAATGTACTAGTAAGAACTTTTATTCAGACTGGGGGAATGATCATTATGTTGACGGTAGGAAATATCATGAGGCAAA
This sequence comes from Sporosarcina ureilytica, assembly GCF_001753205.1. GTDB lineage: Bacteria > Bacillota > Bacilli > Bacillales_A > Planococcaceae > Sporosarcina > Sporosarcina ureilytica. The sequence continues at coordinate 2,872,731 of NZ_CP017560.1, read as the reverse complement.
ATGCTCAGAAGTTTAAGGATAAGAAGGCAGTTATATTCAACGGTGAAATTCGTACATATGGGGAATTAAATGATCGAGCAAATCGACTCGCTAATGGATTCAAAGAACGCGGCTATCAAAAAGGGGATAAGGTTGCTGTTCTTATGAAAAATCATGCCGCTTATGTTGATATTATCGTCGGGCTTTCAAAAATTGGCGTCGTGATTGTCCCAATCAATTATCGATTAGTCGGAGCTGAAATTGACTATATTCTTCGAAATTCTGATAGCCGAGGGATTATATTGACTGAGGAGTATTCGAATATCGTAAATCAATTGGAAGCTAAATTGGAGACAATTCTTGTTGTAGGAAATGTAAATTATGAAAGTATGTTAAACTATGAAACATTTATTTCTAATTCATCAAACGAGGAACCAACAACTGCAGTTGAAGAGCATGATACATTTTATATTGGGTATACTTCAGGTACGACTGGGAAGCCAAAAGGGGTTGTAATTTCCCATCGTTCAAGGGTGTTAACGAGTATGGCGGCGGCTTATGAATATAAAATAGCCGAAGAGGACATTCATCTTGTTGCGGGACCGATTTACCATGCTGCTCCTTGGATATTTCTCGTTACCCAGCTATTAGTTGGAGGGACGATTGTCATTCATGACAATTTTGATGCAGAACTGGTTCTTCGAGATATTGAAAAATATCAAATTACGAATACTTTCCTTGCGCCGACAATGTATAACTTCATAGTGAACGTGAAACCTGAAGTGAAAAATAATTTTGATTTGTCTTCAATTCAAGTTTTAATTTCTGCTGGTTCGCCATTGGCTACAAAATCCAAAAAAGATATATTGCACTTTTTTCATGGTGCAGATTTGCATGAGTTTTATGGTTCAACGGAAAGTGCAATCACACTCAATATTAAGCCGAAAGATATTGAATCAAAAGAGCGCAGTGTTGGTCTTCCTTTTCCACTCGTCGATTGTGTAATTTTGGACGACAATAAAGAGCCTGTGAATAAAGGAGAGATTGGTGAATTATATTTTAAAGGACCTTATTTATTGGACGAGTATTATAAAAATCCAGAGGAAACAGCCTCGTCATTTTACAACGAGTATTTTTCAGTTGGTGATATGGCAATACAAGATGAGGAAGGTTTCTACTATATCGTAGATCGGAAAAAAGACATGCTTATTAGCGGAGGTGTGAATATTTATCCGCGGGATATTGAGGAAGTGCTTTATACGCATCCGGAAATTCTTGACGTCGCGGTGATTGGTGTGCCGCATCCAGTATGGGGTGAAGAAGTGAAAGCAATCGTCGTTCCTCGGGAAGGTACGACATTAACGGAGGAAGAGGTGATTGATTACTGCGACGGCAAGATGGCTGGATATAAAAGGCCGAAATCTGTTGATTTTCTCAGGGAGCTACCACGAAATCCCTCCGGAAAGATATTAAAAAATGACTTGAGGGAAAGTTATTGGGCGAATGAAGAAGTGAGAATATGATATGTGATATTTCTATTGCTCGCTAATTCAAACTCCATCCTATTTCAAAGGATGGAGTTTTTTCAATAGTGGTTTTATGCATGTTTCTTTGTCGCTTTTTTACGGGTCGCCGGTTTTTTCTTCGCAGTTGTTTTTGGTTTCGTTTTATCTAGTGATGCTTGCAGGGCGGTCATTAAATCCATCACTTTTGCTGGTGCAGGTTGTTTATCGCTTGCCGCCACTGTCGCATTTTCTGACTTTTTCTCTTCGATTAATTCCATAAGGGCTGTACGGTAGTCGTCCTTATACTTTTCCGGATCAAATGCTGTCGTAAGTTGCTCGACTAACATGAGTGCTGTATCAAGTTCTTTTTTGACAACTTTTTCATCACTCGGGATATTCGGGACGTCTTTTACGAGACGTACTTCGTCTGGAAAATGAATGGTTTCCATAAGTAATGTATCTTGATAGACTCGGATAACAGCAAGTTGTTCTTTTGAGCGAATCATAATTTTTGCAACGCCAATTTTTCCGGAGTCTTCTAAAGCTTTTCTTAAAAGTGCGTAAGCTTTTCCCCCTCCGCTATCTGGTGCCATAAAATAACTGCGTTCAAAATAAATAGGATCGATTTCTTCTAATTTAACAAAGTCGATAATTTCGACCGATTTGTCCTCATTTTCTTTTTTTAGCTTCTCCAAATCTTCTTCATCCAGCACAACAAATTTATTCTTTGAATACTCATACGCTTTGACGATTTCCTCGTTTTGGACTTCTTTCTCACAAACGGGACATGACTTTTGATAATTAATAGGAGAATGACATTCTTTATGCAATTGGCGTAATTTGATATCTTTGTTTTCAGTCGCGGTGTGAAGTTTCACTGGGATATTCACAAGTCCAAAACTGATGCTTCCTTTCCAAACGGTATGCACTGCGTTCACCTGCTTTATCTTTTTCTTATTATGGAAGTTTTTCGTGTATCTATGTATAGAAGTTTTGTGAAATCAAAGGCTAACTAAAAAAGGTGGGCTGCGTGAAATGAAGCCGATGTTATTAACGGATGCAAATGATATTCCTAAAGGAAAAGAATGGATGTATGAAACGAAGTACGATGGATTTCGGTGTATTTTAACGTGGGAAGGAGAAACACCTACTTTGAAAAGCCGGAACGATAAGGAACTTACGCATTTATTTCCGGAAATTATTCAATTTTGCTCAGACATATATGAGAGAATTCAACCTTATTTACCTTTACGATTGGACGGCGAACTTGTTTATTTACGAAATGATTTTCAAAGCGAATTTTCTATCGTTCAGACACGTGGACGCATGCGCAGTGAAACGAGCATCTCAGATCACGTTCAAGCATTTCCATGTCATTATATTGGATTTGATATTTTGAAATTAAAAGATGAAGATTTAACCAATTTATCTTTAACAAAAAGAAAGAAGGCATTACAAAAAATATTTAATGCAACTGAACTTCCGACTTCAGTAAACTATAAAAGCAACAAGCGTCTACAAATGCTCGAAACTTTTACCAATGACGAACATTTGTGGAATAAAATCACTGTACATAACGGCGAAGGCATCATAGCAAAAAGGAAAGGCAGTACATGGATTGAAGGAACGCGGACAAAACAATGGTTGAAAATTAAAAATTGGCGTTACGTTACTGTGATTTTAACGAAATACGATGAAAGCAATGGATTTTTTACAGGCGCAGTATATAAAGAAGGGGAACTAACCGAAATTGTAACGTTTCTTCATGGTTTAGAAGATGAAGAGATAGAGACGTTGCGAACATTATTTAGAACAAATGGAAAGCAAATATCTCGAAATATGTGGGAACTCGCGCCATCGATTTGTATTCAAATTGCTTGTATTAGTTTTGATGGTAAACATTTACGTGAACCAAGATTTCACAAGTTTGATTTTGAAATGAATGCAGCTAACTGTGACTGGAATCAAATGCTTCGGCAGTTACTCCCTATCCCCGAATCAATAGCAATTACACATCCTGATAAGCCAGTTTGGCCTCAAATGGAGATTCGAAAAGAAGACTACTTGTATTACTTACAAAACGTTGCATCGCTTATGCTGCCATTTTTGCATAATCGACATCTTACCGTCATTCGTTACCCGCACGGGGTGCCAGGTGAGAAGTTTTATCAAAAAAATGCACCTGATTATCTACCGGATTTCATAGCTACCTCACGATTGGAGGATATCGACTATATTTTATGTAACGAAATTGAATCATTGTTGTGGCTTGGCAATCAACTCGCCCTTGAATTTCATATCCCTTTTCAAACGATAAATACGGCAAAGCCGACTGAAATAGTTTTTGATTTAGATCCGCCTTCAGTCGAGGAGTTTTCTATAGCTGTCGAGGCGGCTATCCGAATGAAAGCAATATTCGATAAATTTGAACTTGAATCTTTTGTGAAAACGTCCGGTGGAAAAGGTTTACAAATTTATATACCCTTGCCATTTAATCGGCATACTTATGAAGATACTCGTTTATTTACAAAGTTTGTTTGTGACTTTTTGTGTGAACAGGAACCGGATTGGTTTACGACAGAGCGTCTTAAAAAGAATCGTAACAATAAATTATATTTAGATTATGTTCAACATCAAGCAGGAAAAACAATTGTGGCACCTTATTCACCGAGAGGTAATGAGCATTGCTTTATCGCAACTCCATTACAATGGGAGGAAGTCGATTCATCATTAAAGCCTAGCCAATTTACGATTCCCGTCATTTTAGAGCGAATCCATCATCAAAATGATCCATTTCGTGACTTTTTTGATGTAGGAGAGAAGCAAGAATTTGAAAGTGTTTACCGCCAACTGAAAGATTTACTAGGTTAAAAATTAGTCTCACGGCCATTTTGGCGGTACTCAATCAAAGTCACGCTTTTTTCAAGCTGTCAATCATGATTCAGATTTTAGACAAAGGGTATACTTGACAACAAATAGGTCGCAGAGGATGGATAGGATGAGTCAATCAAAACAATCCAAATCGATTCGTTTTTTAAACTTTATTGAGGAAAAAGGAAATCAATTACCTGATCCGATTACAATTTTCATTATTTTTACATTAATGGTAATTGGGCTGTCCCATCTTTTAACTGTGATGGGGACAAGCGTGAGCTTTGAAGGGGTTAACAATGAAACGGGAAAAATTGAAACGCTAACCGTGAAGGCAGTCAGTTTGCTTGCTCCTGAAGGCATTGCGTATATGTTTTCACATGTTGTCTCAAATTTTACGTCATTTGTGGCGCTCGGGCCAGTCCTTGTTGCCATGCTCGGCGTAGGTGTGGCAGAGAAAAGCGGCTATATTAGTGCGCTTATGACAAATACTGTTACAAAAGCACCGAGGAGATTTGTGACGCAAATCGTTGTGTTAATGGGCGTATTATCGAATGTCGCTGCCTCTGTTGGGTATGTTGTCCTAGTTCCGCTGGGTGCAATTATTTTTTTAGGATTTAATCGGCACCCACTCGCGGGTTTATCTGCTGCGTTTGCGGGTGTGGCGGGCGGTTATTCTGCCAATCTTTTTTTAGGAACGAACGATCCGTTGTTAAGTGGAATTACGACGGAAGCCGCAAATATATTAAATGCAAATTATGTCGTGAACCCCACGGATAACTGGTTTTTCATGTTCGTTTCGACATTTCTGATTGTCATTATTGGTACGCTGGTTACAGACAAGTTAATCGAGCCAAAATTAGGGACCTATAAAGAAGTAGATAAAGTCGAGAGGGTTAATAAGATTTCAGTACGTGAGAAAAAAGGTCTTCTTTGGGCAAACGTCTCGATTTTAATTACAATTGCTCTTATTGCACTTCTTGTCATTCCTAAAAACGGCGTATTACGTGGAGTGGGCGGAAGTATTATCCAATCCCCGTTTATGAGCAGCATTATTTTTATGATGATGCTTGTCTTTTTAGTGCCGGGGATTGTATATGGTCTTGTTACGAAAACGATAAGAAACGATAAAGATATTGCAAGGTTAATGGCCTCTTCATTAGAAACGATGTCAGGCTTTATTGTTTTAATCTTTTTTGCTGCCCAGTTTGTGGCATTATTTAATTACACACACTTAGGCACAATTATCGCGGTAAAAGGGGCAACCTTTTTACAAGCGATTCATTTAGATGGTGCGCCACTTCTTGTCGCATTAATTTTCATTACCGCGATCATTAATTTATTTATCGCGGCAGATTCTGCAAAGTGGGCAATTATGGCGCCTGTATTCGTACCAATGTTTATGCAAATGGGAATCTCACCTGAAGTGACACAAGTCGCTTATCGAGTAGGGGATTCTGCGACAAATATTATCTCTCCATTAATGCCGTTTTTTCCATTAGTCGTAGCTTTTGCACAACGATATGGTAAAGAAAATGGCGTAGGCACAGTGATTTCTTTAATGCTGCCTTATTCGATTATTATTTTGATTAGCTGGTCAATCTTTTTCATTATATGGTACGTACTCGGAATTCCGGTTGGTCCGGGAACGAACTTAAATTATTAAGAAAGGGTGAAGGGTATGAGAGTAAAAACAGTATGGACTGGAGGGCGCGCGTTTACTGCGGTCGGCGACTCCGGTTATGATATCAATATGGATGCAACGGAGGCTTATGGTGGTTTAGGAAAAGGAGCGACCCCTACCGAAATGCTTCTTGGCGCCTTAGCCGGCTGTATCGGTATCGATATTACGATGATTCTACGACCTCATTTGGATAAAATTAATAAAATTGAAATCATCACGGACGGCACAAGAAAAGAAGAACCGCCGAAAGGATTTACTGCCATGGAAATCACTTTCGTCATAGAAGGCGACATTGACAGTAAGAAAGTTTGGCGAGCGATTCGTCTTGGAAAAGAAAAATATTGTTCCGTTTCTGATTCATTAAAAGCTGAAGTTGACTTTAAACTAGTATTAAATGGAGAAGAAAGTTAGGTTGTACAATTTATGACGTTGGTGAAAGAAAATCCCTTCTCCTTGAAATTGGAGAAGGGATAGAATTTCACTAACGTTATTTTTTGTAAATATATTGAATTGAAAAATCCTGCTAACCGCCGATTTCCGTTGCGAGCGGACGCTTTCCACGGGCACGGCCTCAGCCTCCTCGTCGCGAAAACCGTGCTCCTGTGGGGTCTTCGGCTCGCGCTGTTCCCGTAGGAGTCGCCGCTCTACACTCCAATCGGCTAAGTGATTGGGGAAAACGTAAGTTCAAATAATTATAGAAAACAAGTGAGTTCCCCTGTAGAATAAAAGTCGACCAAACCATCATCCTGGAGGGAACTAACTTGTCATGTTCTAATAGTATTAAATTTTACTGGATATTCTAGACCCAAATATCATCTTTGAAGATGATTGTGTAGAAGAAGGAAATCATAAAGCGAATTATGAGTTATATCAAGAGATATTAAAAGCCATGACAAATAAGGATTTCAAAGCCTTATCATCCTGTTTAACCAAACCTATTTCACCGTTAATCTCAAACTACATGAGAACAAGTTTAAAAACGTTAAGAAAACATCTTCCGTTCATCGAGAATAGCTTTATTTATCCTTACAATAACGGAAGAATTGAAGGAATCAACAATAAAATTAAAGTCTTGAATTGTGTCGCTTATAGATACAGAAACTTTCAGAATTACAAAAAACGAATCATTTTACATTTCAAACTAAAACCTCCCAAATGGGGATTTAAAGAAAAGCAAGCCCATTTAATTGCAGCATAAATACTTCTGCGGATTTCATGTTTTTGAGTACATACAATTTTATTTTAAAGTACATTTCAGTTGCTTGGAGTGGAAGATGGCGACTCCTTGGGGATTAGCAGGGAGAGAGGTAGTTCACTCTCTCCTAGCTGAGACCCCACAGGAAGAGCCGTTACGAAGAACGGCTTTTGCGAGTAAAAGCGAAGCGTTATGAGCAGCGATATCCAAGTAGGATGCCTTAATTTCTGCCAAAACCATGCAGAAATACGGCAAATCGCAATCTTTGTTTTGCGATTGGCTCAGCGCACGCCCCCAGGAAAGCGTCCATCTGGAACGGAAAGCAACGGTATATTTGGATTATTATATAAAAAAGGACAGTCTCAAAATCAGTTTCACTGACTTTAGACCGTCCTACGACAGATAAACTATAGTCGAGTAAAATTCTTCACCAACGTCATATGACAAAGAACCGAAAGTTAACGAAACGCTTGTCCATAAAATAAAAATCCGTCATTGCCATTAAGCAAGACGGATTTTTTAGTGTTGTCCAATTTAAACACTTATTTTACTACGACGCTTTCGTTCTTTGAAAAAATCTTTAATGATAATCATGAGACGCACGATTACAAGTGCAGTGAGTGCCCCCGCCATATCAAGCATAACGTCTTGGATGGTAGGTGTTCTTCCACCAGTAAGTGACTGACGATATTCATCACCAATTGCAATAAATAACGTAAAGAACGCTGCAAGTAGGAAACGAAAAGACATTTTTGGTAACAAAGTGTAAATTGAAGCGGCAATAAAACCGAAGATGAAAAAATGTGCACTTTTTCTAAGTAGAAATTCTATGAAGTAATAATATCCTCGTTCTTCAACTGATACGGTGATGCCCCAATAGGGAATCTCTAACTTAGAAAGTACCGTTTCAAAAGGTTTTCCAGGTAGTAATTTTTGAAGGTTCGGGACAATAGATTGTTGTTCGTATGTCTGGCCTGACGAAATAAACAGTACAGTTAGTAATAAAAGTAAGATAATAAATTTTCTCATATGAAAATCGTACCATGCTCCAAGTCGATTGTATAGAAAAAATTTAACTTAGAAGTTAGGTTTTTTTATTAAAAGGAAGGCGCATGAGCGGTTCCCTTTTTCGGCAATAAATAGTAACTGATCATTATATAAACAGTGCCAAATCAATAAGCAGACCATTATTTTGCAATCGTTTGCAATTCGCGCGAGGACAAGATACATTTAAGTAAACAGTAATCGAGTTGAGGCTTTTGGGCGAGTCCTATTATTTACCCTGAAGGTCTAAGGAAGTCAATTTTCCAGAAATCGATTGCTCGAAAACTTAAAGGAGAATGATGATCATGGTAGAAAAACAATTTACAGTAATCGATGCGGCAGGAATTCACGCAAGACCGGCATCTGTTTTAGTGAGCACAGCGAACAAATTCCAATCTGATATCCACTTAGTGCATAACGGAAAAGACGTAAACTTGAAATCTATCTTAGGGGTTATGTCACTTGGAATCGGTTCCGGCGCTGAATTTTCCATTCGTGCAACAGGGGCAGACGCAGAAGAGGCGCTAGTCGAGCTCGAAAAAACATTGCAAAATGAAGGACTGGCAAAATAATGAGTTTATTACAAGGGATTGCTGCCTCAAGCGGTATTGCGATTGCTAAAGCATACCGCCTCGTAGAGCCAGATTTATCTTTTACGAAACAAACGATTGAAGATGTAGCCGCGGAAACAGCAAGATTTGAAGCTGCGATGGCAACTTCAATTAGTGAATTAGAAGCAATTCAAATAGTTGCTGAAAAGGAGCTAGGTGCTGAAGAAGCTGCAATCTTCACTGCCCATATTTTAGTATTAAATGACCCAGAACTTATTAACCCGATTAAAGATAAAATTAATTCTGAGAAGGTAAATGCAGAGCAGGCATTAAAAGAAACAACGGACATGTTTATTTCCATGTTTGAAGCAATGGATAATGAGTATATGCAGGAGCGTGCAGCGGATATCCGTGATGTCACAAAGCGAATCATGTCACATCTGCTCGGTGTAAAAATCGTGAATCCTAGTACGATTTCAGAAGAAGTGATTATTATCGCTGAAGATTTAACGCCTTCTGATACAGCACAGCTAAACCGTAATTTCGTCAAAGCTTTTGCAACAGATATTGGCGGACGGACATCTCACTCAGCAATTATGGCGCGTTCTTTAGAAATTCCAGCTGTCGTTGGAACACAACAAGCGACCAAACAAATTCAAGACGGCGATATTTTGATTGTTGATGGATTAACAGGAAAATTACATATTAACCCAACTGATGAAGTAGTCGCTGAATACGAGGCGGAGCAACAAAAGTTTGAAGCACAAAAAGCAGAGTGGGCAAAGCTTGTGAATGAAAAAACAATGACAGTTGACGGTGAACATGTTGAGTTAGCTGCAAACATTGGTACGCCAGAAGACTTAGTAGGTGTCAAGAATAACGGCGGGGAAGGCGTTGGACTTTACCGTACAGAGTTTTTATACATGGGACGCGACCAATTGCCGACTGAAGATGAGCAATTTGAAGCGTATAAAAAAGTGTTAGAAGGTATGGAAGGGAAGCCTGTTGTCGTAAGAACGTTGGATATCGGCGGCGATAAAGAACTTCCTTACTTACAACTTCCGGAAGAAATGAACCCGTTCTTAGGATTTCGTGCGATTCGTCTATGTTTAGAAGAACAAGAGATTTTCCGTACGCAATTACGTGCACTGCTTCGTGCAAGCACATTTGGAAACTTAAAGATTATGTTCCCAATGATTGCAACGCTAGATGAATTCAGACAAGCAAAAGCCATATTAGAAGAAGAAAAAGAAGCATTAGTGTCAGCTGGCGAAAAAGTTTCTGAAGCTATCGAAGTGGGCATTATGGTTGAAATTCCTTCAACTGCAGTACAAGCTGACCAGTTCGCAAAAGAAGTAGACTTTTTCAGTATTGGAACGAATGATTTAATCCAATATACGATGGCTGCAGATCGAATGAACGAGCGTGTATCTTATTTATACCAACCGTATAATCCAGCGATTTTACGTCTTGTGAAGATGGTGATTGACGCTTCACACCGTGAAGGAAAATGGACAGGTATGTGTGGAGAGATGGCTGGCGATGAACTCGCAATTCCACTACTTTTAGGAATGGGATTGGACGAGTTTTCAATGAGTGCAACATCTATTTTACAAGCACGTTCACAAATTCGCGGGTTGAAGAAGAGCGATATGGCGGCACTTGCCGAAGAAGCACTCCAAATGGGAACTGCCGAAGAAGTCGTTCAAGCAGTTAAAGAGAAATTATCATTAATCTCCCAGTAAATGAGTAGTGCACTAGAGTAGAGCAGCATCTTCGAACGAGTAAAATCGTTTCGAGATGCTGTTTTTTATATAACAAGATGCTTTTTATTGATAAGAAAATACATAATGGAGAAGATAAAATGACTAAAAAACTAATTATGTTTGATATTGATGGAACAATTTTAGATCATGAAAGTAAAGTGCCGGCATCAACGAAGGAAGCGATACAATTATTAAAAGAAAAAGGGCATGAAGTAGCCATTGCGACGGGGCGTGCACCTTATTTCATAAACGAACTAAGAGCGTTATTAGAGATTGACTCTTTTGTTTGTTTTAATGGTCAATATGTTGAAATAGATAATGAGGTCATTTACAAGAATCCAACTTCAAAAGAATATTTAAAGAATCTTTTTCATTTCTCATCTGAAAAGGAACATCCACTCGTTTATATGAGTGCAGAGAAAATGAAGTCAACTGTAGAAATGGATCGAGTTATGGAAGGTTGCTTTGCGTCAATAAATATTGACACGAGCCATATCCATGTGAATAGTAGCTATTTTGATGAAATAGAAATTTATCAAACATTGTTGTTTTGTCAGGAACACGAAGAAGCGGCATATCGCAAGTCTATGAAAGATTTGAACTTTATCCGCTGGCACCAAAATTCAGTAGATGTCCTTCCGATGGGCGGTTCAAAGGCGATGGGGATTGAACGATTTATGGAGCATACAGGATTTTCAAAAGAAAATGTCTATGCATTTGGAGACAATTTTAATGACGTAGAAATGCTTCAATTTGTTGGTCATGGTGTGGCAATGGGGAATGCCCCAGAGCAAGTGAAACAGGTTGCGAGATACGTCACGAATGATGTAGGTGAAAACGGTATCGCACATGGTTTAGAAATGGTTGGATTACTTTAATTTATTCACATGTAAAAAGCTCATTCCTCTTGAATAATAAAGAAATGAGCTTTTGCGGCACTACTAGGAGAATCCCTAGTTGGATAGGCGATGTATTCTTTTCCACTTTCCGTCGAAAGTGCCCCAGGGCGGGACAAAGATGTGCCGCGTCTCTGTAGGTATTAGTATATCCTTTCTTCCGGGGAATTATACATTAGATTACTTGTGTTTCTAATAAAACGTTCCAACCTCTACTCTTCGTTATAGAATGCGACAACCTAATTGCTTGAGAGTTGGAACAAAATGAACATATGGCACAATTGAAAAAGGCGTTATCCAAAAACATGTATAGATAACGTCTTTTAATTCAGGATTACAAGGCAGTCTGCTCTAAAGGTTGTGAGTCATCTATTTTATGTGCTAAAGATCTGTAATGAATTTCGGCTTTTAATAAATTAATAAAATAAGGATGTAAATTTAATTCTATCGCTTTGAAGTATGTGTCGATTAACAATTCATCTGACATGTTCTTCATTAAAAAATTCACCTCCAACTTTTTTGTAAGTATCTTTCATCTATAAAATAAACATGATTATGTAGGTTCCCTTTGCTGTATGTTTAATTTACCAAATAAACAATCTTGGAACAACTGTTCCTTTATCCACATTTCAAGTGGATAAGTTGTGGTTAACTTGTTTATAAAGGGGGTAAACATACTCATATCACTTGGGGTTAGTGTGAACAAGGTTATCCACAGAGGAAAAACGACGCGAAATTTGTCGAAAGGTTTTTGTGAATTTGACGAATATTCTTGACGAACAAAAAAAACAGCCATCTAGAAATGGCTGCCAAATTGAAAAATTGAATATAGTAAAGGCGTTAAAATGCGATGGCCGTCCTAATGAACAGTTGAAGTTTTGATGAATCTCCAAAAAGTGACAGAAATAGCAGTAGTAAAGTAGAAAAAGTAAAGAGGTAAACGATACATGCATAAAAAGTATCAAGCCCAACTGATTTTTTAATCAGTAAATAAATCATTAAATAAAATGGTAAAACGATTATTACAAAGAGTGTAGAGATCACGAGTAGTGTAGTTCCGAAAGATATTGAGTTTAAGATGATTAAGATGAAAGATAGTAAAGTAAGTAAAATGAACAACGGGAGGTGGGCGCTGTATAAACTTATCATTACCCTAAAAGAAAATTGAGGACCGAAGAAATGATTAATTAGGTTAAGAGCAACTAAACCAATGCTTATTAAACCTAAAATGATTACAAAAAACCCACCAAAATTAGAGGTGAAAGAAGGTTCGCCCGGAAGGTAAAAGGAATTTAACGCAAGTTGATAAAAACTTAGCCCAACAATCATGGCGAAAAGCAAAATACTAATCATGCCATTTTTGTTTACCTCTTGTTTATGCTTAAAAATATGTGTCGGTTTTTTCAAATAACGTACAAAGTATTGTAGATATAGAATGATCTTCTCTTTTAACTGTTCAAATTGTAAATTTGACTCCATAGTGGCAGGAAAATTATTCGTTTGTTCATTAGAGACAGTTACTGTGGACGGCGTATGATTGATGCGATTCGTCGTATCTAGCTGCACGCCACACATTCCGCAATAATACCCATGATCTTGCTTATGCCCACAATGTCTACATTGCATAGTGTTTTTCCTCCTATCTAATTACTAAGTCAGCCATCGGGAAATATCTGTTGCAGTATATCTACTATATGGATGCTAGGATTGTCCTATGTCATTTTATTGTCAATTAAAAGAAGTTAAGGTAGGTTTATCTTGTTGCGGAGTGGGTCTTAAGGGGTGTTTATTAGGTGACAAAACTTATTATATATGAAAGTAGAACTATTAATACGTATGTGTTACAATATTAGGAAATTACTAATTAATCAAAAGATTAGTTGGTGTTAGTTGAATATGTATAGGGGGTGACTGAAAGAAACTGATAGAATTTGGCAAGATAAATAAGCGTATAATGCAATTGAAAAAGATTGAGAACAAGAGAACCAGTATGACGAATCAATCTTAATAGAAGTTTTTAATACTGAACTAGCTAAGCCGTATCATCAAAGGAAAATTACTATTTAGTGAGAAGAGAGGGAATGCAAATGGAGAAAAAGACACACATTATTTGGGGGAATTCTTCTTTAAGTAAAAATAGAATTAATTTATTGAGAATGAACGGTATGGAAGAAATATTTGTATTGGATCAGGAACAGTCCTCAATTGTGAAAGAAGAGAATGATGTTGTTTATTTTTCAATGAAATTTGCACCATTACTGATGAAGGATAGCCCTGGGAGGGTACATCATTGGTTCATGTATATTCCACCGGGGTCAAGGAAAAACAGAGTCAAGAAAGATGAAACAAATCCCTAATGGCGGCTAGCAAACCCCACGAAATCACCTACATGATATACTAGTAATTGATGAATGGAATTCAATCTAGGAGTGTGGAGTGAATGAAAAATTATCTGGAACGTCAGGAAGAAGAAATGCTAACTTTACTTGAAAAGCTAGTAAATATCGATAGTGGATCAATGAATAAGGCGGGCGTTGATAAAGTCGGGCAAATTTTATTAGAGGAATACGAAAAGTTGGGGTTCCAAGTTGACGTCATTCCACAAGAAGTTCAAGGTAATCACTTAGTTATCCGTCATAAAAAAGCAACAACACCTACAATTATGGCGGTAGCCCATATGGATACCGTTTTTAAGGAAGGGACAGTAGCAGAAAGACCTTTTACGATTCATGAAGGACGTGCTTATGGACCCGGAGTGATTGATATGAAAGGTAGCCATGTGTTACTACTATTTGCATTGAAAGCGATACGTGAAAAAAATAGTAAAACCCTTGAAAATATAGAAATCATTTTAACGAGTGATGAAGAAGTAGGTTCACATACATCGAGAGAACTAATTGAAAGTCTTACCGAGCATAAAACGTATGCGTTAATTATGGAACCTGCGAGACAAGATGGTTCACTTGTTACAGCACGTCGGGGAGTCGGTGAATATTCATTACACGTCACCGGGAAAGCTGCACATTCAGGTGTTCAGCCACAAGCGGGCAGTAGTGCAATAGAGGAGTTGGCCCAAAAAATCATCAAATTACATAAGCTCACAAACCACGCAGAAGGCATTACGATAAATGTGGGTGTGATAGAAGGTGGTACGACAGTAAATACAGTTGCTCCTTCCGCGGTTGCTCATGTAGATGTGCGCATCGATAAAATTGAACAAGCTAACTGGATTGAGCGGCAAATCGCAACTATCTGTGCAACGCCGGATGTTGAAGGCACGACAATCGAGTTAAAAGGTGGAATTGAACGACCACCGATGGTTAAAAATGAACAAACAATCGCACTACTAGAAAAAATTCAGGAAGTAGGGCGTAATCTGGGTATTGACGTTAAAGACATGGCAACTGGTGGCGGTTCTGATGCTTCATTTACGTCTGCCAAAGGAATTGCGACGATCGATGGGCTTGGACCAATTGGCGGACATGCACATAGTGAAGAGGAATATTTAGAAATCGCAAGCCTAACAGAACGAGCTCTTTTATTAGCTTGCACAATTCAAAAGTTAACGGATGAAGCGTAGTAATAATGTTTTAATATATAGTGAAGTTGAATGAGAATTCCGAGGATATTAACTTGATTTAGCAGAAGTCCTTACTTTTATATGAGAACTCTACAATGGACCCTATTTGGTAATATCGGAAATTGTTGATATTACAATAGGGTTCTTTTTTCATTTAATTTTGATATTTTGAACTGCACCTGTTTCGTTAAATATAAGGACAGGGTAGTAAAGTGAAGGGAAACAATTTCTCATCTTTCAACATAATTTCAATAAGTGAATTTGTCGCTTTTCTAAGAAAAAAATAGATCTATGTTATAATAATTGAATGAAAAGTTGATTGTTATCTTTCGAAGTTAAAAGGAGAAATATATGAAAAAGATTATCGTATTTAGCAATATGTATCCAACGAAAAATCATCCGACGTTTGGGATATTCGTAAAAAACCAAGTGAATCAGCTAAAAGAAGCAGGAGTAAACCTTGAAGTGATTGCAATCGATGAACCTGGAAAGGGGAAAGTATTAACATTAAAGAAATATTTTTCTTGGTTCATGCGTTCAATGAAATATTTAGTGCAAAATAACAAGAATATATCAATGACTCATGCCCATTATGCTTTTCCAACAGGTGTTATTTCATTAATTGGGAAAAGAATATTCAAAATTCCTTATGCTGTTACGGTTCACGGCGGAGATATAGATAAAATGGCTGGTAAGCATTCAAGCATTCAAAAAATGACACGAAAAATCTTACAGGGAGCAGAAGCGGTTATCGTGGTCGGTGAACAGCTAAAACAAGATGTGATTACACGATTCGGTGTAAGTAAAGAAAATGTTGAAGTTTTAAGTATGGGTGTTGATACGAAGGTTTTTAAAAAGTACACGCAGTCAGAAGTGAGAAATTTACTTGGTATTCATGATGATGGGGAAATAATTCTATTTGTGGGAAATGTGATTCGCGAGAAAGGAGTCGCCGAACTCATTCAAGCGTATGCTAAGTTAAGAGATAGGTTTCCGAATAGTTCATTATATATTTTAGGTTCACAGCGGAACGACACATTTATCAAAGAATTGGGCTCGATGATTCAAGCGCAAGATCTTTCGAATGTTCATTTTATAAAGCCAATCCAACAAGAAGGGGTAGCTAAATGGATGGCGGCGGCAAATGTGCTCGCATTACCTTCTTACCATGAAGGGTTTGGGCTCGTTGCACTAGAAGCAATGGCGACTGGAACGCCCGTTGTCGGTTCAGATGTCGGTGGATTATCTTATTTATTACAAGATGGGACAGGTGTTCTGGTCCGTCCGAAAGAAGTAGAGTCATTAGCAGACGGCCTAGAAGAAGTGTTGATAGATGAAAATAATGTTTTTAAAAAAGATAAAATGAAAGCGATGGTAAAGAAGCATTCTACAGAAACGATTTTACAAAGATTGCTTACGATTTATAGTCGTGTGGGACGCTAATTTACTGCGACAGGAGAGATAGTGTGCATAAATTAATAAAGATTATCGGGACTGTCGCGGTGATTAATATTGTTGCACGGTTACTTGGTTTTTTAAGAGAAGTTGCAATCGGATATAAGTATGGCACATCCACAATGGCTGATGCGATAGCTGTTGCTTATACAATCCCAAACTTTATCTATTTGGTAGTAGGAGGGGCGCTAACTACAGCCTTTATATCTGTGTATCATTCTTCTGATTCCGATAAAAACTATTTTGTAAGAAAAGCATTTACATCGGTATTGGTAACTGTACTTACAATAGTAGTTTTAATAATATTATTGACTGATCCGATATTACATGTATTCTTCAGTGAACTAAATCCGGATAATAATAGAATCGTCCGCAACTTATTTTTATGGATGATGCCTTCTACAATTTTTCTTGTATTATCCACATGGATGAGCGGATTACTAAATCTAAATGGCTTATTCACGCTTTCGAGTGTGGCCATCCTCATATATAATTTATTATTTGTCTTGATTGGGTTCACTTTTACTAGTGTATTTGGTCCATTATCTTATGGGATAGGCGCTTTTGTAGCTGCGGTAGTTATGGGGGGATTTTTATATGTGGGTTTGCGTAAATCTCAACCGTATTCATTTAAACCGTTATTTACAAAATCTCCTGATGTCATAAGAATGTGGCGAATCGCATTACCGATTTTACTCGGCGGTGCTTCTTTACAATTTTATTTTATTATTCATCGAATTGTAGCTGCCGGACTTGAGCCAGGGGTTATATCATCTGTCAATTATGCATCCAAACTGACTGGTTTCCCGCAAGCTATTATGATGACCGCAGTTACAACAGTCATTTATCCGCTTCTAAGCAAGAAGGAGGGAGAGGGGGACGATAAAACAATCCGAAGTTTATATAGAAAAGGAATGGTTTATCTCGTCTCATTGCTAGTTCCTGTGACGGTGATTGCTTACATTTTTGCGGAGCCTCTTGTTACGCTCGTTTTTGGTTATGGGAATTTTACGCAAGAATCAATTGACCAAACGGTACCTATTTTTAAAGTGTTTGCCTTATCGATGTTTTTCCTTGCATCAAACACGTATATTACGAGATTCTATTATGCGAAAGGTAATTCCGTTATTCCTGTTTTATTTAGTATTATTAACGTATTTGTTGTGAACCTCATCGTTATCTACTCTTTATTAGGTTCGTTTGGTGCGTCTGCGATTGCTTATGGAACTGTCTTTAGTTCGGCTTCTAATTTTGTCATGCTTTTTATTTATGCGAAAATGAAGTGGAGACTGTAAAGAAATTACTATGAGCTGCAATCTTAAATTTGCAGTATAGAATAGTTAGTATGAAATTAGAAGCCTACATGTTCTCTTTTGAGAATATGTAGGCTTCTTATTGTTGGTGCATTGATTTTCACAAAAAGAAGTTGTCTTTTCCAATCTTCTCGTAAAGTCCGCCTTTCTTGAATAAAATCATTTTATCTTTTGGTAGGCTTTTCATTATCACACGAATACCAGATTCTTTTGCATCGTCGATTAAATCAAAAAGTACAGCTTCTCCTGTAGCGTCAATGACAGAAACGTGTTCCATGTCGATGATGATGCTTTTTATATCGTCTGATAAAATGACTGGGTAGGCGTCCTCGAAAGACTTCGCGGTACCGAAAAATAAAGGCCCATCAAGGCTGTATTTTTTTAGGGATGTTTCATCGCCATGACCGAATTTGATAATCTCGACATCCGAAAGTTTTTCAACTTTCAAATGAAGTTTATTAATCATTTTTCGGATAAATGAAATGACTGCAATTAAAATCCCAACTTGAACCGCAACTGTTAAATTAACGAAAATCGTTAATAGAAAAGTAGTTAACAAAACGATCGTATCGCCGGATCGTAAAGAAAGAATATGTGAAAATGCTTTTCGTGCACTCATATTCCAGGCGACGAACATTAAAATAGGTGCCATTGCTGCAAGGGGAATATAAGCCGCGTATGGCGCAAGAAGAAGAAGGAATGCAAGTACAAAAAGACTTTGTATAACTCCAGAAACAGGACTGACCGCACCTGAACGAATATTCGTCGCCGTACGTGCGATTGCTCCTGTGGCGGGAATTCCTCCAAATAATGGCGTGACAATATTTGCGATACCTTGCCCGAAAAGTTCTCGTTTAGAGCTATGGTTTTCGGTTCCCTCAGCTTTCATGCTATCTGCAACAACTGCGGATAGAAGAGATTCAATAGCCCCTAATGCTGCGATCACAAGGGCTGGCGTCCATAGGGTAACAATTTTGGATAATGTTATTTCTGGAAAGCGAAAAGCAGGAAGTGAATTAGGAATACCTCCAAAAGTAGTACCAATTGTCTCCACTTTTCCAGGGAAAATTGCGATAGATGCAAGTGTCGGAATTAGAAGTGCAACAAGTAGGACAGGAACTCGAGGTGCAATTTTAGGTAAAATAAAAATGACCACCAGTCCAATAATAGCAATTAAAATACTATACAAATTTACAGTGTGAAACTGTTTAACGATTCCTATCATGTCTTCGTGGAAAAATTCATGTCGTTGAAGCCCTGTCAAACCAAAGAAATTTCCAAACTGTCCAGTAAAAATAATAACAGCAATCCCAGTTGTAAATCCGATTGTCACCGATTTTGGAACAAAGTGGATTAAATTGCTAACGCCTACAAAACTCATGATGACAAGGAATATTCCGGCCAGAAAACCTGCGATTAACAGTTCTTCATAACCGTATTGTAGTACGATGGCAAGTAAAATTGGGATAAATGCGCCTGTTGGTCCGGCAATTTGATAGCGTGAACCACCAAGAAGGGCTACGAGAAATCCCGCGATGATGGTCGTGTAAATTCCATACTCAGGTTTTACGCCAGACGCAATTGCAAAAGCCATCCCTAGTGGAATCGCTACAATCCCAACCGTAATACCCGCAATTAAATCTTTACGAAAGCTTGCCGCATTATAATGTTGAAAGCGATTATCCTTGAACAATTGATTCACTCCGTTCAAGTTATTTTAAATGAAAAATTCACTCTATTATTAAGTGTAGCGAAAGAAAGCCGTCACTGCAAGGGATTGAGAGGGAAATCTCGCATCGTTGAAACTGCAATTTTCATAAAGTCCAGCAAATAAATGGATTTTTGAATAAAAAAGCGATATTGCTACTTTTTAGTAGGCAATATCGCTTTAAATTGTTGACTATCATTATTAATGATAGTTTATATAACGCTCACAATCATCATCCATGTTTCCGTTCTGGCGTGAATTGGCTAATGATGATTCCGATAAGTGCACCAACAATCGCTGGAAGTAGCCAACCAATTTGCTGTTCATAAAGTGGTAAGTGTGAAAGGATCGACGTGACAGGTTTTACATCAATATCTGCCACTTTTAATCCATCGAAAACGCTAATTACTGCAGTGCCTAATAATGCTAAAATATAGACGATTGGTTTTCTGCCAAATGATTTATCGATGAATGACATCATCATTAATACAATCGCCAATGGATAGACCATCATTAAGACTGGGATAGAAATTTGGATCAGCTGTGTTAAACCAAAATTTCCAATGATCGTACTGAACCCTGCAAAGAGGAATACGTATACTTTGTACGACAGTTGTGGAAATGTTTCTTCAAAGTATTGGGCGCATGCTGATACGAGCCCAATTGAAGTGGTTAAACAAGCAAAAATAATCGTTAAAGCTAGAATAGTAGTGCCCGCACTTCCGTACAAGTATTTAGAAGCAAGCGCTAAAATTGCCCCGCCATTATCTTGTAATCCAATCGCATCTACGCTTGTTGCGCCGATATAGCCAAGGGAAACATAAACAAGTGTCAACCCAACTGCAGCGATAATCCCGGCAATAATGGTTGCTTTAAAAGCAGGTCCTTTTTTTGTTATACCTTCCACCTTTAGGGCGTTTATTATAATTATTCCGAAAACGAGTGCCGCGATTACATCCATTGTCAAATAACCTTCTACAAAGCTTCGGAAGAATGGTTGAATTGCATAATCCCCATGTGCTTCTTGGATACTCCCCATCGGAGTGATTAAACTTTTTATGACCAGAGCACCAATTATGATAAATAAGATTGGTGTTAAGATTTTGCCAATTCTGTCCACTAACTTAGCTGGATTTAATGCAAGTGCAACAGTAATTGTAAAGAATACAATTGTAAACAACAGAAGCGGCCAACTTGAATCAGCTACATTATTTGTTAGAAACGGAACGATTCCGATTTCATAAGAGACCGTTGCAGTCCTTGGAATGCCGAAAAACGGACCTATTGCCATATAAATAATCATTGTAAAAACAACACCAAAAGCTGGATGTACACGACTCGCAATCGACTGAAGTCCTCCGCTTTCTCCTGTGTTTGAATTTGCAATGGCAAGTACGGCTACAAGCGGTAGGCCAACCCCTGTAATTAAAAATCCGAGCATCGCGATAACTAAGTTGTTCCCGGCCATTTGACCAAGAGCCGGTGGAAATATTATATTTCCGGCGCCTAAAAATAGCGCGAAGAGCATTAGCCCAATTATAAAGTTTTTTCGAAGTGTCACAATATTTGCAGCTCCTTGAAATTATGAATCTTTTAAACCAATCATTAGTATAACAAAATTTTCGACAAAAAACGAAGGTAAATGAAAAAAATGTCGAAACTTGCTAGATTTGTTCAGAGTATGGCATTCTAATATTCAGAAGAATTCTTCAATTTACGATTAACATTATGGTGTGTAAAATATAAATATAGCGCTTTCATAGGGGGTTATTAAAATGGAATCAGCAGAATTCATGCGCAATCTTATCGTCGAGACACCTTCTTCGCCTGGTAACTTTGCTAAAGTTGCTTTAGCGATTGGCTCACTTGAAGGAGATATTGGCGATATTCAAACGATAAAAATTGGAACATTGTCTACAATCCGTGATGTATCAATTCATTGTAAGGACGAAGAACATCTTATCTCTATCGTTGAGGCGATCAACCAAATTGGAGATGGCATTACTGTCCATGCAGTTACAGACGATGTATTGCAAGCACATGAGGGCGGAAAAGTTCATATGAAGAGTCGTATGGAAATTCGCTCTCTCGGCGATTTGCGTCGGGTTTATACGCCTGGGGTCGCGAACGTATGTGAGATGATTAAAGAAGATCCTGAACAAGCAAATTACTTTACAGGTATCTCCAATTCAGTTGCCATCGTGACAGATGGGACGGCGATTTTAGGTCTTGGTGATATTGGACCTGTTGCTGGAATGCCTGTCATGGAAGGGAAGTCCGTGTTATTCGATCAGTTCGCAGACATTAGCGGTGTCCCCATTTTATTAAGTACGACGGATCCAGATGAGATTGTCCAAACGGTGAAAAATATTTACCAAGGTTTCGGTGGTATTTTACTGGAAGATATCGGGTCCCCCCATTGTTTTGAAGTTGAAGAACGATTGAAAAAAGAATTGCCAATCCCAGTCATGCATGACGACCAGCATGGAACAGCTGTTGTCACCCTCGCGTCTATCATTTCTGCCTGTAGACAAGCAGGTGTTAAATTATCGGACTCTGTCGTTGGACAAATCGGTTTAGGAGCAGCGGGATTAGCGATTAGCCGAATGCTCATGGCCTATGGTGTGAAAGGGGTACTCGGCATTGACAGAGACGATGCTGCTTGCCAACGTCTTGTAGAACACGGAGGTACGATCGCAAAGTCGTTAGAAGAACTTATGGAGACATGTGATATTGTCGTCGCCACTACGGGTGTAGCGGGACTTATTAAGCCTGAAATGGTGCGGAAAGGACAAGTTATTTTAGCACTTTCAAATCCAAATGCAGAAATTGAACCAGCAGTTGCTTTAAAAGCGGGTGCTGCATTTGCAGCAGATGGTCGTCTTGTTAATAACATCCTTGGGTTTCCGGGAATTTTTCGCGGTGCACTCAATGCACAGGCGAAGGAAATTACATACCCTATGCTAATTGCTGCCGCCCTTGCGATTGTCGATAGCACGAAATCGGGAGATCTTGTGCCACATCCACTAGATCCAACTGTCCACGAAAATGTAGCTGCGGCGGTTGAACGGGTTGCTTCAGAAAGTCTATAAATCAACAAAACTACGATGCTATTTTGTATAATGCAATGCATCGTAGTTTTTTTATTGTAAAGAGAGGCAAGAATGCTTGCTTTGATGAATCCAGACATACTACTCAACCATATAATGTTTAAAGTAGAGGGATTTGGTCAATTCCTATAATGAGAAAATCGACTTAAATGAAAAATATAGGGCGGTGGCAGGGGATAAGTAAGATTGTGTTATAGTTGACCATGGCAAGTAGAAAAATTACAATTGAATCACGGAACAAATCTAATGAAGGTCGGTTGATACGATGAATGGTTTAAAGTTTATTAAAGTGAATAATCCTGATGAAGGGTCAGAAAATCTGTTTAATTTCATTAAGGAAGCACTTGAAAAAAACGAACTGCATGTCATAGGTCTAGCCACAGGTGGTACGATGATTCCAGTGTATAAGAAATGGGTAGAATCTGACCTTGACTTCTCAGACGTCACAACATTCAATTTGGATGAGTATGTGGGCATTTCTGATGACAATCCAAATGGCTATGCATATTTTATGAATGAACATTTATTTAGTAAAAAGAAATTTAAAAAAGTGAATACATTAAACGGATTAGCGGAAAACTTAGAAGAAGAGTGTCAGCGATTTGAAGACTTACTTCTAGCCAATCCATTAGATATTCAAATCCTTGGTGTTGGGGAAAATGGGCATATTGCATTTAATGAGCCAGGGACACCTTTCGACTCCGTGACCCATGTGGCAAAGCTCACGCCGTCTACATTGGAAGTGAATAGCCGCTTCTTTAAACCTGGTGAACAAGTACCTAATACGGCGTTGACAATGGGAATTACATCTATTTTACGTGCGAAAAAAATTGTGTTATTAGCTTTCGGGGAGAAAAAACGAGCTGCACTTACTAAGTTAGCAGAAGGAAAAGTGGATACGGATTGGCCGATTACTAAGTTACTAGAACATGATGATGTCACGATTATTACAGATCTTGATATTTGATAAAAGTTAAGAGCGTTCAAGTCTAGATGACTTGGCGCTCTTTTTTTATCGTTACCCCCAATCGCATCGTCTCATTCTCCGTAAGTAGAGAATAAGAAAAGACGAATTCCGAGGGGGAATTCGTCTTCATGTTAAGTTTCTTTCATATGTTCTTTGTGATAGTTTAGTCAATTTCATAATCCAATCTTTTCGCTGCGCCGATACAATATATAGTTGAGTTAAACCGTTCTCAACTATATTTGTATCAACTTGCGGTTTTAGGTAATTATGAAATTGACTCAGTTAATAAAATGAATTATTTCTTGGGCAATATTTCGTCGAAGTTTTTGGAAATGCGTGCCGAAAATTTCAAGTCCTTCTCGTTGGTAGATACGCATTGGATCTTCTTGTGAATAAGAGCGAAGCCCAATCCCTTCTTTTAGACGTGTCATAGCTTCAAGGTGTTTCACCCAAGTAGCGTCGATGTGCGCAAGCATTACTTGCGGAATCGCTTGAATGACACGTTCATCATTCGAGAATTCTTCCATGTATAATAATAATTCAGCAAGTGGTTGCTCTAGGACTTGGAAAATCTCCTTCGTCCCGCTTATTTCACGAGGAATCGTTATCGGATTTGGTAATATAGAATTCATCGTTTGTTCGATTTGTTCAAAATTCCAATCCTCACTACTCATATTATTAGGGCAACTTTCATATACTACAAATTCAACCAATTCATTCAACATCGTTTTGAGTTCTTCGAATAGGTTTTCACCAGCTAGCACTTTATCACGAAGCGAATAAATTACATTTCGTTGATCGTTAATGACGTCGTCTAATTTTAAATTATATTCACGCATAGAGAAATGAACGCCTTCAACAATACGCTGTGTGCGTTCGGTCAGTTCATGAACATTAGCCGTTAGAATCAGTCCTGATTCATCAGAGCGCACTCTAGGTTTAACTTTTTCAACCTCTTCTTTGGCGAACCTTGTAAACATTTCATCTTCAAGTGAAAGGAAAAATTGGCTTTCTCCTGGGTCACCTTGTCTTCCGGAGCGGCCGCGAAGTTGGTTGTCAATTCGACGACTCTCATGTTTTTCAGTTCCTAAGACGAAGAGGCCACCTATTTCAGGAACGCCTTCACCCAGTTTGATATCTGTACCGCGTCCTGCCATATTCGTCGCAACGGTAATTTGTCCGTGTTGTCCGGCTTGAGAAATTAAGTGAATTTCTTGCTCAACACTTTTTGCGTTTAATAAATTATAGGATAACTTTAGTTTGTTTAAATATTCTCCCACTTTTTCTGATTGCAGTATCGAAGTTGTACCAACGAGTACAGGTTGTCCTTTTTTGTTACGCTCAGCAACTTCTTTTGCCATCGCTGTATATTTTTGATCAATGGTTTCGAATACAAGATCTGGTTGATCGATACGGGCAATAGGCTTGTTAGTTGGAATTTGGATAACATCCATTCCATACACTTCACGAAATTCCTTCTCTTGTGTTTTCGCAGTCCCAGTCATACCGCACAGAGTTGGGTACATGCGGAAATAGTTTTGAATGGTAATTTGCGCTTGAGCCTTATTTTCCTCCGTAGTTGGAACGCCTTCTTTTGCCTCGATTGCTTGGTGCAATCCATCTGACAATGTACGGCCTTCCATAATTCTTCCCGTAAATAAATCAACGAGTTCGATTTTATCGTCTTTAACAATATAATCAACATCCCGTTTGAAAATAACTCGAGCGCGTACAGCTTGAATGACATAGTGATAAAGTGTCTGGTGCTCGAGTTCATAGAGGTTGCCAATGCCAAATGCTTGTTCAACCTTTTCGATACCGGTATCGGTTAAAGAAGTGGCTTTTGTCTCTTCGTCGAAGTCGAAATCGACTCCTTGTTTAAAGCGTTTTGCAAGACGTGCGGAAACTTCATGTAGGTCTGCATCGGCTTCCATTTTACCTGCAATAATTAATGGCGTTTTTGCTTCGTCAACGAGGACACTATCCACTTCATCGATTATAGCAAAATGATAAGGACGTTGAACTCTTTCTTCAGTATTGCGCACCATGTTGTCGCGTAAGTAATCAAAGCCAAACTCTGTTCCTACACCATACGTAATATCTGCTTGATAAGCTTTTTGCTTTTCATCTGGTTGCATCATAGGAATATTGAGTCCGACAGATAATCCTAAATAACGATGAATTTGACCGATTTGTTCAAAGTCTCGTTTAGCTAAATAATCGTTTACTGTAATCACGTGTACACCTTTACCTTCGAGTGCACGAACGTAAGAAGGCATGGCAGCGACAAGGGTTTTACCTTCACCAGTAGGCATTTCTGCGATATCTCCTTCAGCGAGAACGATTCCACCGATAAGTTGAACGTCATAAGGACGCATATCAAGTACTCTTTTGGATGCCTCCCTTACAACCGCAAATGCTTCAGGAATAATGGCTTGTAAGGTTTCTCCATTTTGCAAACGGTCTTTAAAAGAATCGGTCATTGCTTGAAGTTGAACGTCAGAAAGTGCTTCGTACTCACTTTCTAACTTATTTATCTGATTGACTATTTTACGATATTTTCTAAGTTGACGCTCGCTAGTTCTCTTCGAACGTTTGAAAATTGATAACATAAATGAACGCTCCTTTTTCTTTCCCTATATAATAGGGATCGTTTCTATTTTAGCAAAAAGGGAATTAAATAACTACTATCTCTTGTAATGTTTTCAATCAGGCATATTTTCATATAGTGTAATATAAAAGAAAATTTGTAATTACATAGGGATAGGTGTTTTCTTTGTCTATTCATGGTATAATACTGGTGGTTTATTAAATAATTGATTTTATAGGGAGGCAGGACATGTTAATCCTAGCAATTGTTGCTGCGTTCGTAGCATCGCTTATACTAACTCCGCTTGTCCGAAGGTTTGCTTTCCGTATCGGAGCAGTTGATCAACCAAATTACAGAAAAGTTCATACAGCCATTATGCCACGTATCGGTGGACTTGCTATATTTGGCGCTTTCTTAGTAGGATATTTACTACTGCGCCCTGAAGATAGTCATTCTACAGGAATTCTAATCGGCGCTAGTCTCATTATTTTAACAGGATTTCTTGATGATATGCTTGAAATTACTGCCAAAGCAAAAATTGTTGGACAACTTGCGGCCGCAATCGTCGTTGTAATGTGGGGCGGTTTACAAATTGAATTTATTAACTTACCTTTTGGTGGACAATTAGAATTTGGCTATTTAAGTATTCCAATTACAATTATCTGGATTATTGGTATTACGAATGCAATTAACTTAATAGACGGTCTTGACGGTCTGGCAGCAGGTGTTTCGACAATTGCGCTTATTTCCCTGTCTATTATGGCCGTAATAATGGGGAATCCCTTTGTTGTTGCTACAGCTGCTATACTTGCAGCAAGTTCGTTTGGATTTTTATTTTTTAATTTTCATCCGGCAAAGATATTTATGGGTGATACCGGTTCGTTATTTCTAGGGTTTATGATTTCAGTGCTTGCCTTATTAGGTTTTAAAAATGTAGCGATTATTTCGTTAATTATCCCAGTGATTATTTTAGGTGTTCCGATTTCTGACACGTTTTTTGCAATCGTACGTCGAATTCGAATGAAACAAAAAATTTCAGCACCTGATAAATCACACTTACATCATTGTTTATTAAGAACCGGTTTTTCGCATAAGCAATCAGTGTTAATTATTTATGGGATTGCTGCATTGTTCGGTTTAGCTGCTATCTTGTTTTCGCAAGCAACCGTGTGGGGATCAGTCATTTTGGTGATTCTGTTATTATTAGCAATTGAACTTCTCGTTGAGTTAATTGGACTAGCGGGAGCGAATTATCGACCGCTTATCAATCTTGTACGAATGATTGGACGATAAAAGTCAAAGACTAAGCAAGCCATAAAAAGGTCGCTTAGTCTTTTTGTTTAAAAATAAAACCTGCATGTAGTTTGTTCATACATGCAGGTTTTTATAATATTATTTTTTATAGTCGGCTTCGTCTGCCGCTTCATTTGAATCGGTTTCTAAGCCTCGACTTTTGTCTGTTAGGCTGGTAGAGAATGGTGACAATCCAAGGTGGGATTTTAGTTCATATTTCACATCGTCTAACTGTTCTTCATCGAGCATCCAATAGTAAATACCTGTCGACATATCGTCTGTTCCAGCCAGATTGAGCATCGTAACTTCCGGTATGCCGCCTTTTACATATTCTATAAAAGATTTCATTTCATTGAAAGTCATGTCTGTTTTCATATTGTCTCCGATGGCATCAATCACATCACCATATTTCGTAATCGATTTTACAGAAAAAGCTTCCTTCATGATTGCTTGTAAAATCATTTGTTGACGTTTGCCTCGTTCAACATCACTGTCTAGTTTGCGTGTTCGAGCTAGTGCAAGTGCATGTTGTCCGTCTAAGTGTTGGAGGCCTTTTTTAAGTTCGATTGTACGCTGGTCATTTTCATCTAATTCGATGCGGTCATATGGAACTTCAACGTCAATGCCACCAACTGCATCAACAACTTCTATAAAGGCATTAAAATTCATTTTTACATAATAGTCAATCGGAATATCGAGGAACCCTTCAACTGCGTCAATTGTTCCTTTCGTTCCGCCAAATGCATGTGCGTGGGTGATTTTGTCTTGGCGTCCTCGACTTGGGACATAAACGTATGAATCACGTGGAATACTGAGTAGTTTTACAGTCTTTTCTTTATTATTTAAAGTGGCGACGAGCAATGCATCTGATCTGGGGTTTCCGCTATCTTTTCGCTTGTCACTTTCATCAACACCTATGAAAAGGATAGAAACATTGTCTTTAAGAGGTTCAACCGCTTCTTCGCGTAACTCTGACTTAGTTCTGTCATCTAGCGCCTCATAAGCCCGATTTGCGGCGTTAGTGGCTTTTTTCTGTAAAAAGACTCCGTAGCCAACAACAGAAAGAAATGCTGTCAAGGCGACCAGGAGTGATATTTTAATCGCAAGTCGTTTACCAGATCGTTTTCTGGAAATCCGTTTATATTCTTGTCTTTTCATTCTAATTCCTCCGAATTTAGTATATGGACCATATATTTGGTCACAATAGGAGTAAAAAGCTTTTTGTAAGAATTAATAAGTGTCATCATCTTAAGTCCAGTTATTGGGGAAAATGCGACTATGACAGGTACATCGAACAATCATTATGCATTTGCATTGAAATAAAATCGGTTTCTAGTAGCAAGATTTTAAGGCATGCTTTCTAGAAGGGGATTGTTTTTCTTTCAAATACATTCAAAAATCAGGATGTTCGACAAATTAAGTTAAAAATTTTACAACGATAGATAACTCGACTTAGTATACTACTTTAAGTTCCATAAGTAAATGTATTACAGATTAAATTCAAGGAACTCTTGACCGACGGATGCGATATCGCTTTGTCCGTTTGTTAATTCTGTCACCCATTCAGTAAACGCGGATTCTTCGGCTATAGGTACATACAAGTATACTTCTACATCTTCCGTATAGGTGATTTCTTTAAGGGGGTATGGTGATTGTCTAACTTCATTTTCAACTTTGCCAAGCCAAGTGTAGTCAATTGTTACTTTCATTAGGTGATGAAGTCTACGTTCAACTGTCCCCGTAGCCGCAATTCCTTCTGTCGTTGCTCGGCCATATGCACGGATGAGTCCACCGCCACCTAACTTAATGCCGCCAAAATAACGAGTGACAACAACGGTTGTATCTTTTAGATTTTGTTTTTTTAAGACTTCAAGCATTGGGAAACCGGCAGTACCAGAAGGCTCGCCATCATCATTTGCCTTCTGTATTTCATCATGTTCTCCAATTAGATAAGCCGAACAATTATGGGTTGCAGTATGATGCGTTTTTTTAATTTCGTTGATGAAATCAATTGCTTCATCCTCAGTTTCTGTATGCTTTACATAAGTAATAAATCTTGATTTTTGTATGATATATTCGCTTTCTCCGTATTGATTTACAGTACGATAATCTGAACGCATTTGTAACGCCTCCACTACTTGTAATACAAACTTAATATTCATTTGCTATACTAATGATATAATATATAAGGTGACTGTGGAACTCATAACGCCTGTAGTATTTTAAATCATAAGGATTTCTATATAAAATGGAGTGAAAACGTTGAATAATGAACCGATTGATATAAAGACACTAGACGCCATTTTTAATAGTATGGTCCGTACGATGAATCAATCAAAAAATGATATTTATGTAATTAGTGAACAGAGCAGGCAGAACTATGAGCAAATGAGAGCAGAACTTGAAGAAGTAAAACAAGATATTTCTTTATTAATCACAGAGAATGATTTGATGGAAGTGAAAAGTCGTCAATCACGTCGCAGGCTTGCTGATGTGTCGAAGAATTTTCAGTCATACTCAGAAGTAGAAGTGAGAGAGGCTTATGAGGTTGCGAGTAAATTGCAACTTAAGTTATCAATGAATGAAATGGAAGAAAAACGATTACGTAAAAGACGAGATGAGTTAGAACGCCAACTTGAAGGATTATTGGAAACGATTGACCGGGCAGAACAACTTGTAACCCAAGTGGCTACTGTTATCAATTATTTGACATCCGATTTGAAAAATGTCGGTGCAGCGCTTGAGGATGCGAAGCAAAAGCAAGAGTTTTCGATTCGTATTATCGAAGCACAAGAAGAGGAACGGAAAAGGTTGTCTCGCGATATCCATGATGGACCCGCTCAAATGCTAGCAAATGTGCTGTTGCGAGCAGGGTTGGTTGAAAAGATATTTAATGAAGAAGGAAAAGCATCGGCGTTATCGGAATTAAAATCCTTGAGAATGAATGTACGCGCAGCACTTATTGAGGTTAGACGTGTTATTTTCGACCTTCGTCCTATGTCGCTTGACGACTTAGGGGTTGGTCCAGCTTTAAAGAAATACTTATCCCAAATTGAAGACTTTGAGAAGGATGTCGATATTCATTTTCAAAGCATTGGAAACGAACAACGTTTTCATACAAATTTTGAAGCTGCTGTCTTTAGACTTGTTCAAGAATCAGTAGCAAATGCTTTAAAACATGGTAAACCGAGTAGTATTTGGGTGAAAGTAGAGTGGCTTCGCGATACACTTAATATAATCATTAAAGATAATGGAAAAGGGTTCGATGTAAATAAAGTAAAAAAGAAGTCTTTTGGATTAATCGGAATGCGTGAGCGTGTAGATTTACTAAAAGGCGCAATGAAAATAAATTCTACTATAGGTAAAGGGACAATCATTCTTTTTCAAATTCCATTGAATAATGAGGGGAATTAGAATTGATCTCGATTGGGAGGAAATAACATGCCAAAAACAAAGATAATCATCATAGACGACCATCAATTATTCCGTGAAGGCGTCAAACGAATCTTAGATTTTGAAGATTCATTTGAAGTTGCCGCTGAAGGAGACGACGGCGCCGAAGTAGTTGCACTTTATGAACAATATCAACCAGATGTCATTCTAATGGATATTAATATGCCACGAATGAATGGCGTAGATGCTACAGAAGCACTTTTAAATGAATATCCTGACGCGAAAGTGATTATTCTTTCCATTCATGACGATGGTTCTTACGTAACGCATGCGCTTAAAACTGGTGCGTTAGGATATATGCTGAAAGAAATGGATGCTGATGAAATTGTTGAGGCGATTAAAGTCGTTTCGTCAGGTGGTTCTTATCTACATCCAAAAGTGACACATAACCTTGTTGAAGAGTTCCGTAGATTAAGTGAACGTGAGCATAAAGGTGCGTTCCAACAAAATGATATTCGTCGTCCGTATCATTTACTTACAAAACGCGAAAGTGAAGTGCTTCAGTTGTTAACGGATGGACAAAGTAACCGAACAATAGGTGAAACGTTATTTATTTCAGAGAAAACTGTGAAAAACCACGTATCTAGTATTTTACAAAAAATGAGCGTCAACGACCGGACGCAAGCAGTTGTGACGGCGATTAAAAACGGTTGGGTTGAAGTAAAGTAATCATTTTGTCATAATTAAAAGGGCCATTCGCTTTGAGTGGCCCTTTTAGATGTTTAACAGGAGGAGCTATTCTAATGAAAAAAATACAATTGGCATTACTTATGATGACGATGCTTCTTTTAGGTGCTTGTAGCAATAATGGGGCGAACAACGAAGAAAAAGAACAAAATAAGCAAGACGTGTCTGAGGAATCAGTGGGATTTAGCTTAATGGGAGATTCAATTGAAGAGGCTGAAAATATTCCGAAAGAAGAGAAAGAGCAAATCCTTCAAGCTTTCGACACATATATTTCCACTTTTAATGAAAAAGAGCTAGATGCTTATATGGAAACGCTATCAGAAAACACGGAAAGCTTCGATTTGGAAGAAGAGCGTACACACACGGAGTCAATATTCAAAGATTATAACCTTGTGCGTGAAGTTTCAGACGTAACGATTGTCAAATATTCAGAAGCGGAAGCGCAAGTATTCGCAGTATTGAAATCTTCGTTAAAACAACTATCCACTGGGCTGGAAACTAGTGAAAATGGACGTCAAGTAACTGTATTCACGAAAGAAAACAACGAATGGAAAGTCTCTTCTGTGCATTATCTGGGGGACGACGCGATGAAACAATAAGTTATAACCGACGGATAAGATGATTATCTTTCTAGTAGATGCAAGCTTTTTCTTGATTGAATTGATAAATATATACATTGAAAAGTAGCAGGGTGAAGACAATTCTCTCTGCTTTTTTTATTTTTTCGTCTTTTTTTTGCCATAGCATGTAGCAAAAGTTGCGTGTTCCATTTCCGCGTCAACGGAATCTTATTTTATAATCTAGGTGAAACGAAATTTTATGCAATATAAGCATAATAAATCCCTTCCATTTTTTACAGTTGCTATTTTTGTTTGCTAAACATATACTAGTTATAAGAACTTGTGTTCGTGTCGAAGGGAGAAGAAAGCAATGGCGTTAATTCCACCAGAGGCATTACCGTATATTGAACGCATGATTTATTTACCGATGGTGCTGATTGTGTTGGAAAAAGATCGTAAAATTGTTGAGGATGGAAAGTTTAAATTAAAAAGACCGTACATTCAATTAGTCGATGAAGTGATAAAAACAGCGCAAGCCGAGCTTCAAGAAACAATGATTTACTTACAACGCCATCATATAAAAGTGACTCGTGGTAAAACTGACGATACATTTACTGAGTACGTTTTTTTATATGGTGGTTATGAAGAACAGCGTCGTTATTTGAATGTTCGCTTGCGCAATAAAACAGAAGAATTACTCACTAGTTACTTTTGTGCGACAAAATACTTTACGAAAACGGGGCATTAGGTAATCCACGCACCGCCGAATTGACTGAATTTCTGTTTATAATCACGTTGTAATAAGTATGCTAAAGCAATTTGCCTTTGGATTGTTGTTTCAGATGAATCGACTTTTATAAAATGTTGATTTGTTAATTCGATGATTGTGCATCCAGCCCCTTCTGGTTTGATGTTAACGATTGCGTGAAATGCTATCCAAATGTTTTGTTCAGAAGCAGTTGATAATGTTGGAATCATGATTAAGGGGGTTCCATGGTCAAAGGCGACAACAATGGGGACCTTGTGGCGATTGTTGAGTATATTTTTGGCATTATGTGTTGCTACTTTTAAGGATGTCCCGTAATGACGACAAGACGCTCTAATTAGGTGTAAGGCTTTTCGTGGATGTGTAAATTGATTGTCTTTTTCCATAATAAGGGTCATAAGTCTACTTTCTTTTCGAATAGTTTGTAAGACAAGTGTGTTCGTGGAAATTATGTAAGGCACATCAGGTTTGATAATTTGCAAAAAAATCCACTCCTTATTTTTCCGTAGTCATACATTTATTATATAGGGGAAAAGTAATAATGCAATAAATAAATTGATTAATTAGAACTATTTTTATTATTAGTAATCTGCGTGAGGAATAAAAGAAGATTTGCAGGTGAAATGCAAAAACTATCCTTATCTGAGAGACTGATAGGATAGTTTTGTTTAGGAAATAATAAATGAAAATTTTCAAGATATATTCATTTAGAGGTGCTAATCATCTAACCGGCATCTTCCGCTTTTGTTTATTCCTGATACTCGAGTGCGGCAGCGCCGAGGATTTTTGCAGCTGTTAACATTGCATTCTCGTCAAAGTCAAATTTCGGGTGATGATGTGGATAAGGGACATCGGGTTTTGCGCCTGTAAAGAAAAATGTGCCAGGCACTTTTTCAAGGTAATAGGCAAAGTCTTCGCCGCCCATATGGGGAGGTGTCTCGACTACAAATTCTGAACCTAACACATCTTCTGCGATCTTTTGTACGTAAGCAGTTTCTTCTTCGTGATTCACAACTGCCGGGTAACCGCGTTTATAAACGATGTCAATCGTACAATTATTTGCAAGTGCTGTTCCTTCTGCAACGCGCTTAATTTCAGTTTCCATTAAGTCGCGGATTTCGGGTGTGAATGTGCGAACTGTTCCTCGAAGTTCAGCAGTGTCTGCGATAACATTAAATGCATTTTCTGCTACGAAAGAGCCGACGGATAGGACGGCAGATTCAATAGGATCAACGCGACGAGAAACGATTTGTTGTAAATTCGTAACGAGTTGGGCACCGATAACAATTGCATCTTTTGTCTGATGTGGATTGGCTCCGTGTCCACCTGCTCCTTGAACTTTAATTTCAAACAAATCTGACGCTGCCATAATAGGACCGGCCAAATATTCTACTGTTCCGGCATCAGTTTGAGACCAAAGATGCGTACCGAAAATAACGTCAACGCCGTCTAAACAACCATCTTCAATCATTGAGATAGCGCCGCCTGGGGCTAATTCCTCCGCATGTTGATGGATGAAAACATATTCACCCGCCAGGTTTTCATGCAATTCGTGAATTGCTTTTGCAAGCTGAAGAAGCGTTGCTGTATGTCCGTCATGTCCACAAGCATGCATGACGCCAGGAACCGTTGATTGATAAGGTGCATCTTTTTCATCTTGAATAGGAAGTGCATCGAAATCTGCGCGGAGAGCCACTGTTTTACCTGGCTTCCCCCCTTTAACTCGAGCAACAACCCCATTTCCACCGACGTTTGCTTGAACCTCGATGCCAAGGTCTGTGTAAAAATCAACAATGTACTGTGCTGTTTTTTCTTCTTTAAAAGAAAGTTCGGGATGCATGTGAAGGTGTCGTCGGATGACAACCATGTCCTCGTATGCATTCGTCAGCTTTTCGAATAATTGGTTTTTCAATCGTGTACCCCTCTCTGAAAACGAAATAGTTTTAAAAATTAATTGTAACAACGAAGTTTTAATCAAGCAATAGAAAAATGTGGTCCGTGAAGACGTCACATGGACATGACTATTCCTCTTCATCCTCTATTGTTGTATAAGTTTTAACATAAGGGGCACTCGAAAACATCTGAGGGCTCTTTTCTAAACCAATTCCTTTTTCATGCGTGGCTATAATATGAAGGTAATTGGAAGATTCTTTCCAAAAATTAAAATAGCGTTTTTCAGACCATTGGGTTAAGACGATGTATGTATTTGAAGTTTGTGGCCGTAATAATCGAAGCGCGATGAAACCAGGTGCTCCTTTTATGGAATTTATTCGACCGCGTAACAGGTGTTCAAATATTGGACTCCCTTCATCTGTTACTGAAATATGATTAAAAGCAAAAAAACCTTTATCTTCTAAGTTGCTGATTGAACCAATTACCTCGTACCGTAATGGTGTTTGAAAAACGGATGGTCCTGCTGTTTCATGCAATAAAAGTG
Organism: Sporosarcina ureilytica; assembly: GCF_001753205.1. Classification (GTDB taxonomy): domain Bacteria; phylum Bacillota; class Bacilli; order Bacillales_A; family Planococcaceae; genus Sporosarcina; species Sporosarcina ureilytica. The sequence goes on along the minus strand of NZ_CP017560.1, from coordinate 2,837,321 downwards.
AGTGCTCATCACTATGCATCACAACCATTTTTTCATTGGTATATTTTTGTCTTAACGATTCCATAAAATTCATCGTTCCGGTTGTCGTAAAAATATTCATTCCCAAAACCTCCTTAAGTTGTCAATAAGCATATGCTTTTAAAGCTTTACTTACGTATATTTTCCCTTAATCCAAAGATTAAAACAAATCATGTCGATTATGTGGCTAAAATAAAGACAATTGTATGACAACAATAGTATTCATCTATACAAACAGATGCGAAAGTTTTACTATGTTAAGGTAGAAGCATCGGAAAGAAAATATAAAGAGAAAGTGGGACTACGTTTTATGACTAAGTTTAATGATACACTTTTACGAGCTGCACGTGGGGAGAAAATTGACCACACGCCAGTATGGTATATGAGACAAGCTGGACGTTCACAGCCTGAGTATTTAAAAATTAAAGAAGAACATGGTTCATTGGAAGATATCGTACGAAAGCCGGAAATTTGTGCATTCGTTACAAAACTTCCTGTTGATCAATATAACGTAGACGCAGCGATTTTATATAAAGACATTGTAACACCACTTCCAGCAATTGGGGTAGATGTGAAAATCAAGGCTGGCGTTGGTCCAGTCATTAGCAATCCAATTCGTTCAGTGCAAGACGTACATAATCTGGGTGAAATTTCACCAGAAGACGATGTACCGTATGTATTGGAAACGATTAAAATGTTAACACAGGAACAATTAAATGTACCGCTTATCGGTTTCGCTGGTGCCCCGTTTACACTTGCAAGCTATATGATTGAAGGAGGTCCTTCACGCACATACAACTTAACAAAGTCATTTATGGTTTCCGAACCCGAAGCATGGTTTGTATTGATGGATAAGTTAGCGGATATGACAATTACATACGTCACAGCACAGGTTAATGCGGGTGCGAAAGCAATTCAAGTATTTGATTCGTGGGTAGGCGCACTAAGCGTTTCAGACTACCGTATCTTCGTTAAACCAGTCATGACGCGAATTTTCACAGAACTTCGTAAATTAAACGTACCACTGATTACATTTGGCGTAGGGGCAAGTCACCTTGCAAATGAGTGGCATGATTTACCAGTTGATGTTGTCGGATTAGACTGGCGTTTACCGATTCAAGAAGCAGGGGAGCGCGGACTAACTAAGCCGTTACAAGGAAACCTAGACCCAACGCTACTAATTGCTGATTGGAACGTGATTGAAGAACGTGCCAAAGCAATTATTGAGCAAGGGGTAGAACATGGTAGCCATATCTTTAACCTTGGTCACGGTGTATTCCCAGATGTAAAACCAGCTACATTGAAGAAATTAACTGAATTCATTCACACATATAGTGCAGAATTACGTAAATAACGTAGATTTAAACTTCATATAGCCGGAGATTAAGCCGGCTATATGATTTTTTTGAAATTAATTACATGTAACATGGGGTACTAACAATATATAGAGGTGACAACATGACAAAAAAGAAAATGGGTCTATTAGTAATGGCGTACGGAACGCCTTACAAAGAAGAAGATATTGAGCCATATTACACACATATTAGGCGCGGTCGTCCGCCTGCTCCAGAACAGCTAGAAGATTTACAAAACCGGTATGCAGCCATTGGTGGGATTTCACCACTTGCAAAAATTACTGAAAATCAAGCGAATGCATTATGCGATCGTTTAAATGAAGTCCAGGATGATATCGAATTTAAAGTATATATCGGTTTGAAACATATTACGCCGTTTATTGAGGAAGCAGTCCAACAAATGAATACGGACGGTATTACTGAAGCGGCCTCAATTGTGTTGGCGCCTCATTTCTCTACGTTTTCCGTTCAGTCATACAACGGACGTGCAAAGGAAGAAGCAGAGAAATACGGAATCGAAATGACATCGGTTGAAAGCTGGTACAAAGAGCCAAAATTCATTGCGTACTGGGAAAAGCAAGTCCGAGAAACGTATAGCAGTATGAGCGATGAAGAGCGTGCCAATGCTTGTCTAATCGTATCTGCGCACTCTTTGCCAGAAAAAATTATTGCGAATGGCGATCCGTATCCGGAGCAGCTACAAGAAACAGCAGATTTAATTGCCAAGGCAGCAGGGGTTACAAATTACGAAGTTGGTTGGCAAAGTGAAGGTCAAACGCCTGAACCGTGGTTAGGACCAGATGTTCAAGATATGACGAGAGATTTACACAACGAAAAAGGCTATACGACATTCGTTTATACACCAGTTGGGTTTGTTTCAGACCATCTAGAAGTACTCTATGATAATGATTATGAGTGTAAAGTGGTCTGTGATGAAATCGGGGCTTCGTATTACCGACCAGCAATGCCAAATACTGATCCATTATTTATTGACGCAATGGTGGATGCGGTTTTTGGAAAAATGAACGAATCGAAATCATGATAAAAGAAAGTGTTGATGACAATGAACGAACAACGTAAAAAAGTCGTCATCGTCGGCGGAGGAATTACAGGACTTTCCGCAGCGTTTTATATGCAAAAAGAAGCACGAGAAAAAGGGCTTCTTCTTGATATTCTCCTTGTTGAAGCGTCTAACCGTCTAGGCGGTAAAATTCAGACGGTAAAACGTGATGGTTTTATTATTGAACGCGGCCCTGATTCCTTCCTCATTCGTAAGAAAAGTATGGGGATATTGGCGGAAGACGTCGGTGTTGCAGGTGAACTTGTTAAAAATGCGACGGGGCAGGCTTATATCTTTATTAATGGTAAATTACAACCAATTCCCGGGGGTTCTATTATGGGCATCCCGACAGAAATCGGTCCGTTTTTGACAACGAATCTATTTTCATTAGCTGGTAAATTAAGAGCTGCTGGTGATCTCGTGCTCCCTCGAAAATCGGTGGAAGGTGACCAATCGCTAGGTGCATTTTTCCGTAGACGGTTAGGTAGAGAGGTTGTTGAAAATCTAATCGAACCATTGTTGTCTGGCGTGTATGCTGGTGATATAGACCATATGAGCTTGCAATCTACTTTTCCTCAATTTGCAACAGTAGAGAAAAATCATCGCAGTTTAATACTCGGGATGAAAAAAACATCACCGAAGAAGGCGCCAACTCGACACGGTGCCGATGCCAAAAAAGAAGGGGCATTCCATACGTTCCGAAATGGACTTGAAACAATTGTTGAAGCGATTGAACGGCATTTGGCTCCGGATTCCGTATTGAAAGGTGTGCGCGTAGAATCGATTGAGCGTAACGAGGATAAGAATCTTCTCACCTTAAATAACGGTCAAGAAGTTGAGGCGGACGCTGTTATTTTAACTACGGGGCATAAAGTGGCCAGTGATTTATTTTCCCAGCACGGCGTCCTTCAAAACATAGGAGAAATTCCAACAACTTCTGTTGCGACAGTCGCCTTAGCTTTTCCGGAAGAAGCGATTGTTCAAGATCAGGAAGGAACTGGATTTTTAGTTGCGCGAAATAACGACTATTCCATAACGGCCTGTACTTGGACACACCGAAAATGGCCAACATCAACGCCAAAGGGCAAAGTGTTACTCCGGGCTTTTGTCGGGCGTGTTGGGGAAGAAGCAATTGTTGATTTACCAGATGCAGATATTGAAAAAATCGTATTAGAGGATCTTAGTAAATTAATTGAAATTAAAGGTGAACCCGACTTTACGGTGATTACACGTTGGAATGAGGATAGACCCCAATACCGCGTTGGTCATAAAGATCTAATCTCCAAGGCCAAAGCTGAATTGGCGGATAAATTTCCACGTGTGAAGATTGCAGGGGCTTCCTACGAAGGTGTAGGACTACCGGATTGTGTGGACCAAGGAAAAGCAGCAGTTAGAGAAGTGCTAGACGATTTATTTGAATAAACTTTTGCCCACCAATGATTTGGTGGGTTTTTTGATGCAGAAATGAAATTGTTAGCCAAAAAAAAGAGCAGCTACCGGACAATTATTTTTCCGTAGCTGCTAATTTATTTTAAAGAATGTTACAAGAGTCACATTTATTCCCATAGCAATCATGTTGTTCAACAATTTCCTCACCACAAGTTACACATATTTTTGCAGGCAGATTTTTAAAAAACTCGATAATGTTTTCAATCATGTTGAATTTATCCCCCTAGCAATTTAGTATTCGGAAAACCGAAGATTTAAAGGCTGTTGCATTTATCACATTTGTTTGTGTAGCAGTCGTGTTGTTCAACCATTTCTTCGCCACATGTTCCGCATAATTTAGCAGGTAAGTTTTTGAAAAATTCAAGGACGTTAACTAACATTTATTCTCATCTCCTTCGTTATTCTGTACTAGTACTGTTCTGTATATTTATAGTGTATTATAACAATGAGTCAAATGTCAACACATTTTTGAAGTTTTTAGATAAAATAGTAGAGAGTCTATTTTGAAGGGGCGAAATTAATTGTATTTTATTGATAATAAAGGGATTACAGATCCACAAATTAACCTTGCTATTGAAGAATATGTTCTTCGGACGATGGATATTGATGAAGATTCATTCCTACTGTTTTACATAAACGAGCCGTCTATCATCATCGGGAAAAATCAAAACACGATTGAAGAAATCGATACGGATTTTGTTGAGAAGAATGGCATTAAAGTCGTCCGTCGATTATCTGGTGGCGGTGCGGTATACCATGATCTAGGGAATTTAAATTATAGTTTTATTACGAAAGATGACGGAGAGTCGTTCCGGAACTTCAAGAAATTTACAGAGCCGGTTGTTGAAGCGCTGAGTAAAATCGGGGTAAAAGCGGAGCTTATTGGACGGAATGACTTGCTCGTTGAAGGCCGTAAAATTTCCGGAAATGCACAGTTTGCAACACAAGGACGGATGTTTAGTCATGGAACATTAATGTTTGATACAGAAATTGATACAGTTGTATCCGCGTTAAAAGTACGGAAAGATAAAATTGAATCTAAAGGGATTAAATCGATTCGTAGTCGCGTTGCGAATATATCCGAGTTTTTACAGGAACCGATGACAATTGAAGAGTTGCGTCTAGAAATACTGAAATCGATTTTCGACGGGGAAGAAAACATCAAGTACAAAGAGTTAACGGATGAAGATTGGGAAAACATTCATGCATTATCGAAGGAACGTTATGCGAACTGGAACTGGAATTACGGAAAATCCCCGAAATTTAATATGCAACATTCGCACCGTTTCCCAGTCGGAAGTATTGACGTCCGACTTCAAGTGAATAAGGGGATTATTGAAGATATTGCCATTTTCGGTGATTTCTTCGGCATCGGTGAAATTGAAAAAGTTCAGGAAAAGTTGCGCGGTGTCACTTATAATAGGGAGTCAATTGAAGAAGCGCTATCTGAAATTGACGTGCCTACCTATCTTGGGGGCATCACGATGGAAGAGTTCATCCAGCTAATCTATTAAAATATAAGAACGAACATGAAAAAAGCCTAACGTGTGCGTTAGGCTTTTTGTTATGAAAACTTATTTGTCACTGCTTCTGACAGCGTGAATGAACAATGTTTTCTCAGAAGTATGCAACGTATTGACCAGAGTTCCCAACGTTTTTGAAAAAGGATGCAACGTACAGCTAAAAGTACGCAACGCTCCGCGGTAAAACTCATCCAAAACAGCACGAGTCAAGTCTAGAAGTAAAAAGAATAAAGAACGCTGGAAATTAGGTTCTCTTTTCTAGCCAGGAGGGGTTCGTGGTATACTAACAGTATTGTGTAAGGAGGAGAGTTTTTCATGGAGAAGCATCGAATTTTCATAGTAGAAGATGATCGCAAAATTGCGGAGTTGCTAGCTGATACTCTTCGTAAATATCAATACGAGGTGGCGATTGTTGAAGACTTTGACCAAGTGGTTGAAGAATGTCTTGCATTTCGTCCACATCTTATTTTGCTTGATATCAATTTACCCGCATATGACGGTTATTACTGGTGTCGTCAATTGCGTTTACATACGACTTGTCCGATTATTTTTATATCGGCACGTTCTGGCGATATGGACCAAGTATTTGCGTTGGAAAATGGCGGAGATGATTTTATCACGAAGCCGTTCCATTATGAAATAGTGCTGGCGAAAATACGAAGTCATTTACGTAGATCGTTTGGGGAGTATGCCGCTGTGCAGGCTGAACGGACAGTACAGGTAGGGGCACTTCATTTATATATTGAAAGAATGGAGTTGCACGTCTTTGACGAAGTGGTGCCACTTCAAAAAAAGGAATGCATAATTTTAGAACTGTTGCTTGAAGCCACGCCAAAAGTCGTTTCACGTGACAGTTTATTGGAGCAATTATGGGACGACCAATCATTTGTGGATGAGAATACATTAAATGTAAATATGACGCGCGTCAGAAAGAAACTTGCAGATTATCATATCAAATCGACAATTGAAACAGTGCGGGGTGCTGGTTATCGCTTCGTACCGGATGCGGCAGAGCTATGAAAGCAATCCGGTTATTTTTAAAAGATCATTTATCATTTTTAGTTTTCCAAGGCTTTCTTGTCTTGTTTTTACTTTTACTATTTTGGTTAGATGGATTTCGTAGCTATGACATATTCATCTATGCAATGGTCATGAGTATCTTATTTACATTTGGTTTTTTAGGCGGAAAATTCATTATGCGCCGTTCATTTTACGCAGCAATTGTGCAAAAGCCGTCTAGAATGGAAGATGCACTGATTCAATATGCGCAAGGTCCGGAACATCAACGAATTGCAAATTACACGAGGAATTTATATAAAATTTATCAAGACGAGGCGCAATCGTTATATTCATCTCAAAGTCGACAAATTGAATTTATGAATCATTGGGTTCATCAAATGAAAACGCCCATTTCTGTAATTAATTTATTGGTACAGGAAGAAGAAATCGATCGGCAAAGTGTTAGTGAAGAACTTGACAGGTTACAAGCGGGACTTGATACGGTGCTTGTTAACGCAAGTTTAGAAACTTTCGAGCGTGATATGACGATTGAGAAAATAAATTTACAGCAACTCGTACAAGAAACAATCACTGCACATAAAAGACTACTAATCACAAATCGTATTTTTCCAGTCCTTGAAATAGATGAAACGTTAATCGTCGCAACTGACCGGAAATGGTTGAAAATCGTTATTGGCCAATTTATTACAAATGCAGTCAAATATACTTTTGAAAAAGGAAAACGGATTTACTTGACTGGAAAGTTGGCTGAGGAAGGTGTGCGCTTGTCGGTCCGTGATGAAGGGATTGGCATTCCAACCTCCGATTTAGGCCGGATTACGAATGCTTTTTTCACCGGAGAGAATGGACGATTAACTGGAGAATCAACGGGAATGGGCCTATATATCGCTTCTGAAGTATGTGAAAAACTAGGTCATCCTTTAACGATTGAATCTGAGATGGGTGTTGGTACAGAAGTGACGTTACTGTTTAAAAATGGGGAAGGAGGGGCAAATGTTGGAGCCACTCGTGAAGTTGACAGAAGTGACGAAGATTTATGAAAGTAAAATCATGAAGCGTGCATTAAATCGACTTAGTTTTAGTGCGATGGAAGGTGAGTTTATTGCGGTTATGGGACCTTCTGGAAGCGGGAAAACAACACTATTAAATATGATTGCAACCATCGATTTGCCGACGTATGGCGGGATTATTATTGACGGAGTCGAGCCGGAAAATTTGTCTGAAAATGAACTGGCTTTGTTTCGTCGTCGTCATTTAGGGTTTGTTTTCCAAGATATTAACTTACTCAATATGTTAACAGTTGAAGAAAATATCGTATTACCGCTTACGTTAGACGGGATGCCCCTTGAAGAAATGGAACGTCGTGTCGCTGAATTGGTTCAAAAACTTCGTTTAACGGAGATTGTAAACAATCGACCAGATGAGTTGTCAGGTGGACAGGCGCAGCAAACTGCTATTGGACGGGCACTGATCCATAAGCCGAAAATTATTTTGGCAGACGAACCGACTGGAAATCTTGATTCGAAATCAGCGAAAGATGTATTGGAATTATTAAGTGAAGTGAATCAAGATGAACGGACAACGATCATTATGGTGACGCATGATCCGATAGCGGCAAGTTATTGTGATCGGGTTTTGTTTATTAAAGACGGTGAGTTTTTCAATGAAATTTATAAAGATGAACGTAGACAAACGTTTTATCAACGGATTTTAAACGTACTATCACTTTTAGGGGGCCATCATGACCTTTCGACAATTCGCTTATCGTAACGTCGTTCGAAACCGTCGTATTTATGCTGCTTTTTTCATGGCCAGTGTTTTTTCAGTCATGGTCTTTTTTCTTTATTCGATGCTTTTATTTCACCCGACGATTGAAGACAAGTTTGTTCAGGAATTTGCAGTCGTAGGGATGGGCGTCGCGGAAATTATTTTATATATTTTTACTGTCTTTTTTTTATTTTATTCTATGCGTGCATTTCTTCAGGCACGCTCCAGGGAGTTTGGCGTCCTTCTTCATCTTGGGATGGAAAAAAAGCAATTGAGCCGCTTGATTTTTTTGGAAACGATGTTAATTGGAACAGCGGCAATAGGGGTTGGAACTGGATTAGGATTCACGTTTTCAAAATTCTTTTTTATGATTGTACGTGAAATTGTCATGTTGCCATCCTTGCCGCTTTATGTATCGTGGAAGCCTTTTGCTTTGACCATTGGTGCTTTTTTTAGTTTGTTTATTTTAATTTCGTTTATTGCCCCAGTGTTTATTAAATCGGGTAAAGTAGCTGATTTAATACGTGGGGAAAGGAAGGAAGACAATCAATATACGTATTCCAAATTTCGTGGGTATATGGGTATCTTTCTACTCGGTTTTTCTTATGTATTGGCAACGTTAACGTCTAATGCAATCGTTCTTAAGCTCTTTGTGCTGTTACCCCCAATTGCAACGTTAGGGACGTACTATTTCTTTACAGATTCAGCGCCGTTATTCCTTCAGAAATTACGGTCAAGTCGAAAGGTATATTGGCAACATTCTAGGTTGCTCTCTATTTCATCCGGAATTATTCAGTTGCGTGAAAATGCACGAATGTTTTTTATCGTGACAATTGTATCGACCATTGCATTTATGTCGGTGGGGACACTCGCGTCCTTAACGTCATTTGCATCCCAATATCGGGCGATGAATCCACTTGGACTTGTTTATGTCAGCCAACCAGAAAATACCGAAGAGGAAAAACATATCGCTCAACTTATTCATGAATTAAAGGAAGAAGAAATTGCCTATACATTAACGAGATTTCAGGTCATCCAGCAAATGTCTACTTTTTCAGATAGCATCGTAAATATCCTGAGCTTGGAGCAAGTAAATCAGTTAGCAAATGAGTTAGACCATTTGTCGATTCAATTAAATGAAGGCGAGGCACTATTTTTACCGCCGTCTAATTCATCGTATCAAAATTTGAACCAAAGAGTGGTTAGGACTGAGTTGGGAGATAGTCATGTAGAGGTTAAGATTGATGGGGCCTATCCTTATCAATTATTTCCAGCGTATTCGATTGGTACGAATGTGATTGTTTTAAATAATATCGATTATAAACGCGTAGCGCTCAGTACTACAAGAGGAAAGGGCGTTTCGTTTAATTATTATGCGTTCCATATTCCTGAATGGCAAAAGACAAAAGATATTGGCTTGACGATTAGTAATACGGTCACTGAATCTTTTTTATTAGAATCGAAAGGTACGCTTCCTTATGCATTTGAGAATCCCGGGCTCAGCTATTCGATTATTCGAACGACGTTTTCGTTGTTGCTATTCACCGGCTTGTTATTGGCAGGCGTCTTTTTTCTTGCGACGGGTAGTTTTATTTACTTTCAGTTATATACCAGTTTGGCGCAAGAAAGAAAAAAGTTTGATGTTTTGCGTCGTTTAGGACTTACAGATCATGAGTTGAAAAAGATAATTAATCGCCAACTCATTCCTCAATTTTTCTTTCCATGGGGTGTAGCTTTTCTTCATAGTTCATTTGCATTTTTATCTCTACAAGTGATCTGGGATGCCCTTGCGGAAATATCGATTGTGAAAGAATTAGCCATCGTTCTAATCGGTTTCACTTTCATGCAATTGATGTATTTTTATTTGATTCGTTGGCGTTATTTAGTGCATATCAAAGCATCGGGATAATTCGGCATCACTTGAAAAACTTGGTGATTCATTCTAGTGTTTCGCACATTACCCGCTACAGAGGTACTTTGATTGTAAGGCACAAGAACTTCCTTATGAAGCCTAGCATATGTTGGACTATACATCAGCGGTTTGAATGATGACTGAATCAGCATCATTACGAGGGAGGGAGTTGCTGTGAAAAAAGCATGGCTACTACTGTTATTGACTTTCGTACTTGTTTTGGGAGCCTGTAAATCAGATGTAGAAGACGTTAAGGAAGAGCCGGTAGAAGAAGTTGAAGAATCAAAGAAAGAGGAGAATAAAGTTCCCCCACCAAGTGCGGAAGATGAGATTAGTGCTATGTTTGAAACAAATACTGATTTCCTGACATTTGTTGAAAAGTTTTACTCCTTTCCGGAAGCGGAGCAAGTAGAAATTTACGAAAAAAGTGTACACGGAAAATCGGTGTTGGGTTGGTCGGGTATTGTCGTTGAAGCCTTCGAAAGAGATATCATCATCTATGCTGGCGACCCCGCTCTCTATAAAAATGAAGATTGGCATACCATCACCGAGGTAAGGCCGGAACTAATGGCTTATTCTCTCCTAGTGACAACTTCAGAACATGAACAGAATGCAATGGTGAATCCAGGTGATACCGTATCGTTCACCGGGCGGATTACTGGACGGGGAAGTGAACAGGAGGAAATGATTTGGGGGATAGAAGAAGCGGAATTAATTCAATAGCGGGTGACCGATATCATGCGCAATATAATCAATGGAATATTCCCTATAAAATATGAAAACAGCGATTCATTCCTACTTTAAATAGAGAATGAATCGCTGTTTTATTATATAATAGCGTTATCAAATGTAGGTGCTCTACCCGATGAATTCTAATCAAGAAACTTTAAAGCTTAGCGCTTATATCACGATAATATGCGCTTTAAATAAATGAACTTGTACTTTAATCATCGCCTGATGCTTTTGCCAATGTTCTTCGTTGAAAACCTATCGGATTCTAGTTAGTAATAAACTATTATACTGAAATAGGTTGTTTGTTCAGAAGATTTTATATATACTATTATGTGTAGGGGAATGAATGGTTATTCATTTTAAAGGGAGAAGGGGATGTAAAAATGAATTTAGTTTCAACTGTACGTGAAACTGCATTAGCACAACCTGAAAAAGTAGCTTATCATTTTATGGGACAAGATACGACTTACGCGGAATTTGATGATTTGGTGTCTAAATTTGCATCGGCTTTAGAGGAGTTAGGGGTTCAAAAAGGAGACCATGTTGCTTTTTTACTTGGCAATACGCCTCATTTTCTTATTTCACTTTACGCAACGATGCGACTGGGTGCCACAGCGATTCCAATCAACCCAATTTATACGCCAGATGAAATTTCGTACATAATCCATAATAGTGATGCGAAGGTCATTGTGGCAATAGATGGTCTTTTGCCGTTAGTTGAAAAAGCCGCGAATGTATTTTCGTCTGTCCAACACTATATCATTTGTGAAACTGAACAATCGACAGCTGAAAAAGTTGCGAGTTTACCAGAACAATTGAAGAGTAAAGTGTCTCTATATCGTCAACTGATTGCAAAAGGAAAATCAGAATTTGATCCAGTGCCAGTAAAAGAGGATGATACGGCAATCATTTTGTATACATCTGGGACAACTGGCAGTCCAAAAGGGGCGATGTTGACGCATAAAAATCTTTATTCGAATGCGAAGGATGTTGCTGAATATCTTGGTTTTAAAGAAGGCGATCGCATGGTTGCGACGTTGCCGGTGTTCCATGTGTTTGCATTAACAGTCGTTGTGAATGCACCGCTGTTAAGAGGGGCTGAAGTTCTACTCGTTCCACGATTTAGCCCAGCCGATGTGTTTAAGATTATTAAAGAGAAAAAGGCAACTGTTTTTGCGGGCGTGCCAACGATGTATAATTTTTTATATCAATTTCCTGAAGGGAAAAAAGAAGATTTTGAATCTGTTCGGTTAGCGATTTCGGGCGGTGCATCATTGCCAGTAGCCTTATTGCATAACTTTGAAGAGAAGTTTGATGTAAGGGTTTCGGAAGGGTATGGTTTATCGGAAGCTTCTCCGGTAACATGTTTTAATCCGATAGAAAGAGAACGAATTCCAGGATCAATCGGCACAAATATTGTGAATGTCGAAAATAAGGTCGTGAACGAGCTGGGGGAAGAAGTACCGGACGGTGAAGTTGGGGAACTAATCGTACGTGGGCCGAATGTGATGAAAGGCTATTATAAAATGCCTGAAGAAACAGCGGTCGCACTTCGTGATGGCTGGCTTTATACAGGGGATTTAGCGCGCCGCGATGAAAGCGGTTACTTTTATATCGTAGACCGGAAAAAAGATTTAGTCATTGTTGGCGGTTATAATGTTTATCCTCGGGAAGTAGAAGAAGTCCTATTTGAGCATGAAGATGTAGTGGAAGCGGCAGTCATCGGTGTTCCAGATGTAGATTTTGGAGAAGCCGTTCATGCATTTGTTGTTTTGAAAGAAGGGGTCACAGAAGACGCAGAAAAATTAACAGCATTTTGTGCAGAACGACTTGTGAAATATAAAGTACCAAAGCATATTGAGTTTTTGGATGAACTTCCGAAAAATACGACTGGAAAAATCTTACGACGTACATTAAGCGAATTTGTGACAATATAAGGGTAGGACAAGGACCTTTCGTAGCTATTCTTGCGAGGTCCTTTTTAGTTTCTTTTCTTTTTAATAAAAATAAAGGGATAATGTTACGAATGTCGAAATAAGTAGAGAGCACTCAGTTTAGGGGGAATTAACATGGAAAAGAGAAAGCTAAAAGTAGAAGATTTATTTGAACTAGCATCCGTCGCGAGTCCGAAACTTTCACCGGACGGTCAGGAAGCAGTTTTTGTGAAAACGCATATGGATGAAGAAGAAAATAAATACGTAGCGAATTTATTTCACGTCGATTTAGAAGCAACGGAAGTGACGCAATGGACATATGGCAATGAACGTGTTTCCTCACCAGCATGGTCTAGCGATGGAAAACAAATCGCCTTTTTATCGAATCGGGATGATAAAAATCAAGTATACATACTTCCTGCAAAAGGCGGGGAAGCAAAGAAAGTAACTGATTTTGGACAAGGGGTTTCTAGTTTTGTTTGGTCACCATGTGGCAAGAAAATATGGGTGAATGCGTCGGTGAAAGAAGGTCAAACTTTTACGGATAAAGAGGAAAAGGATGAAAAGAAAAAGCCAGAACCATATCGCGTGACGAAAATGAAATACCAAATGGATGGTGTAGGCTTAATTCCACAAGATTCCTATCGTCATATTGGCGTCGTGGATATTGAAAGTGGAGACGTTACACAGTTTACGGAAGGAAATCATCAATATAGTTTAATGACTGTTTCACATAGTGGTGACGAAATTGTATACGGCGTGAATCGTGCGGAAAATCAAGACTTTGAATTTCGCCAACCGCTTTATCTCGCCGATGTTCATTCAAAAGAAGAAACCGTACTAATTGATGAGGAGGGCTATTACGGAGGCGTTGCATTTTCTTATGATGATCGCTATATCGCTTTTGTCGGCGCGGACAGGACTTACCAAAATGCGACGCAATCCGAACTTTATGTGTACGATAGACAAAGTGAAAGCCGCACTTGTTTAACGGATAGCCTCGATGCGCCAGTCGGAGATAGTGTTGTTGCTGACCTTCAACAAGGAACGAGTGCACCGTCTGTTATATGGACAGAAAATAATGACCTATATTTCAGGTTGTCAACGATGGGAGATGTACGTCTTTATTATGCATCCCTTGACGGGGCAATTTATCCAGCGTCGCCGGAAAATGAACATATTTATGATGTCCAAGTTTCTAGAGACGGAGCGTTTGCAATTGTTGCCGTCAGTAACGCGGTCAATCCGGGAGAACTTTATAAGCAAACAATTGCAACAGGGGAAAGACAAGTACTTACGACGTTCAATAAAGCGTATGTTGAGCAAGTGGAACTTGTTGAGCCAGAAGCGATTGTTTATAAAGGTGCAAAAGGTTGGGACGTGCACGGTTGGCTAATGAAACCTGTTGGCTACGAAGAAGGGAAGAAATATCCACTTATTGTTGAAATTCACGGTGGACCTGCAGCGATGTATGCAAATACGTTTTTCCATGAATTGCAACTGCTTGCGGCGCAAGGGTACGGCGTTCTATATGTGAATCCGCGCGGAAGCCATGGGTATAGCCAAGAACATGTCAATGCGGTACGTGGCGATTACGGTGGCGGTGATTACGAGGATATTATCGCTGGTCTTGATTATGCAATTGAACATAACGATTGGATTGATACGGAGAGACTTGGCGTAACTGGCGGTAGTTACGGCGGTTTTATGACGAACTGGATTGTTGGGCATACGAATCGGTTTAAAGCTGCAGTGACACAACGTTCGATTTCGAACTGGATTAGTTTCTTTGGTGTATCCGACATCGGGTATTACTTTAATGAATGGCAACACGACGCGGATATGAATGATGTAGAAAAGCTGTGGAATTTCTCACCGTTAAAATATGCAAAAAATATTGAGACACCGTTGTTAATTCTCCATAGTGAGGATGATTTGCGTTGTCCGATGGAGCAGGCGGAACAATTATATATTACGCTGAAAAGTATGGGGAAAGAAACGGAATTTGTTCGATTCCCAGATGCGGATCATAATTTATCCCGTACAGGCCTGCCAAATTTACGCATTGCCAGGTTAAATGAAATTACTGGTTGGTTCGAAAGATATTTATAATACATTTGCATCCCTAGTCGTTTCACATGTAAGATTGAAACATGACTTGAATAGGAAGACTGAGGGATGATAAATGACCATTAAAAATGTAATGGAAATTATTGTACGTGATGTTTTACTACGTAATAAAACTGAATTAAAATTAATTTGCTCTTGTGATAGATGTTTGGATGACATTATGGCCCATGCACTGAATAATTTACCGCCACGGTATATCGTCAATCCCGATCATCAACCGTTGTCTCGGAAAATCCACGTTGTAAACTTAATGAATAAATCAAAAGCCGTCCTTTTATGAAAAGGGCGGCTTTGTCATTGGTTATTAAAATCCTTTTAAAAAGGATGCAGGCACTTTAGATTCAAAAGTTAGGAATTCACCGGTTGTCGGGTGGGTAAATGAAATTTTATGTGCATGTAAACCGAGTCTGCCGATAGGGCGAGTTCGTGCACCGTATTTTTTATCCCCAACAATTGGGTTTCCGATGTCTTGCATATGGACACGGATTTGATTTTTTCTACCTGTTTCCAAATGAACTTCTAATAACGAATTTTGGCGGCTCGTTTTCAATACTTTATAATGTGTCACCGCTTTTTGTCCGTCATTCGGCCTATCGCTGGAATAGACGATAAACGCTCGATTTTCTTTTAGCCATGAAGTAATTGTTCCGTCTTTTTTCACGCGACCTTCAACTAGCGCAACATAGGCACGTTCTGGAACGATGTCATGCCAATTGTCTTGTAAAGTTTGTTGGATGTCTTTACTTTTCGCAAAAATCATCACGCCGGACGTATCCCGATCTAAACGGTGAACGATAAAGATACGATTGTTCGGATGAACGGTTTTTACATAATCCATTAACTGACGATAAGCGGTTACGTGCCGTTCATTTTTAGAAGCGACCGTTAATAACCCTGCCTCTTTTTCAATGACTATGATGTCATCGTCTTCGAATAAAATTCGAATCCCTGACAGTTTTACGGTTTCAGTTGCAACACGCGCATGAATTTGAACGGTGTCTCCCGGGTGAAGTGTATCGTTAAATTGTGTAGAAACTTTACCATTTACAACAACTTGTCCGCGACTTAATACACCTTTTACCGCATTTCTGCTTCTATTCGGATGTTTTTCATATAAAAATTCGAGTAGTTCACTGGATTCTTCAACAATCCAATCGCCGTCTAACTCACGGGACCTTGCTTTTCTTTTCATAATGTACTTCCTTTCGTCAACCAAATAAGAATCTGTTCTATTTACCATATAAAACAACAGTAGACAAAGTCAATTAACGACTTTGTCTACTAAATTAGAATATATTCATTTACCTTGAAATTGCGGCGTTCTTTTTTCTGCAAAAGCTGTTAATGCTTCAATTCGATCTTCAGTTGGAATCGTTAATTCATAAGCTTTGCGCTCAATGGATAGCCCAGTTTGTAAGTCGACGTTCATGCCGTTTTTAATCGCAAACTTGGCTTGTTGTAAAGCCACCGGACCGTTTGCCAACATGAGATTGGCAAAGGCAGTCGTTTCTTCCAATAAATCATTTGCCGGGACTATCTTTGTTAGCATGCCATATTCAAACGCTTCCTCTGCCTTCAAACGACGGGCTGTTAAAATTAATTCCAACGCTTTCGTTTCTCCGATTAAACGCGGAAGTCGCTGAGTACCGCCTGCACCAGGAATAATTGCAAGGCTTGTCTCTGTTAAGCCCATTAAAGCAGAATCCGCAGCGATGCGGAAGTCACATGCAAGCGCGAGTTCAGTCCCACCGCCAAATGCAAAACCGTTAATCATCGCGATGGTTGGTTGTGGCAATTGTTCAATCGCGGTAAAAACTTCGCCTATTTTATAAAGATTACGCTTTACTTGTAAGTCTGTTAATGTTTTACGTTCTTTTAAATCCGCCCCCACGCTAAAAGAACGTTCCCCTGCGCCTGTAAAAATGACGACACGAATATCCGGATTAATCCTGATGGCTTCCGTAATTTGACCCAGTTCGACAAGCATGTCGTAATTAAAAGCGTTTAGACCTTCGGGACGATTTAGTGTCACTAAAGCAAGATTTCCCCTTTGTTCATATAGAACAGTCTCCATGAATATTTCCCCCTTAGAACTTGTATTCAATTAAAAGATATCATGTAGGGACAAGTTATTCCACGAAAGAATAATAATTCAATAAATTATAACTGTTAAATTACTTTAGTGATTAAACATATTATTCGGATTCCGAACAATTTTGATTTCCGTTCCGGGCGGACGCTTTCCGTGGGGCCGGCGGTAAGCCTCCTCAGTCGCTTCGCTCCCTGCGGGGTCTTACCTGTCCGGCTAAATCCCACAGGAGTCGCCGCCCTCCACCACAATCAACGGAGACATCTTTAAATAAACGAACAATTAATTAGACCAACACTATTATTCTCTATCCCACTGAAATTAAACCTTACGAAATTGACTCATACTATTAAAACATATCACGAACAGAAGTGTTATTCCACAAAGGAATGAAAATTCGCTAAATTTAGAGCTATTTATGTGAAACTTGACCTTACTAATAGAAGTCATTAATAAAGAAGTCGGAATTCAACATTCCAATTTCACTGATATTTAGGTAGAATATAAGCTAGGAGTTGATATTGTTGAAAACTGTGATTGTTACAGATAGTACGGCATATTTGCCCTTACATAAAATGGAAGATTTCAATATTAAAATGATTCCTCTTACAGTCATTTTGGACGGGGAGTCATATGATGAAGAGGTGGATATTTCTTCGACGGAGTTTTACGACCGGGTTCGAGGAGATGGCCCGTTACCAAAAACGTCGCAACCGCCGATCGGAAGGTTTGTTTCTTTATTTGAATCGCTAAAAGAAGAATACGACGCCATTATTTCGATTCATTTATCTAGCGGCATTAGTGGAACGTATGCGGGAGCAGTACAAGCCGGTGAAATGGTAGACGGTGTTGACGTGTATGCGTTTGACTCGGAATTGTCTTGTTGTCCCCAAGGATTTTATGTTCTTCGTGCGGCGGAACTTGCAAAAGAAGGGGCTTCACCGGAAACAATTTTAGCCGAATTAAATGAAATGAAAAAAACGATGCGCGCTTATTTTATGGTGGATGATTTGGCGCATTTACAACGTGGCGGCAGATTGTCAGGAGCGCAAGCTTTTATCGGGAGTTTATTACAAGTTAAGCCAATCTTACATTTTGAGGATAAAGTAATTGTTCCTTTTGAAAAAATACGTACACGTAAAAAGGCGATGAAGCGAATTGCGGAGATGCTTGCGGAAGATGCTGCGAAAATGCCATTGGAAGCAGCGATTATTCATGCGAATTGTCCGGAAGATGCGGAGAAGTGGTTGAAAGAATTATCCGCGAAATTGCCGAATGTCGATTTTACAATTAGCCATTTCGGTCCAGTCATTGGTACGCATTTAGGAGAAGGATCAATGGGCCTTGGTTGGGTGAAAAAAGGAAACTAAATTAAGTGGGGGTATGTTCGAGATGAAAGATACCGTTTTTACTGTAAGAGATTTTTTAGCAGGTCGTATTTGGCATCGGGAACATATCCCTTTTGCTGCTGAAATTATCGATGAACATATTGCTGCTGGTCAAATAAAAGTCATTTCCGGCGTATCGAAAACAACGAAGTTCTTTCAGCAAAGATATTATTTTTGTCGTCGCTGTGAAAATGAAGAGCAGTCCAGATTTACAACCTTTCATTGTGCGAAGTGTGATGGGCCATGTGCTTACTGCCGGCAATGTCTCAAGATGGGTCGCGTGTCCGTTTGTACGGAACTGATTACGTGGACTGGTGAAGACTTAGTATTTGCTAATGAACATCAAATGGCTTGGCAAGGAAATTTGACCCCTTTACAGAAAAAGGCCTCTGCTGAACTGATTGAGAGTAATCGTCAGAAAAAGTCACATCTCATTTATGCGGTATGTGGGGCGGGGAAGACAGAGATTTTATTTGAGCCGATCTATGAATTATTAAAAGAAGGAAAACGCGTCTGTCTTGCAGCCCCGCGAGTCGATGTAATTTTAGAACTTGAACCGCGTTTGAAAGCGGCTTTTCCAAAGACACCCATCGATGCATTGTATGGCGGTGCAAAACCGAGTCTGGAACCTGCTCAACTGATCCTAGCGACGACCCATCAACTGTATCGTTTTCAAGAAGCTTTCGATGTCGTTTTTGTCGATGAAGCAGATGCTTTTCCCTACACAGCAGACGAAACGTTAAAACGTGCAGTAAAGAAAGCAGCGAAACAGGATGCGCCCATTCATTTCGTCACAGCAACGCCGTCGAAACAACTTATTGCACAAGCAACACAGCATGCGGCAATCTCGTCCATTCCCCGACGCTTTCATGGACATCCCCTCCCAGTCCCACGGTACGAATCTTTATGGAATTATAAACAGAAAATCGAAAAAGGAATACTTCCACCCAAACTTGTAAACTGGATTCGTAAAAGGTTAGAACGAGAACAACCATTTCTTATTTTCTTTCATCACATCGAATTAATGGAAAAAGCTTTGCCGATCTTTCAAACAGTCGATGAACGCATTCAATCCGTCCACGCTGCTCATGAAAATCGTAAAGCACATGTCCTTGCTTTAAGAAACAATAAAGTTCCTGGATTATTAACGACGACCATATTAGAACGCGGCATTACGATACCGAATGTTCAGGTTGCCGTCGTAGGTGCGGAACAACAAATTTTTACGAAAGGCGCACTCGTTCAAATCGGCGGGCGTGTTGGACGCGCTGTCACTTATCCAGATGGAGATTTCGTTCTTTTTCATCACGGAATTTCAAATGCGATGGATGATGCGAGACAGGAAATACTTAATTTGAATAAGAAAGGAGGGAAATTATGAAAGAGTGTTTGCTTTGTGCGGCGTATTTAGTATCGATGCCCTCTTGGAAATCGCTTGTTGGACTGGAAGAACAAGAGGTAATTTGCGAAAGGTGTTCAAATTCATTTGAAAGAACCGATATTATAGATAATAGTTCAGAAATCGCATACATCACATCACTATTCACTTATAACGATGCGATGAAAGAGTATTTACATCAATTTAAGTTTTTACAAGACATTGCATTGGCAAAGGTCTTTAGAAAAGAAATTAACGAAGTATTAAAGAGTAAAACGAATATCGTGCCGATTCCAATGCATCCTAAGAAAAAACTTGCCAGGACATTTGCGCAAGTAGAGGCATTACTTGATGCTGCAAATATCCCTTATATCAATGTATTAGAAAAACTTGATACAGGTGCAATGGGTGAAAAAACGAGACGTGAACGACTGGAAATGAATCCTTTATTTGCATTGAAACAAGAAATTCAAATTCAACCGGAAACGTATACACTCATCGATGATATTTATACAACGGGAACGACGCTACAGCATGCGGCGAAAGTATTAAAAGATGCTGGTGCAGTGCGCGTTGAAGCTGTGACGTTAATTCGTGCGAAATAGATATTGAAAGGATAGAAATTGATGGCTGAACTAAGAAACTGTCCAAATTGTGGAAACTTTTTCAACTACATAGGCGTGCGGGAAGTTTGCGTACTATGTGCACAAGAAGAGGAAAAGGAATACGAAGAAGTGTACCGTTTTTTAAGAAAAAGAGAAAACCGTGCAGCAACGATTGAACGAATTATTGAAGTGACGGGTGTCAAAGAATCGTTGCTTCACAAATGGGCTAGAACGGGGCGCTTACAACCCGCTCTATATCCAAACTTGGGGTTTCCATGCGACAAATGTGGTAGCCTGACATCGAGCGGGAAACTATGCAAAACATGCGTGACAGAGTTGAAAAGTGATTTGAATGAGTATGAAGCTGCTCAAAAATTTAGAGATGCTGTGCGCCAATCTGATGCTAAAGGCTACTATAAGAACCGCCAAGATAATCGTACAAAAGACCTCTAAATGATCAAGGAAATATACCGACATAACAGAGTAAGAACGAAATTATGAAGGAGTGGGACGCGATGAAAATTAATAGAGTAAATATCCCAGCGGTAAATCCTTATAAGGCCAATGAGCTTAAAGTTGGTAAATCAGCTCAACATAGTGCTCAACAACAAGATAAAATTGAAATTTCGTCTGAGGCAAAAAAACTTTCAGAAATAAATTCGTATGCAGCGGAAAGAAAAGACCATGTGCAAAAGATTAAAGAACAAATCGATGCTGGAACGTATAAAGTGAATGCAGAAGAAGTTGCCAAGTCGCTAATTAACTATTATAAAAAATAATTATGAATGAAAGTAGCTGACAACATGTCGATTCAACCAATACTGGCGACGCTTAATAATTTAGAAAAAATGCATACGAGTTTATTAAGCCTTGCGCATGAAAAGACAGCGCTAATTAAAGACGGCGATATGGCGGCGCTCAATCAACTATTAAAAGACGAACAAGCACATCTCGCCGCCATCGCCCAAATTGAACAACAAAGACAACAGACTGTAGTAGATTATTTGAGGAAGCAAGGACGCTTCGTATCCGAAAACCCTACAATATCTGACGTAGAGCGCGCGGTACAGTCAACGAGTGAAGAAGAAAGCCTTACGGAGGCGAGGGACCGTCTCCTGCATGTGATTCATGACTTGAAATGGCAAAACGACTTGAACCAAAAGTTAACCTATCAATCTCTTCAATTCGTGAATCTATCGCTGGACATGGTACGACCACAACAAGAAACAGTCACTTATTCAAAAAACGAAATCAGCGGAAAGAATGAAACGAGATCACGACCAACATTTGACTCACAAGCTTGAGGAGGAAATTAAATGCGCTCGACTTTTATGGGGCTAGAAACGAACAAACGCGGATTATATACACAACAATCTGCTTTATATACAACAGGACATAATATTAGTAATGCGAACACAGATGGCTACTCTCGCCAACGCGTTAATATGCAACCGACAGGCGGCTATCCAGGTGTTGGCATGAATTCAGGGGCAATGCCCGGTTTTCTAGGTACAGGAGTAGAAGCGGGTTCGATTCAACGGATTCGCGACTCCTTCGTAGACCATCAATTTAGACAAGAAGCGAATAAATTAGGTTACTGGGAATCACAATCACGGGCGATTAGTCAAATGGAAGATGTACTGAATGAACCGTCACATTATGGCTTACAGAAATCACTTAGCCAGTTTTGGCAGTCGTTAGAAGATTTAGCAGTATACCCTGAAAACGAAGGGGCACGTAAAGTTGCTATTCAAAGCGGTGTCGCCCTTACTGATTCATTTCACTATATTGATAAAACACTAAAAGAAATTCAAGGTAATATAAATCAAGAAATTAAAAATTTAACATTGCAAACAGATGAAAATGGCAAAGAACAACAAGGTCATATCAATTCAATACTTAAACAAGTTGCCGACTTAAATGACCAAATTTCAAAAGTTGAACCGAATGGCTATATGCCAAATGATTTATACGATGCTAGGGACGTTTTATTGGATGAGCTATCTATGCTTATTCCAATTGAAGTAGCGTACGAAAAATCAGGCGGTCGTGCGTTGGATATAGCTGAAGGTACGGTGAAGGTGAAACTAAAAAATAATGGTGGATCTGTAACGCTTGTGGAAAAGGGAAACCATGGAACGATAGGGGCTAATTTTACAGGTAATGGTACGAACCCTCCACTAACTGGGTTGAATATAAAACCTGCAGGCGGTGGGGATGTAGAACACGTTAGTCATGATAATCTTTTAGATACTGGACGCTTAAAATCATTGATAAATTCTTATGGCGTAACGGGTACTAACGGACCAAAAGGAACATATCCAGACATGATTGCTGAATTGAATCAGATGGCAAAAGAATTTGCGGAAAAATTCAATGATATTCATAAAAAAGGGACAGATTTAAAAGGAAACCAAGGAACAGATTTCTTTGGTTCTAACGGTCAGCCAGAAATCACTGCCGAAAATATTTCTGTCAGTAAGGAAATACTTAATGACGCAAGCAGATTTGCGGCTTCAGATTCAGACTTTAATAATCCACAAGAAGGAAACGGTAAAAATGCTCAAGCGCTTGCGGACCTTCAATTTGATGGCCTAAATGGACTCGGTGGCTCAACTATCCAATCATTTTACCAGGCACTCATCGGTCAACTTGGTGAAGATGGTAAACGAGCTGAACGAATGATGGTTAATACAGGCACGTTATTAGGAGCAGTTGAACATCGACGTGCATCAATCAGTTCTGTCTCTCTTGATGAAGAAATGACCGATATGATTAAATTCCAGCAAGCGTATAATGCATCTGCACGTATGATAACGGTTATAGATGAAACACTCGATAAAATTATTAACGGAATGGGTGTTGCTGGTAGATAAGTAAGGAGTAATTTGTAGAAGGAGGAAATAGATTGCGCGTAACACAATCAATGCTTTCAAATAACATGCTTCGGAATCTATCCGCAAGTTATAATAAAATGGGAAAACTACAAGAACAAATTGCATCAGGTAAAAAACTGAGTCGTCCATCCGATGATCCCGGGGCTGTCATGAAAGGGATGGCCTATCGAATGCAAGTCGATAAAATAAATCAATATCAGCGAAACCTTGGAGAAGTGAATAACTGGTTGGACAACACAGATGAAGCGCTAAATCAAGTCGGACAGGTCCTTCACCGTACCAATGAACTTGTTACACAAGGTGCAAGTGATTCAATAAGTGATGGAGACCGCGAGAACTTGAAAGTCGAACTCAAACAACTCCAAAATCGAATCAAAGACTTGGCAAATACGAAAGTCGCTGGAAAATATATATTCAGCGGAACGAATACGGGAGAACCGCTTTTTAAAGACGGAGAACTGCAAGAAATAGGAACTAACCCAAATAAAACGCCATTACCTGGCTTTGAAGAAAAAATCGAAATCAAGGTATTTGATGGTGTGAAAATAGAAGTAAACACTCAAGGTTTTAAAATGTTTCAAGAAATTGATAAAATGTTCGAAGGATTAATAGAAAAAGATAATCTAACACAAGAAGATTACAACCAAGCAATTGGAGCAATTGGAGAAAAATTAGATAATGTCGTTAGCCAACGCGCGGACATCGGTGGGCGACAAAATCGTGTTGAGATGATGGATGCGCGTTTATCGGCACTCGAATTGTCTTCAACGAAACGAATGTCTGAAAACGAAGACATTGAATTCGAAAAAGTAATTACAGAAATGTTTGCTGAAGAAGCGATTCACCGCGCGTCTTTATCAGTCGGTGCGCGAATTATTCAGCCATCGCTTGTAGACTTCCTACGTTGATGCTAAGCGCTGTGGAATAGAAGGTGAATCCAAAGCCGTCTATTCAGATTGACGTCAAATGGTAATAAACAAATGACCGGCATTCACGCTGGTCTTTTTGTTTACAAATATACGATTTAGAATAGAAAAGGAGCAAGACGCGATGCAAATCGAAACAAAATTTCACGGTACACTCAAAATCGAGCAAGAACAAACATGGGCATTCCCAAAAGGATTACCAGGATTTGAGGAGGAAAAAGGATTTATTCTTCTTCCTATTGAAGGAGATGAAGTTTTCCAAGTGCTTCAATCAACAACAAGCACACATATTGCTTTTATCGTCACGAATCCATTTACACTAATAGATGACTACGTATTTGAAATTGACGAGCCAACAATTGACTTGCTAAAAATACAGGATCAATCAGATATCTTTGTTCTAAACGTCCTCTCACTAAAGGAGCCGTTTGAAACATCGACAATTAATTTACAAGCACCTCTTATTTTCCACACGAAAAACAAACAAGCAAAACAGATGATTTTAAACGACACAATTTATTCAATGCGCCATTCAATCAACACAAAAACGAAGGAGGAGGCGTGAACAATGCTTGTGTTATCAAGGAAAGAAAATGAAACAATCAAAGTCGGCGATGACATCGAAATTCGCATCCTAGAAGTTAAAGGAGATAATGTACGCATCGGCATCGAAGCGCCAAAATCAGTCGATATTTTAAGAGGGGAACTCGTTTTATCTATTTCAAAGACGAATAGAGAAGCTCTTGCTATCGATAACATTGACCTGACAAAGTTGAAGAACACAAAATATGAGAAATAATGTATAAGGAAATATGGTGCACAGGTATAAGATTAAATCCGGTTAATATAAAATTGAACGCGTACCTGCGCACCTACTACAATTAAGCTACAACCTTGAGTATATAAAAAATACCTTATATCTCCCCCCCTTTCCTCCATATTCATCTAAGACACAAATCCTTCATAACTGAAAAAAAGATTATAAAATAGCTAAACACTTTTAGAACCTATCCGATAATAGTAATGTAAGATGCAGAATGTGTTCGGCCGGCGCTTCTTCATGTTACTAAAAAAACAACGGATCACAAGGACGTGAACCGACACAACTCAAGGAGGAAAATAACAATGAGAATTAACAACAACATTGCGGCACTTAATACACATCGTCAATTAGCGTTTAACAACACAAACGTAGGTAAAAGCCTAGAAAAACTGTCTTCGGGATTACGAATTAACCGTGCAGGAGACGACGCAGCAGGTCTTGCAATTTCTGAAAAAATGCGTGCGCAAATTAAAGGCCTAGACATGGCTCAGAAAAACGCACAAGACGGGATTTCATTAATTCAAACAGCTGAAGGTGCATTAACAGAAACACATTCAATCCTTCAACGTA